>NZ_JBEOTZ010000025.1:0-135598 GCF_040303825.1 Streptomyces sp. NPDC094143
GTTTCGGCCGGTACGCAGGCATGCCGGGCGGCCTCGCGGGCCGAGCGCCGTGTGACGCGGCCCTCGTCGAGCCTCGGGGCCCACTCGGTGGTGGGGCATTCGTCGCCGCCGATGTGGAGGTAGGGCGAGGGGAAGACGTCCATGACCTCCTCCAGCACGGTCCGGCAGAAGTCGAAGACCTCCTCGTGCACGCCGAGGGTGGTGTCGCACACCCCCCACCTCGTCCAGACGTCGGGCGTGTGCTCCGGCCGGTTGCCCAGGTGCGGATAGGCGGCGACCGCGGCGCGGGCGTGGCCGGGCATCTCGATCTCGGGCAGCACCGTGATGCCGCGCGCGGCCGCGTGGTCGACGAGGCGGGTGAGTTCGGCCCTGGTGTAGGCGCCGCCGTGGGGTGTGCCGTCGTAGCGGTCGCCGCTGGGTCCGATCATGGACTGCCGGCGGTGGCCGCCGACCTCGGTGAGCTTGGGATAGGCCGCGACGGGCATCCGCCAGCCCTGGTCGTCGGTCAGGTGCAGATGGAAGACGTTGATCTTGTGCAGGGCGAGCAGGTCGACATAGCGCAGCAGGTACGGCAGGGGCTGGAAGTGGCGGGCCACGTCGAGCATGGCCCCGCGCCAGGACATGCGGGGGACGTCGGTGATGTCGGCGCAGGGCAGGGTCCAGGGCACGCCCTTCCGGGGCGAGGCGGACAGCGCCTGTACGGGCAGCAGCTGGCGGATGGTCTGCACGCCCCGCAGGAGTCCGGTGAGGTCGCGGGCGCGCAGGAGCAGGGAGTGCGGTCCGATCGTCAGCCCGTACCCCTCGTCGCCCAGTCCCGTCAGGGCGGTGTCGAGGGCGAGGACGACCGGCCCGTCGGTGGCGGGGCGCAGCGGCAGGCCGGTGGCGGGGGCGAGGAGCGTGCGCAGGAGGTCGGCGGCGGGTTCGGCGCCGCCGGTGACGCGCAGGCGGGTGTCGGCGGTGAGGGTGAAGTGGCCCGATCTGAAACGGGCTTTGGTGGGGCGGGGCAGGAGCGGTGTCCGCGGTGAGGGCGAGGTCACGGCTGTCTCCGGAAGGGGTCGCGTCGGGGTGGGGGCGCGGGGGGTTCAGCCCTTGACGGCGCCGGCGGCGAAGCCGGAGGTCACATGGCGCTGCAGGAGCAGGAAGACGGCGAGCGCGGGGAGCGCGAAGAGGGTGGAGGCCGCCATGGTGGCGCCCCAGTCGGTGCCGAAGACGTTCTGGAAGGAGGACAGCCAGACCGGCAGGGTGCGGCTGTCCTGCTGCTTGATGATCAGGAAGTTGGCGTAGGCGAACTCGTTCCAGGCGGTGATGTAGCCGAACAGGGAGGTGGCCATCAGACCCGGGGCGAGGAGGGGGAGGGTGATGTGACGGAAGGCGTGCCGACGGGTGCAGCCGTCGACCTGGGCCGCCTCCTCGAGCTCGGGCGGGATGGCGGCGATGAATCCGCGCAGCACCACGATGGTGAACGGCAGCGTCATCATGAAGTAGACCAGCGTCAGGGTGGGCAGCCGGTCCAGCATGCCGGTGTCCCGGGAGATGATGTACACGGGGATGATCAGCGCTTCCCAGGGTGCCATCTGGGCGATGAACACCAGCAGCATGAACTGCCGCCGGCCGCGCCAGCGCATGCGGGCCACGGCGAACGACGCGCCGAGCGCGACGACCAGGGCGAGCAGGACGGCGCTCAGGGTCACGAGGACGCTGTTGCGCCAGAACAGGGCGAATCCGTCCGCGTCGACCGCGGTGCGGAAGTGCTCCAGCGTCCAGGTGCGGGGCAGGAGCCGGGGGGTGTCCGACTGGATGTCCCGGCTGGGTTTGAACGCCGTGCTGATCATCCAGTAGACGGGGAAGAGGCACAGGACGATCGTCAGGGCGGCGGCCGCGTTCAACAGGATGCGCCGGCGCGGCAGAGGGCGCGGTGCTCGCGCAGGGGTCACGGGGCTCACGGGGCTTCGCCCTCCTGACGGAACATCTGGCGGAAGTACAGGATGAGCAGGGCGGCCATCAGCAGGACGGTGACCATCGACGCCGCGGCGCCCAGGTCGTAGCGCTGGCTCGACAGGGCGGTCTGGACGGCGTAGACGGGCAGGACGGTCGTGGCGTCTCCGGGTCCTCCGTTGGTCATCACCCAGATCTGCACGAACGCCTTGAAGGTCCAGATGACCTCCAGGGAGAGCACCAGCATGAAGATCGGCCGGATCACGGGCAGGGTGATGGCACGGAAGATGCGGCCGGCCGAGGCCCCGTCGAGGCGGGCCGACTCGTACAGTTCCGCGGGGACGGTCGTCAGGGCCGAGTACAGGGTGATGGCGGCGAACGGCACCGACTGCCAGACGATCAGCAGCACGAGGATGGTGAAGGCGGCCGGGCCGTGGGCGAACCAGGGGTAGCGCTCGAAGGAGCCGAAGCCGAGTTGCTGGAGCGTCCAGTTGACGATGCCGAACTCGGAGTGGAACAGCCACTGGAAGACGGTGGTGGCGGCGATGACGGGCATCGCCCAGGCCAGGACGAGAGCGCTGAGCACGGCCGTGCGCCACAGGCGGCCCAGTCGCTCGACGAGCAGGGCGACCAGGGTGGCGAGCAGCATGATCAGGACGACGTTCACCGCCATGAAGACGAAGGTGCGGCGTACGACCTGCCAGAAGCGTTCGTCCGTCAGCAGTGTCTCGTAGTTGCGCAGTCCCACGAACCGCGCGTCGCCCCGGATGAGTTGGCGGAGCTGGAAGTCCTGGAGCGATATCAGCACGGCGCGCGCCAGGGGGTACAGCAGGAGGTACAGCATGCCCAGGACCGTGGGGGCGGCCAGCAGGTAGGGCCAGAGGCCCGCACGGCCGGGGCGGTGCGCGCCGCCGCGCCCGGGCCCGGCGGGGGGCGGTGAGGGCGGTCGGGACCGGGCGGGGGGCGCGCCGGAGTCGTGGATGACCGACACGGTGCCGTCTCCTCGGATGTGTCGTTACATGGGGCGGTGGCAAGGGCCGTGGAGTGCCGGCCGGTCGCGGATCAGGAGCCGTTCATGGCGGCGGTGATCGCCGCGGAGGCCCGGGCCGCCTGCGCCGGTGCGTCGGCGCCGGTGAGGACCGCGGTCATGTAGTCCTTGACGGGGTTCTTCGCCTCGACGGCGGCCCAGCCGGGGGTGTTGGGCGTCGCCCGGCCGACGGCGGCGCCCGCCGCCATGGCCGAGGCGCCGGGATCGGAGGCGACCGCGTCGGCCAGGGTCGTCTTGTTCGGCACGTAGCTCATGGCAGCGGCCAGCTTGCGCTGCCAGTGGTCACCGGTGAGTTCCTTGACGAAGGTGAAGGCGGCGTCCTGCTTGCCCGAGGCCGCCGGGATGACGAGGTCGGAGCCGCCGATGAACACCGAGCCGGGGCGTTCGGCGGTCTTGCCGGGGATGGGGAAGAAGCCGAGCTTGCCCTTGAGGTCGGGGTTGTTCTCGGTGACCACGTTGGCGCCGCCGGGTGTGGAGATGATCTGGGCCACCTGTCCCTTGGCCATGACCTCGGCCTGCGGCGGCTCCGCCTCGTCGGAGTCCTTGGGGCCTTTGCCGAGGGCCTGGAGCCTCTTGTAGAAGTCCATGCCGCGCAGCGCCTGCGGGGTGTCGAGCGCGCCCTTCCAGGTCGTGCCGGACCGGATGGCCAGGTCGCCGCCCTCGTCCCAGATGAAGCCGGCCAGTGCGTACCACATCTGTCCCGGCAGGTAGATGCCCTGGGTGCCACCGGAGTTGAGCTTCTCGGTGGCGGTGATCCACTGGTCGCGGGTCTTGATCGAGGCGGCGTCGACACCGGCCTTCTCGAACAGGTCGGTGCGGTAGATCACGACGCGGTTGGCGGCGTAGTACGGGATGCCGTACTGCTTTCCCTCGAACGCCCCGGGCTCGGCCAGGCCCTTGAGCCAGTTCTCGCCGCCGAGTTCGCCGGTCCTGTCGCTCAGGTCGAGCAGGCCGCCGCTCTGCGCGTACCGGGCGACCTGGGTGTTGCCGGTTTCGATGACGTCCGGGGCGTCGTTGCTGGCGAGGGCGGCCGTGACCTTCTCCCCGATGCCGTCCCACTCCTGGATCTGGACCTTCACGTCGATGTCCGGGTGGGCGGCCTCGAAGCCCGCGACGAACTCCTTCTGGAACTGCGCCGAGACGCTGTCGCGCATGAGCCAGACGTCGATCGTCGTGGCGCCGTCGGCGGAGTCACCGGACGTTTCCGAGCCGTCGCCGCAGGCGCTGACGCCGGAGGCGATCACCAGTGCGGACAGTCCTGCGAGCATGCGGAACTTCACGGTTCACCTCTGGGGGGAAGGCGCCACGGCACCTGACCAGTTGGGCAACTGGACAGGTGACCTCTCGTTGGTCGATGAAAATGGCATAGACCAATACAGGCGTCAATCCCCCGCGTCGGCCTCACTTTTCGGCATGACACTTGACCAGTGGACGACGAGTGGTAAACAGTCCACACCACGGGACGAGCACCATCAAAGTACGGCGGGGCGGGAGCGGTCGGGCATGAACGCGGGCGGGTCGGGAGCGGTACTCAAGCGGGAGCGGGTCCGGGACCACATCCTCCAGCTCATCGAGACACTGCGCCCCGGGGACGCGATCCCCTCCGAACGGTCCCTGTGCGCCGCGCTCAAGGTCTCCCGCCCCACCCTGCGGGCGGCCGTGGACGAACTGGTCGCGGCCGGGCTCCTGGTGCGCGAGCACGGGCGGGGCATGTTCGTGGCCCCCGAGAAGATCACCCAGGAACTCGTCTCGGACTCCCGCGGCATGATCCTGCCGCAGGCGTCCGGCACCTGGTCGAGCCGCCTGCTGGAGTTCGCCACCATCACGGCGGGCGCCCGGGTGGGACGCAAGCTGCACCTGTCCCCCGCCGCCGACATCGTCTACGCGGCACGCCTGCGGCTGGTCGACGGCGCCCCGATGGCCATCGAGCACCTGCACATCCCGGCGGAACTGGTCCCCGCGCTCACCGCCCGGGAGCTGGAGACGGGCGACCTGTACGAGCATCTGCGGGAGCGGCACCGGGTGCAGGTCAGCGAAGCGACGCAGACCATCGAGCCCACGGTCGTCAGCCAGGCCGAGGCCAGGCTCCTGGGCGTGCCCGAGCTGTCCCCCGCGCTGCTCTTCGAACGCCACACCAGCGACACGCACGGCCGGCCCGTGGAGTACGTCCACTCGATCTACCGGGGCGACCGCTACCGGATCGTCTCCCGGCTCAGCCTGACCGCGTCGGCCACGCCCACGGCCCCGGCGGAGGCCACGCCGGGATGGCATCCGGTGTGATCACGCGGTGGGCGACGGAACCGCCAACGCCCCTGAGCTGCACGGCTTGTTGATGGTGTGAAACCCGCAGGAGCGACCTCCGGCGCAGTGGGTTGACGGTGATAGCATTCCGCCGTCTGCGACCTTGATCCACTTTTGCTCAGGGCCCTGAACCCCGAACGCGCTGAACTCCCCCGTGTGCAGTGCGCTGGACGGGTTGCGGATTCTTGCGCGGCGTACCCCCGACGCCGGCATGTGACGCGCCGGGAAAGGTTTCCATGACTCAAGACGTGCTTCTTTGGTGCCTGGTTGCGATAGCGGTGACAGCCGTCGCCGCCGTCGTGGCACTCGTGCTCCGCAGCAGAGGCGTGACGAGGAGGAAGAAGGAGTCCGAGGCCGAGCTTCAGGCGCGGCTGCAGTACAGCCAGAACGAACTGGGACGCGTCCAGGCCGAGCTGGCGAGGATCAGGAACGAGCAGGACGGGGTCATCCGCGAAGCGGAGCAGGCGGCCGAGGAGAACATCAAGGCGGTCCTCAAGGGCGCCGCGCGCTTCCTGCAGAGTCTCGCGGCCGAGCAGACGACGCTGCTGGACGGGGTCCAGCGCGAGTACGGCGGCCACCCGGTCCTCAACGACCTGATGGACATCACCCACGCCAACGCCCAGATGGCCCGCAAGGCACAGGGCATCGCCGTCATGTGCGGTGCGCCGCTGGGCCGCCGCAACCAGCCTGCCAGCGTCTACGACGTCGTCCGCAGTGCCCAGAGCCAGATCCGCAACTTCCAGCGCGTGGAGATCATGCAGCCGAGCGGCATCGCGCTGAAGGCCTCCGCCGTCGCCCCGGTCGCCCTGGCCGTCGCCGAACTGCTTGACAACGCTGCCAGCTTCTCCCAGGCGGACGCGCCGATCGAGGTCACGTTCCGCCAGGTTCAGCAGAACCTCTGCATCATCATCGACGACGCCGGCGTCGGCATGAGCGACGAGGACCGGCAGCGGGCGAGTGCGCTGCTGTCCGGCGACGACGTCCCCCGGCTGTCCCAGCTGGGCACCCAGCCGAAGTTCGGCTTCCCGGTCATCGGCCTGATCGCCCGGCAGTACGGCTTCAAGGTGGACGTCACCGGTGTCTCCCGGTACGGCGGCGTACGGGCCGTCGTCCTGCTGCCCGAGGAGCTGTGGACCATGGAGGAGACCCCCGCGGCCCCCGAGGCGGCGCCCGTGAGCAGCATCCGGCCGGTGCAGGGCCGCACCACGGAGCGCACGGCCAACGGTCTGCCCAAGCGCGGGACCCGCATCACGTCCGTCGGTGACTCCCCCGCGGTGGACCAGCCGGCCAGGCGCGCCGTGCGGCGCCGCGGCGCCGGCAGCCTGGGCGCCCTGCAGCGCGGCACCCAGACCGGGCGCGATGTGGCCTCCCTCGACACCCCCATGTCCGAAGGGTCCGACAACGCATGAGTACGACCGACCTGTCGTGGATGGTCCAGGACATCGTGACCAACGTGCCCAAGGCACGGCACGCCGTGGTGCTGTCGGCGGACGGCATCCCACGCGGTTCCACGGACGGCCTGACCCGCCAGGACGTGGGAACCGTCTCCGCGGCCATGGCCGGGATGCAGTCCCTCAGCCGGGCCACCGCCCATTTCGCCGGCCCCTCGCCGGACCGGGGGTGGATCCAGACCGTCATCGAGTTCCAGCACGGCTGGGTGTTCCTGATCGGGGCCGGGCAGGGGGCCTACCTGGCTGCCGCCGCGGAGCCCGACGTGGACATGGAGCAGCTCTCGTTCCGTATGAACCGGCTGGTCGCCCGGCTGGGCAACAACCTCACGGCCCCGCCCCGGGTCACCCCCGCCGACGCGGCTCAGACCGGGAACGGCCCGCAGGCGCACCCCGCCGAGACGGGCAGGTCCGTCGCCGTTCTCGACCGGCTGGACCGGGCGGTGGCCGCGGTGCCGGGCGCCCTGCACGCCCTGCTGCTCGGCGCGGACGGTCTGCCGCGCGGCGCCAGCGCGGGCGTCGACAGGGACCTCGCGGACACGATCTCGGCCGCCATGACCGGCATCCACGCCTACAGCCGGGCGACCGCGCCCTTCGCGGGCGGTGAACGGGACGACGAGTGGAGCCAGACGGTCATCGAGTTCCAGCACGGCTGGGTGTTCCTGATCGCCGCCGGTGAGGGCGCCTTCCTCGCGGCGGCCGCCGAACACGACTGTGACATCGAGGAGTTCGCCGCACGTCTGAGTGACGCGATGCCCGCGTCGCTGCCGGGCGTGCCGGGAGAAGGGGCCAGCGATGCATGACGACCCGTCCGACGAGCTCGAACTGACGGCCCCGTTAGTCCCGTTCTTCGTCATGGCGAAGGGGCGCGTACTGCCGCGGGACAGTGAGTACGAGCACACCACCATGATCACGGCACAGGACTCGGCCCTGGCCACGGTACGCACCCTGGCTCCGGAGGCGCGTGCGGTCATCGACCTGCTCGCGGACGGATACCTCTCGGTCGCCGAGGTCGCGGCCCACACCCAGCTGCCCCTGGGCATCGTGCGCATCCTGCTCGCACAGATGGCCGAGGACGACCTGATCCATGTGCGCAATCCGGTGCCGCATGCCGAACGCCATGACCCCGCCCTGCTCACCGCCGTGCTCCATGGCCTGGAGCGCATACGAACCGGAGCGTAAGTCCGTGTATCTGGATCCCAAGGTCTCCCGCTCCGTCAAGGTCCTGGTCGTGGGCCACTTCGCGGTGGGGAAGACCACCTACATCGGCAGCGTCTCCGAGATCGAGCCGCTGCAGACCGAGGAGGAGATCACCGAGGCCAGCGTGGGCCTCGACGACCTCTCCGAGACGCCCGACAAGACCACCACCACCGTGGCGATGGACTTCGGGCGGCTGACCCTGAGTGACGATCTGGTCCTCTACATCTTCGGAACTCCCGGGCAGGAACGGTTCAAGCAGATGTGGGAGGGCCTGTCCAGGGGAGCGCTGGGCGCGCTCGTCCTGGTCGACCCCGAACGGCTGGAGGAGACCTTCCCCATCCTGGACCTGGTCGAGTCCTTCGGTCTGCCCTACGTGGTCGGTGTGAACACCTTCGACGGCAGGACCCACTTCCCCCTGTCCGAAGTGTGTGAGGCACTCAACCTCTCCGACGAGACACCGGTCATCGACTGCGACGTCCGCGACCAGGACTCCTCGATGGAGGCCCTCATCACGCTCGTGAAGCACCTCTTGTCCTCACTCGGCTAGGAGCCACACCATGCAACAGCCCCTCGAGACGACCGGGGTACCTGCCGAATGCCCCGCACACGGCAACATCCCGCTGTACGGTCCCGACTTCGGCTCCGACCCCGAGCGCACCTACGACAAGCTGCGCTCGATGGGACACAGCGCCCCCGTCGACATCGCGCCGGGCGTCCAGGTCGAACTGGTCACCAGCTATGACGCGAGCCTGTACATCCTGCAGAACCCGCAGCTGTTCGTACGGGACTCCCGCCGCTGGAACGCCCTGAACGAGGGCCGGGTCCCGGAGGACAGCCCGGCCCTGCCCATGATGGGGTACCGCCCCAACGCCCTGTTCAGCGACGGCGCGGCGCACGCCCGGCTGCGGCAGGCGGTCACGGAGAGCCTCGCCACCGTCGACCAGAGCCGGCTCATCAGACTGACCCAGCAGTCGGCCGACTACCTGATCAGCCGTTTCAGCTCCGAGCCCCTCGGCCAGGCCGAGCTGATGGCCGCGTACGCCCAGCCGCTGCCCCTGCTGGTCTTCGGTGACCTGTTCGGCTGCCCGCCCGACATCGGCGACCGCGTCATCGCCGGGATCACCGGCATCTTCCAGGGCACCCAGGGGGCCGACGAGATCCTGGGCGCCGCGCTCGGCGAACTGATCGCCCTCAAGCGCCGGCAGCCCGGTGAGGACCTCACCACCCGGTTGATGGTGCACTCGGCCCGGCTGAGCGACGAGGAGGTGCTGCACCAGCTGGTGACCCTGCTCTCCGGCGGCACGGCGCCCCTGACGGCCGCGATCGGCACCAGCGCCGCGCTGTACCTCAGCGACGACTGGCCGACCGGCCTGCCGGTCGAGGACGCGGTGGTGAAGACGTTGTGGAACTACGCCCCGATCGCCAACTACGCGGGGCACTACCCCACCCAGGACGTCGAGTTGGGGGACCGCACGCTGCGGGCGGGCGACCCGGTCCTGATCTCCTTCGCGGCGGCCAACACCGACCCCAAGCTCACCGCGCACCGCGAACAGCTCAGCCCCAAGGCCCATCTGGCGTTCGGTGCCGGCCCGCACGCGTGCCCGGCCAAGGACCCGGCGTTCATGATCGCCGCCACGGCCGTGGAGTCCCTGCTCAACCGGTTGCCCGATGTGGAGATGCGGGTCCCCTTCGGCGAACTGGCGTGGGTGGCGGCGCCGTGGAGCCGCTCGCTGGTCACCGTGCCCATCCGCTTCACTCCCCGGACCGTGGCGCAGCCGGCCGGCGCGCGTCAGACGGCGCCGTCCTCCGTCGCGGCGGCTCCCTCGTCCACCGGCGTTCCTCAGCCACCCGCGGCGCACCGGCCGTCCCACGCCGCACCGCGCCCGAAGGGGGGACTCTTCAGCCGCTTCCGGGCGTGGATGAACGGCGAGTGACGCAAGTAACCATATGAAACTACAGAGTTACTGTATGACTCAATTATCGCTCGGGTACGGATAGCGGCTGGCAGAAAGGAGCCGCTACCGTGGGAAGCGTCACGACTCCGTCTACGGACCGTCGGGCCACTATTTCCCTGTTCTCCCGTCTCAGGACGGCTGAGGGACAGGCCGACCCCTTCCCCATCTACGCAGAGCTCAGGGCGCGCGGCGCTGTCAGCCCCGCGCCCTGGGGTGGTTTTCTCGTCACCGGGTACAGCACCTGCGAGCAGGTGCTGCGCAACGGCGTCTGGCTCGAACCGGACACCCGATGGCGAGAGCAGCAGGGCGCGCGTACCCGTTGGAGTGCCCCCTCGTCCCGGGAGATCAGCCGGACTCTGCCGACCCTCAATCCTCCGGAGCACACGCGGGTGCGCCGGTCGGCCGGCGGTTTCGACCGCACCACCATCGACCGGATCGGTCTTCGGGTGTCCACCATCGTCGACCGGCTGCTGGACACCCTGCACGAGCGCCTGCGCGCAGGAGAGGCCGACTTCTCGGAGCTGGTGAGCGAGGAGCTCCCCGTCGCCACCATCGGTGACTGGCTCGGCCTGCCCAGCGCCGACTGGCCCCGGCTGCGTGAACTCACCCATGAGCAGGTCTTCACCCAGGAGTTGCTCCCGAACGCCAGCCAGCTGGCCCGGTCCGACGCCGCCATGGCCGAACTGCGCACGTACTTCCTCGACCTGGTGCGGACCCGGCGCGCACGGCCCGGCGACGATCCCGTCTCCCGGTGGATCAGCACCTGGGACGAGCTCGAGCCGGACCAGGACAAGGCGGACGAAGCGGTCTACTTCCTCGCCCTGTTCGTCCTGCTGGCTGCCCTCGAGACCACCGCGACGCTGCTGTCGACCATGACACTGCGCCTCGTCGAGGACCCCGGCCGCTGGGAACGGCTCGTCCTGCAGCCGGACCTCGTGCCCGCCTTCGTCGAGGAGACCCTGCGCTACGACCCTCCCACGCACGTCATCAGCCGGGTCGCCGGGCAGGACACGCTCCTCGGGGACACCGAGGTCGCCGCCGGCGAGATGGTCCACCTCATGGTCGGGGCCGCCCACCGCGACCCCGCCCGGTTCGCCGACCCCGACACCTTCGACCCGCTTCGCAACCCCTCCCACCTGGCCTTCAGCTGGGGCATCCACTACTGCCTCGGAGCGCCCCTGGCCCGGCTGGAAGCCCAGACCCTGCTTCGCCACCTCATTGCCCGCCTGCCGAGACTCACCCTGGTTCGCCGCCCCGCGCTGGCGCCCCGGGTGGCGTTCCGGCGCCTGCTGAACCTGGATGTAGCCCTCGCATGAACCCGCCCCGCACCCCCGCCCCCGTGTCCGCCCCCGCCGCCACCGACGTCACCCCCGCCCCCGCCCCCGGAGCCGGGCTCCCCTTCGACACCGGGCGCCCAGCCGCTCCCCTGGACCTCACCACAAACGGCCCCGTCCTCCACGTCCGGCTCAATCCCACCGCACAGGACGACGTGCTGAGCACGGCGGTCCTGGACGCGCTCATCGACGTCCTCGACGACCTCCACGACCAGCCCGACGTCCGCATCCTGGTGCTCTCCTCCCTCGGCAGCGACTTCTGCCTCGGGGCCGACCGCCGGGAGTACCAGGACGCCCTGGAGACCGATCCCACCGGCGGCACACTGCTGCGCATCGCGGACAAGGCCCACCGTCTGTGCCAGGCGCTGGAGAACACCCATGCCGTGACCATCGCCCGGCTGCACGGCAAGGTCGTGGGAGCCGGTCTGGCACTGGCCGCCTACTGCGACCTGCGGGCCGGCGCGGACACCTGCCGATTCCGCATGCCCGAGGTCGGCCTCGGGCTCGCACCCGCCTGGGGCGGTGCCATGGGCCGTCTGATCACGGAAGCGGGCGCGGCCCGGATCCGCGAACTCATGCTCACCTGCGAGACCTTCGACGCCCACACCGCCCACCGCCTCGGCCTGCTGCACAAGGTCGCCCCGCTCGACGCCCTGGACGAGACCATCGCCGCCTGGACCAAGCCCCTCTCCCGGCGCTCCCCACAGGCCCTGCTGCTGACCAGACGCATGCTCGCCGGCTACGCGAAGGCCGCCCGCACGGCCGACCCGGCCCTGCTGGACTCCCACCTCCTCGCCGCTCAGCTCACCGGGCCCCGCTGACGGCACCCGGCGCGGATGAGGCGGGGGAATCCCGCCTCGTCTCGCTGCCGGCACGCGGTCAGGACGCCACGGCGGGCTCCCCCTCCCCCCGCCCGGTGGACGTCCGTCCCCCGCTCGTGAAGCGCCATGTCCCGTGCGCCACCCGGTACACGGCGAAGCCGGACTCCGAGCGCAGGCGGCGGGCACCGTCGGGCGCCCTCACCTCGTCACGGCCGGCCATGGGCACGTGGACGTCCGCGACGGCGCCCACCGGCACCCGCACGTCCATCCGGAAGACGGCTCCCTGCTGCGACCAGGCGACACCGGCGGTTCCCCGCACGGTACGGATCGAGGTCCGTGCCCAGTCGACACCGGTCCGGGCGTCGGGCCGCACGGTGAACGTGGCGTAGCCGGCGTCGCCCGGGCGCAGTCCCGCCACGTTCTCGTACAGCCACTGGGCCACGGTGCCCTGGAAGTAGTGGTCACGGGAGCGGGAGTCGAGCGGCCACATCTCCCACATGGTGTCGGCGCCGTGTTCGTGCCAGTAGCCCCAGCTCGGGTAGGTGCGCTGGGTCGCGATGGCGTGCGCCAGGTCCGGCCTGCCCTCCTGGCACAGCACGCGCAGCAGCACGCTGGTGCCCAGCGCACCGGTGTTGAGGTGGTTGCCGCGGGCCTCGACGTCCCGCACGAGGCCGGCGAACACCGAGGCGCGGGCGTGATCCGGTACGAGGCCGAAGGCGAGGGGGATCGCGTTGCTGGTCTGCCGGTAACCGGGATCCTTGGCCGTGCGGTACTGGCCGTCCGGGCCCAGGAACTCCGCGTTGAGGGCGTCCTTGAGCTTCGCGGCGGCCCGCCGGTAGCGCGTCACCACCTCGCCGGCGTGCAGGACTTCGCCCATCTCGGCCGTGTCGAGCAGCGCCCGGTACAGGTAGGCGGTGGCGGTCAGGCGGGTGTCCTCGGGCGGGTTGCCTCCGTAGCCGGGCGGCAGGTAGTCGCCCAGGGCGGTGACGGCGAGACCGTCGCGCAGCCGGGACAGCTCCCAGTCCAGGTAGCGGGTGAGTGTCGTCCAGTGCTCGCGTGCCGCACGCTCGTCGCCGTACACCCGGTAGAACTCCCGGATGACGAACGGGTACACGGTCGTCCACTCCGGGGAGGGCCCGAGTTCGCCGTAGCCCCAGCCGCCGCTCGGCACGATGACGGGCAGCTGGCCGTCGTCGGTCTGGCTGTCGGCGAGGTCCCCCAGCCACTTGGAGAGCATGCGGTGCATGTCGAAGGCGTAGGTCATCACGGGGGTGCCGAGCTGCGCGTCGCCGGTCCAGCCGTTCTTCTCGTACATGGGGGTGTCGGTGGGGATGCCGTGCATGTTGTTCAGCACGGTGCGCCGCATGGCCCGGTCGAGCCACTCGTAGAAGGGTTCCGAGCAGGCGAAGGTGCTGACCTCCTCCAGCGGGGTGTGGACCAGCCGGCCCGTGATCTGCCGGGGGCCGGGGGTGGTGGGCAGGCCGCTGATCTGGACGTAGCGGAAGCCCTTGTACGAGAAGGAGGGCTCCCAGCTCTCCTCCGGGCGGCCGGCGCAGATGTACTCGTCGTGCTGGAAGCGCCCGGGGACGTGCGAGGTCTCGGCCGACACGCTTCCGTCGGCCTTCAGCTTCTCACCGTAGGTGAGCTGCAGGCGGGTGCCCGCGGGGAGGCCCGCCACGGTGATGCGGACCCAGCCGGCCATGGTCCGGCCCATGTCCACCAGGTGCACACCGGGAGCCAGTCGGCTGATCTTCTCGGGCGGGAAGGAGTCGATGACCTCGATGCCGTCGTGCGGCTGCGCGCGCAGGCGCCCCTTGGGGCCTTCCTGGATCTTCGCCGGCCGCCAGGAGGAGTCGTCGAAACCGGGCCGGGTCCAGGCGCCCGGTTCGCGCCGGGCGTCGTAGGTCTCCCCGGCGTAGAGGGAGTTGGACAGGGTGGGTCCGTCGGTGATGCGCCACCGCTCGTCGGTGACCAGGGCGGTGCGGGTGCCGTCGGGGTGGTCGACCTCCAGCCGGGCGATGAGGCGCGGTTCGGAGTGCCAGGGCGTGCGGTGCCAGTTCCAGACGTTGGGGGTCGTCATGCCGAAGAAGCCGCGCCCCAGCGTCACACCGATCGCGTTGCCGCCCCGGCGCAGCAGGTCGGTCACGTCGTGGACGGTGTACAGCACCGTCTCGTCGTAGTCGGTGAATCCGGGATCGAGAACCTGTCGTCCCACGCGCCGGCCGTTGATCTCCGCCTCGTGGTAGGCGAGGCCGCTGATGTACAGGCGCGCCCGGCTGATCCGGCGCGGCACGTCGAACTCCCTGCGCAGCAGCGGTGCGGGCTGCTCGGGCAGGCTGACGCTCACCCCGTCTCCCCACGGGCCTTGGCCGTAGGGGGCGAGCACCACCGCGGGCGACCAGGCGGAGTCGTCGAAGCCGGCTTGCTGCCAGTGCTGTTGCTCGGTGTCGGCGGTGCGCCATCCGGCGTCGCTGCGGAGGTCGTAGGTACGCCCCGACGAGCTGCGCACGTGCAGGCGGAGCAGAAGTCCCGCCGGGTTGACCGAGGCACCGGCGCGGTTGGTGGCCGCGACGGCGAGCACGACGCCGGTGCCGGTGTCGACGCCCTCCTTGACCTGCTCGGTGACGTCGGCCGTCCGGCCGGTCCGCCAGCCGTCCTGCTGCTGGGGGGCTTCGAGAGCCAGGCGGCCGTTGAGGTGGAGGGTGAAGTCGTCGTCCGCGGTCGCCACGAGCGTCGCTTCGGCGACGTCGATGTCGTCGGGCAGGTCGAGGCTTCCCCGGAACCACCTGGTGCCCGTGGGCGCGTTCTGGGTGCTCGCTCCGGGGGCCCAGATCCAGGAGGCGCCGGTGAAGTCGAGGGGTGCCGGGGTGTCCGCGCCGATCCACTCGGCGTCCCAGTCCTCGGGTGACAACGTTGTCTCAAACCAGCGGGGCGCACTCCAGGCCGATGCTCTGCCCTGCTCGTCCCAGACCCTGACGCGCCAGGAGTACCGGATGCGCGGTTCCAGGGCCGGACCGCCGTAGGGCACGCCACCCGCGCCGTCCGCGCTTGTCACTCTGCCCGAGTCCCAGATGAGGGATCCGCTCCCCCATCCCGGTCCGCCGGCCTTCACCTGCACGCGGTAGGCGGTCTGCCGTGCGCCGTGACCGGCGGACGTCGACTCCCAGGCGAGCCGGGGGCGGGCGACGTCTGTTCCCAGGACGTTCGGCTTGTGCTCCACGGTGGTGCGGGTGACGTGAAGGCCGGGGGCTCCCGCGGCACTTCGGGACGAGCCGGCCATGGGGACCGCGGCGGAGTTCGCGGCGGTCAGGGCGGACAGGCCGGCCCCCACGGTCCCCGCGGTGGCGCTCAGGAAGGTCCTGCGGTTCCAACTTCCGGGCATGTCGACTCCCTTGCTCGCTGCGGCTGGACGAGGACAGGATGGTTGAAACGATTCAATCGCCTGCCTTGAATCCTAGGGGCGGGTCAGGTCCCGCTACAAGATGTCTGCGGAGAGGCAGTTGGGAGATCGCGTACAGGACGGCGCGCGACTCGCGCACGGTCGGGACCGGCCGCGGGCGGCGCCTGGCTCATCGCCGCCTGGCGCGGGCGGGCCGGGTATCGGCAGCGTCTTGCGACCGGGTCCTCAAGCGAGGTCGATCGTGGCCGTGATGCGTTTGCCCACCGGTTCGCGGTGCACTTCGAGGCTGCGGCAGACGGCCCTGACGATCTCCAGGCCGTGCTGCCCGACCCGGACCGGGTCGGCGCCCCGGACCACCGGAAGTCGCGGTTCGGTGTCCCACACGGTCACCGAGACGGCACCGTCGCGGGCTTCCAGCGTCAGCAGCGACGGCCCCGGGGCGTACTTGCGGGTGTTGGTCACCAGCTCGCTCACCACCAGCTGCACGATGTTCGTGGCCCGCTCGGGCACCGGCACCCCGTGCTCCGCCTGCAGATGTCGCAGAAACATTCCGGCATGATCACGCGCCTGCGCGATCGCTTCCGTACCCTCGAAGGCGGCCGACAGGGAGATCACCCCGTCCGACAGCGCCCAGCCGTCACCCTCAGCAGCCTGCTTCATAAGCCGCCCCGCACCTACGCCCTTCACCTCACGGCAGTCCGATTACCCCACGAATTCCATCACAGGCGGAGTCCATGCTCTTCCGCCCGGGCCAAGCACGGGGCTGAGGTTCCCACACAGGGGGCACTCGGGGTAGGAGTGCTGGACAGGCATGTCCGGCGATCAGCGAGGAGGCAAGGGCGTGGCGGAGCCGGAGCGGACCGGGAGCACCGGTCCACGGTCCCCCGGGGCGACTGACCCGGCACTGCCGGGGGCACTGGCCGCCATCGGTGCGGCCGCGTATGTGGTGGACGACAAGGGATGCATCATCGCGGTCAATGCCCGGGCCGAGGAGTTGCTGGGCCGGCCCGCCGAGGACCTGGTCGGCCGTGACGCGCACGATCTGCTGCACCGGGACGCCCGTGGTCACACGCTGCCGACGAGCCGGTGCAGCATGCGGCAGGCGTTCCACTCCCGGCGCACGGAGCAGGCCGCCGGGGAGTGGTTCGCCACGGGGGACGGCTCCCTGCTGCCCGTGTCATGGCTGATCACCCCCTTCGACACCGGTGGCGTTGAACCCGCCACGCTCGTCGTCTTCCACCGCGACCGGCAGGCCGGGGACGCGGGCCGGCGGCCGGAGCACGCGGCCGAGCCGCTGACCGAGCTCGAACGGCTGGCCCTGCTGGCGGAGACCACCACGCGCCTCACCTCCACCCTGGACGTCGACGAGGCGCTGCGCCGGCTCGTCGCCCTCGTCCTGCCCCGGCTGGCGGACTGGGCGGTCATCGATCTGATCACGGAGCGCGACGAGGTGTGGCGCAGCGCCGTGGTCCACGCCGACGGCGACACGCTGGTGCACCACGAGGAGCTCCAGGGACCGATGCCCCCGGTGCCCGAGGAATCCCCCATGCCCCTGTCCAGAGCACTGCGCGGAGTGGCCTCCACCCTCGCCGGACCGCAGACGTACCAGCGGGAGCCGGACTCCGGCATCGCCGTGGAGCAGCAGCGTCTGTTCAAGACGACCGGCATCCACTCCGCGGCCATCGTCCCCATCCGCAGCACCCGTGCGGTCCTCGGAGCCCTCACGCTGGGCCGCGCCGACAAGCCGGGCGACTACACCGACGAGGACCTCCCGCTGATCGAGGACATCGCGCGCCGGGCCGCGCTCGCCCTGGACAACGCCCGCCTCTACCAGCGCCAGCGCAAGGTCGCCGAGACCATGCAGAACCACCTGCTCCCCCAGCTGCCGCGCCTGCCCGGGCTGAAGATGACCGCCCGCTACCTGCCCGCCCCCGACGCCTCCCAGGTCGGTGGCGACTGGTACGACGCGTTCCGCCTGCCCGACGGCGCCACCGCCCTGGCCGTCGGCGACGTCGTCGGCCACGACCTGGAGGCGGCGGCCGGCATGGCGCAGGTCCGCAACATGCTGCGCGCCTACGCCTGGTCCCACCAGGAACCCCCCAGCCGGATCGTCGACCGGCTCGACGAGGCGGTCACGCACATCACCAACGTGCCGATGGCCACGATGATCTTCGCGCGCCTGGAAGCGGCGGACAACGGCCACTGGGAGCTGCGCTGGACCAACGCCGGGCATCCGCCGCCCCTGCTGATCAGCCGTGACGGTCTCACCCGCTATCTCCTGGACGGCCACGGCATCCTCCTGGGCACGGGGGCCGGCAAGCCCCGTCCCGACGCCTCCACCATGCTGCCGCCCGGATCGACGCTCCTGCTGTACACCGACGGACTCATCGAAGCGGTCGGGCACTCCCTGGACGAGGGACTGGAGCGGCTGCGCCAGCACGCGGCCGCGCTCGCCCACCGGCCCATGGCCTCCTTCACCGACGAACTGCTGCGCCGCGTCCGCCCCACCGGGAACGACGACGACGTCGCCCTCCTCGTGCTGCGCACTCCGGCCGAGACGCGGGCGAGGTAGGACCCCGGAACGCCGCGTGCCGTCGGGTCTCGTGGGCCAGGGCCACGGCCGGCGGCGAGCGGGCAGGGCTGCGCGCGCAGTTCCCTGCGCGCCCGTCTCCGGCTCAGGGACGCGGATCAGCGTCGTGGTCACGCTCGGGAGGTACGGGCTGGGGTGGCAACGCCCCGGTCCCGCGTGCGCGGACCGCCGCCGGTAGCGGGTCCAGGATCCGGCCGAGCAGGTGCGGGGGCGCCGCGGTGATTCCGGCCAGGTCCATGGCGCGCCAGTAGGCGAGGGCCGTGGGGCCGTCCACCAGGCCACGCACCCGGGGTACGTCCGCGCCGCAGGCGTGCAGCAGCGACTCCGTCCGGCAGGAGGCCAGGGTGCCGGGGAGTCCGTGCCGCGCCACTGCCTCGCTGGTCGCGACGGCCTCGGGCAGCCCGTCCGCCAGGGTGCGTCGCGTGGCACCGACCGTGAGCAGGCCCCCGCCGAGGACCAGCACGTCCTTGTCCTGGCGCATGCGGGCGAGTGCCCGGCCGGTGTCGAAGCAGTGCGGGAAACTGTCGTCCACGACGACGGTGCCGGGACGCAGCCGGCCGATGTCGACGAGGGCGCTGTGTCCGCTGACGGCCGCGACGATCAGCCCGGCCTCGTACACCGCGCCGGGCAGCTCCGGGTCCGAGACGTGCACGGCGACGTCCTCGGCCAGGCCGCGTGCCCGTACCGTCCGCGCCAGATCGTGAAGGCGCGGGCCGCTGCCCGGCACGTCGCACAGCAGGAGACGGGCGGGTGGCCGCTCGGCCAGGGTGAGCAGCAGCTCCATCGAGGAGGCGCCGATGGATCCGAGCCCGACCACGGCCAGGGCCGTGTCGGCCAGGTCCCGGCCGGTGGCCGACAGCGCGGCGTGCACCGTGCGCACCACGGAGACGACCGTGGCCGCATGCCCGGTGGTGATCGAGGCCGGGGCGCGGGAGGCGCGCAGCACGTCGAAGCCGTAGCCGGTGAGTGAGGGGATCATGCCGGCCAGGGAGACGCTGCGGGCGCCCAGTGCCGAGGCGGCTTCTGCGGCGCGGACGGTGTGCCCGGCCAGGGCGCGCTCGCCGGCGAGTTCGTCGGCGAACAGCGGGAGGGCGACGAACCCGGACCGGCCCAGCGGGGTGGTGGTCGTCTCCAGCAGCCGGGGAGCGCCGTCCGGGAACAGCAGGCGGCGGATGTCATCGCGGGCCGTGCCGGTCTCCGGTAGACCTGCGAGCCGCGCCAGATGGGCGGGCGCGGGCAGATAGCCGACGAGCGCGGCGTCCAGATCCGCCTGTCCGCCGGCACGCCGCCGTGCAGGTCGCACCGCCGGGGAGACGAGCCGGTCGCGCAGCCCTTCGGCGAACGCGGCGAGCGCCGGCTCGTCGAAGGCCGCCGCCGCACCGCGCACGGTGATCCGCAGCCGGTCCCCGTCGGGCCGTGCCGCGAGGAAGACGTCCGTACCGGCGGCGGGCGGTGTGAAGTCGCCGCCCTCCTCCTCGTCCCAGCGCACGGCCGGAAGGTCACCGCTGCGCGTGCCCAGCGCGCCGAAGTCGAGGAAGGTGAAGAAGAACTGGGACGTCAGCGGCAGTCCGCCGCCGTCACGCGGGACGATGTCCTCGTGGATGCGGGCGGCGATCGTCTCGTCGACGACCCTGCGCACGCGCTGCGGGAAGTCGTCCCCGGGCGGGGCCTGGACGCCGGGACCGAAGGGGCGGACCGCGACGGCTGTGGCGAACGGCCCGAAGACGCGGTGGATGTCCGGCAGCGGGTGGTCGCGGCCGGACACGGCCAGCCCGATGACCAGGTCGTCCTGGCCGGTGAGGGTGGCGAGCGCCTGATGGTAGGCGGTGAGCAGCGGCGCGTACAGGGTGGCGCCGGCCTCGGCGGCGATCTTGCGCAGCGTGCCGACGACGGTGGCGTCCAGGACGAAACCGTGGGAGCGGAAGCCGCCGGGGGCGGCACCCCGGGTGCCGGCCGGGGCGCGCAGGACGGGCTTGGTGTAGGGCGCGCACAGGTCGGCCCGCCGCCGTGCCCCGTCGTCCTCCGGCCGCGGGTGCGCGGGCCGGGCGGCGAGTCGTTCCGCGTGCTCGCGGAACGTACCGCGCAGCTGGCGCAGTTCGGGTGCCGCGCCGCGGTTCAGGGCGTCGTGGACGGTGGTCAGTTCCGCCAGCAGCAGGGCGGCGCTGTAGCCGTCGCCGATCAGGTGGTGGGCGTGCGCGACGAGCACGTGCTCCTGCGGGGTCAGGGTGAGCACGCTCAGGCGCAGCAGGGGCCAGGCCCATGGCTCGAAGCGACGGCTCCGCTCGTCCTCGACGCGTCGCGCCAGTTCCTGTGGTCCGGACACGGTCTCGAAGGCGACCGGCAGCCGCAGCGACGGGGGCAGTTCCTGCTGCACCGGCGGCCTCGCCCCGGCCGGGAAGACCGTGCGCAGCATCGGGTGCCGGGCCACCAGGGTGTCGACGGCCCGCTGGAAGCGGTCCCGGTCGAGCGGGCCGGTCAGCCGCAGCCGGGCCAGCCAGGAGGAGGCCCCGGTGCCGGGGGCGAGGGCCTCGGCGAGCAGGAAGCCGCGCTGGCCGGGGGTGACGGGGTAGGCGCCCGGGAAGGCCGGGGCTGCCGGGGCCCGGTCGCCGGGGGCCGGCGCCGTGCCACCGGCCGTGCCACCGGCCGTGCCCTGGGGGTCGCCCCCTCCCACCGCCTGCGCGTCGGCAGCTTCGGCGTCGACGGCTTCGGCGAGTGCGGCCAGGGTGCGGTGCCGGTAGACGGCGGTGGGCCGGGGCAGCGGGCCGCCGCGCTGCCGGGCGAGCAGGTCGAAGACCTGAAGGGCCAGCAGGGAGTCGCCGCCGAGTTCGAAGAAGTCGTCGTGGCGGCCGGCCCGGTCGACGCCGAGCACCTCGCACCAGATGCGGCCGAGTTGCTCCTCCGTGGCGCCCGTGGCCGGCAGGGCGCCCGACACCCGTGGCGTGTGCGTGGCGGGTGTCCGGGCCAGCGCGAGCAGCGCCCGCCGGTCGGTCTTGCCGGTGCCGGTCAGGGGCAGGGAGTCCAGGAGGATGATCCGCGCGGGCACCATGTAGGGCGGCAGGGAGTCCGCCAGGTACCGCCGCAGGGCCGCCGGGTCCACGCCCTCGCGCCCATCCGATTCCGCAGACGGCGCGGGCGCGACAAAGGCCGACAGCCGCCCGTCGTCGGCCAGTACGGCTGCCTGCGCGACGTCCGAACGGGCGCGCAGCACGGCCTCCACCTCTCCGGGCTCGACGCGGTGGCCCCGTATCTTGACCTGGTCGTCGATCCGCCCGACGAATCGCAGCGCGCCGTCGGGCAGCACCTCCACCCGGTCCCCGCTGCGGTACCAGCGGCGACCGTCCCGCCACACGAACGCGGCCCGGGTCAGCTCGGGTTCGCCCAGGTAACCGGCGGACAGGCCGACGCCGCCGATCAGCAGTTCGCCGGTGCCGCCGGGACCGGCCTGCTCACCGCCGGGGCCGGCCACGAGCAGTTCCGTCCCGGCGACGGGGCGGCCGATGGGCAGCGCCGTGACCTCGTCGTCGGGGCGTTCGGCGACCACGTGGCAGGTGGCGTTGACGGTCGTCTCGGTCGGCCCGTAGAGGTTCACGATCCGCTGCCCAGGACCGAACAGGTCGAACCAGCGGCGCACCCAGTCCGCCCACAGCACCTCCCCGCCGACATGCACCAGGCGCAGCGCGGACAGGTCCGGCAGTCGCTCACCGCGCCGGAGGCGGTTCTCCGCCGCGGACAGCAGCCGTTCCCACAGCGACGGCACGGAACTCCACACGGTGATCCGTGCCCGCTCCACGTGGTCCAGCAGCAGTTCCGGGTCGCGCACCAGGTCGCGGTCGGCGGTCACGACCGTGGCGCCGGTCAGCAACGGGGCGAGCAGTTGGCGTACGGAGGCGTCGAAACACGGGGAGGAGGTGTTCGCGAGCCGGTCCCCGGGGCCGTAGGCGAAGGTGGTCAGGGCCCAGTCGAGGTAGTTCTCCATCGCGCGGAAGGTGATGGGCACGGCCTTGGGGCGGCCGGTGGATCCGGAGGTGAAGATGACGTAGGCCGTCGCGTCGGAGTCCGCGGCGACCTCGCCGGATGGGGCGGCGGGCTGACCGGTGGGAGTAACGGGCTCCGTGCCGGTGACGACGGGGACGGTCGTCACGGCCGTGAGCGCCCGCGCGGCCGGGCTGGTGCGGTCGTCGTGCACGACCACGCGGACGCCGCACCGGGTCGTCTGCTCGGCAAGCCGGGCCGTCGGATGCTCCGCGTCCAGCGGCACCCATCCGGCGCCCGCGCGCAGGACGCCGACGACGGCGATCACCGTGGCCGGACCCGGGAAGGTGACCATGCCCACCAGGTCGCCCCGCCGCACGCCCTGTTCGCGCAGCCGGAGGGCGAGGCCGCGGCTGGCCGCGTCCAGGTCCCGGTAGGTCAGGGTGAGGCGGCCGTCGTCGACGGCGACCGCGTCGGGGTCGGTACGGAACCGTTCCAGCAGACGGCCGACGACGCTCGCCCGGGGCACCGGGGCGTCGGGTACCGGTGCCCGGGAGCCACGCCGCGCCCCCGGGGAACCGGGGGCAGCGCCCTCCAGGACGCGCAGTTCCCGTTCGAAGTCGGTCGCGTGCCGGGTCGTCGTGGAGGTGGTCAAGAGGCGCTCGGGGGCGTTCCAGGACAGCCGTAGCAGGGGTCCGTCCTCCCAGACCAGCAGGCTCAGCCGGGTGGCGGCCGAGCCGGTGCCCGCGGCGGTCGGCCGCACGTCGACCGGGCAGTTGGGGTCCAACGTGGCCGGGAAGCGGGCGAAGCTGAAGCTCGCCGGGCTCACCGCACGCGGCCCCGAGGCGTCGCCCGGCATCATCCGGGCGAGGTCGAGGCTGCTGACGGTGGCGTGCCGCTCGCTCTCCAGCCACGCCAGGCGTACGCGTTCGGCGAGGTGGGGCAGTGACTCGTCCGGGTCCGTGTCGAGCAGCAGCGGCAGGGTGTCGGCGAGGGGACCGACCAGCCGGTCGAGTCCCGGCAGCCGGGCGTCCCGGCCCGCGCGGGCGACGTTGACCGCGACGGCCCGCTGGCCGCTCCACCGGGCCAGACAGCGGGCGTAGGCGGCGAGCAGGAGGTGGAAGAGCGAGACGTTCCATGCGGCGGCCCGTTCGCGCAGCGTGGCGACGAGGCTCTCGTCCAGGGCCCGGTTCACGGCGACGAGGGGCCCGGGGCCGTCCTCGGCGTCGGGACGGCCGTCGTAGGGCAGGGGCAGGGGGGTGCGGCCCGCCAGCCGGGCCGTCCAGTAGGCGAGGTCGTCGGCGCGGACGGCGGGGCGCCGCGCGTCGGTGGCGTAGGAGGCGAAGTCGGCGGCGGGCGGCAGCGTGGCGGGGACGCGGCCGAGGGCGAGGTCGGTGTAGAGGGTCCACAGTTCCGAGCCGAGCACGTTCAGGCTGTAGCCGTCGGCGGCCACGTGGTGCACGGCGAGGATCAGGTGGGCCACCTCGGGGTCCTCGGTCGACAGCAGCGCACGCAAGGGGGGTTCGGCGGTGAGGTCCAGCGGCCGGTTGGCGAGTTCCGTCTCCAGTGCCTTCAGCGCCGCCGCGCCTTGGGGGTGCGGCCGCGTCTCGAACCACACGTCGGGTGCGGCGCCCGGCGTCACGAACTGGTGCGGTACTCCGCCGTCGTGTCCGATCCGCACCCGCAGCATGCCGTGCCGCTCGGCGAGCGTGGTGAGGGCGCGGCGCAGCAGGGCGGGGTCGAGCGGCCCTCGGACGGTGTGCCGGACCCAGCCGCGGGGCGGGGTGCGTGGATACAGCACGCTGCTGGTGTGCAGGGCGCGTTGGACGGGGGTCAGCGGGAACGGCGCGCCTTCCGGGGCGGCGGCAGGGCCGGACTCGTCGCCGGGCGGTGACGTCGCTGGCCGGGTTCCGTCGCCGACGGGCTGGGTACCGTCGCCGACGGGCTGGGTACCGTCGCCGACTGGCCGGGCGTCGAGGTGGGCGGCGAGTTCGCGCACCGTGCGGTACTCGAAGAACAGCGTGGCCGGAAGTTCCCGGCCCAGGGCGCGTTCCAGGCGCCGGACGAGGTCGACCGCTGCGAGCGAGTCGAGGCCGAGCGAGAGGAAGGCCTGGTCCTCGTCGACGGCTTCCGGGGGCAGGTGCAGGGCCTCGGCCAGGAGAACGCGTACCAGGGAGCGGGTGTCCGACGTGCTCCCGGAGGCGGCGGTGGGGTGGGCGCGGGTGGCGGGCGCGGGAGAGGTGGTGGAGGCGGCAATGGCGGCGGGAACAACCGGAACAGCCGGAGCATGGTGCTCGGCCGGGCCTGCCGGTGTGGGCGTCCCGGCTGGGGACTGCCTGTCCGTGCGGGCGGGGGCGGCGGTCCGTACGGAGCCGTCCGCGTCCGCCAGGTCGGCGATGACCGACTGGGCCGTGTCGACGGCACAGGCCGCGCGCAGCGCGCGCAACGCCTCGGCCGGGGCCAGGGGGACGCCGCCGGCCCTCAGGCGCGTGCCGTCGTCGACGACGGCGGCGAGCCCGGTCCGGGCGACGGGGCCGAGGTTCAGCGCCGACCAGCGGCGGCCGGCGGCGCGTTCGGCCGCGGCGAAGGAGTCGAGGAAGGCGTTGGCCGCCGCGTAGTCGCCGAGCCCGCCCGCGGCGCCGGGGAGCACCGAGACCACCGAGGAGAAGACCACGCACAGGCCGGGGCGGTGCCCGCTACGGTCCAGGGCCCGGGCCAGCAGCCGGGTGCCGCGCTCCTTGGCGGCCAGCGAACGGTCCGTGTCCTGGGGGCCGGTGCCGCGCAACGACCCCGGCAGGACCACCCCCGCGGCGTGGAACACGACATCCGGGGCGGGAGACTCCGCGAAGAGGGCGTCGAGTCGCCGCTCGTCCGTCACATCGGCCTGCCGGTAGCGCGCGTCGGCGCCGAGCTCGGCGAGTTCCGCGAGCAGCCCGGCGGGGGGTCGCGGCGAGCGGCCGGTGAGGACGAGGGTCGGGCGGCCGCGGCCGGCGAGGTCCCGGGCGAGTTCCGCGCCCAGGCCGCCCGCGCCACCGGTGATGAGGTAGACGCCGTCCGCCGGCAGAAGGCCCTCGCCGTCCGGAACGGCGCCGGCGGGCAGGGGTTCGATGCCCCGCAGCAACCGGGTGCCGCGCCGCCAGGCGGTCACGAGGGTGCCGCTGCCCGGGGCGGTCACTTCGGCGAGGACGGCGTCCAGCCGCCGCTCCCATGGATCCTCGGAGGACAGGTCGGCGCAGACCAGCCGCGCGCCCTCGGTCTCCTGCGGGAACGCCAGCGCGATCCCGGTGAGCAGGGCCTGCTCGGGGCGTGGCCGGGCCTCGCCGTCGGTGCCGGTGCGGTGGGCGTCCTCGGTCAGGACGAGCAGGCGCCTCGCACCGGCCCGGTCGAACTGCCGCACGGTGTGCCGGAAGTCGGCGGCCGTGGTCGGTCCATCGGTGCCCTCCCCCGCCCTTCGCGACAGGTGCACGACGGTGTGGGCAGCGGTCGTGCCCGGCTGCGCCAGCGGTACGCCGCGCCCGGCCAGCCACGCGGACCACTCCCGCACCGCCTCGGCATCGGGCCCGGTGACGAGAGTGACCGGGGCGGCTCCGGCGGACGGGGTGAGGGGGGCCGGTGTCCAGGTGACGCGGTGCAGCAGCCGGGCTGGGCCGGGGCCGGGCCAGTAGGTGCGCCGCTGGAAGGGGTACGTGGGCAGCGGCACGCGGCGTCCCGTCGGGGCCAGTG
Source organism: Streptomyces sp. NPDC094143 (assembly GCF_040303825.1). NCBI lineage: Bacteria > Bacillati > Actinomycetota > Actinomycetes > Kitasatosporales > Streptomycetaceae > Streptomyces > Streptomyces sp. NPDC094143. The sequence continues at coordinate 25,728 of NZ_JBEOTZ010000025.1, forward strand.
CGGCATGGTCGACGGCGACGCCGCGTGTCCACAACCGGGCGACGGTGCACAGCAGTTCGCGTCGCCCGCCGCCTGCCTCGCGGTGTGCGGCGGGCAGGGCGGAGAGTACGGCGAGGGGGGCGCCGGGCCGGCCGGCGGTGGCCTTGCGCACGGCGGCCGGCAGGTCGGTACCGGGCCCGATCTCGACGAAGGTGTCGTAGCCGTCCTCGGCAAGCCGCCGGGCCGCGGCCCCGAACCGGACGGTTCGCAGCGCGTGTTCACGCCAGTGGGCGGCGTCGGGGGCGGGCGCCCAGTCGGCGGTCAGAGTGCTCAGCAGCGGTATGCGGCCGGTGCCGGGCGACAGGGCGCGTGCGGCGTCGTGCACCGCCCGGGCGGCCGGTTCCATCAGCGGTGAGTGGAAGCCGTGCGAGACCCGGAGCCCGCGTGCGGCGACGCCCCGCGCCGTGAGTTCCGCCAGGGCGTCCTGCACCGCCCGCACGGTGCCGGACAGCACCAGACGGCCGGGGGCGTTGCGGGCCGCGACGGCCAGGGCACCGCCCGAAGCGGCGACCAGCGCCTCCACGGCGTCGTCCGCGCCGAGCACCGCGGCCATCGCGCCGCGCTCGGTCAGCTCGGCGATCGCACGGCCGCGGGCGGCGGCGAAACGCACCGTGTCCGACAGCGGCAGCAGGCCCGCGGCACAGGCAGCGGCCAGTTCCCCGACACTGTGTCCCGCGACCGCGTCCGGCACGACGCCCCAGGAGTGCAACTGGCGGGCCAGTGCCACGCCGAAGGCGACCAGGACAGGCTGGGTGATCTCGGTGCGGGCCATTTCGGCCGGATCGACGCCGCGATCGGTGCACCAGTGGGTGAGGGTGCGGCCCCGCAACGGGCCGAGCGCGGCGGACGCCTCGTCGAGGGTGTCCCGGAAGACGGGTGCGGTGGCGTGGAGCCGCGCCGCCATGCCGGGGCGCTGGGTGCCCTGTCCGGGGAAGAGGAAGGCGAGGCGGGGGCGGCTGTGGACGGTCCCGGTGAACACGTCCGGGCCCGTGGGCGGATCCTGCACCGCCCGTTCGGGGCCCTCCCTCCCCTCGGCGTGGGCCGCCCGGCGGTCGGCCGGTGCCGCGGCGAGGGCGGCCAGTCGTGTGCGCAGGTCACCGTTCTCGTCGCCGACGAGGGCCAGGCGGTGCCGGTCGTCGTCCCGGGACGTCGCGGCCGTCAGGCACAAGTCGGCCGTGGCCATCCGGGGGTGGGAGTCCAGGTGGGCCGACAGGTCGCGGGCCAGGGCGCGCAGGGCGGGCCGGGTGGCGGCGGAGAGTGCCAGCACATGGGGGCCGTCGTCCGGCCGGGGCCCGTGCGTGGTACGCGCGGCGGCCTGCTGCAGGACGGCGTGCGCGTTGGTGCCGCCGAAACCGAAGGCGTTGATGCCGGCGACCAGTGGGCCCCGCGACGGCGGCGCGGGCCAGGCGACGAGCCGGCCGGGCACCTGGAACCCGGACCGGGCGACCAGCGCGGAGGGCGGGTCGGCGTGCAGCGAGGGCGGTATCCGGCCGTGGCGCAGCGCCAGCACGACCTTGACCAGACCGGGCAGCGCGGCGGCGTTCAGCAGGTGGCCGATGTTGGTCTTGGCCGAGCCCAGCAGCCGGGGGCGTTCACCGGGCAGCGGTGGGAAGGCGTGGGCGAGGGACTTCAGCTCGACGGGGTCGCCGAGGGCGGTGCCGGTGCCGTGGGCCTCGACGTACGTCACTTCGGCCGGGTCGATGCCGGCCGCGGTGTGGGCGGCGGTGATGACCTCGCGCTGGCGGGCGGGGTTGGGGGCCAGCAGGCTGAGCGAGGTGCCGTCGTTGTTGACGGCGGTGCCGCGCACCACGGCGAGCAGGTCGTCCCCGGCGTTCCGGGCGTCCTGCTCCCGGCGCAGCACGAGCACCGCGCCGCCCTCGCCCGGCACGAATCCGTCGGCGTCGGCGGCGAACGCCCGGCTGCGGCCGGTCGGCGACAGCGCCTGCGCGGCGTGCAGCAACCGGTGCGCGGTCGGTGTGAGATGCAGGTTCACCCCGCCGACCAGGGCGATGTCGCACTCGCCCGCCGTCAGGCTGCGGCGGGCCAGGTGCAGGGCGACCAGGGCGGAGGAGCAGGCGGTGTCCACGGCCAGGGCCGGGCCGTCGAGGTCGAAGGTCCGGGCGATGCGTGCGGCGAGGAGGTTGGGGAGGTTCCCGGTGAGCGCCGAGGCCGGCAGGTCCGTGCCGCTGTCCTCGGCCGCGCGGTCCAGCACCTGACGGTAGCCGCTGTCCGCCGCCGTCGTGAAGACGCCGATGCGGAGGGCGCGGCGGCGCGGGCCTGCGTATCCGGCCCGTTCCAGTGCCTCGTGCGCCAGCTCCAGCAGAAGACGGGCCTGTGGGTCGAGGGTGCGGGCCTCCTCCTCGGACATCCCGAAACGGTCCGCGTCGAAGGCGGCCGGGTCCTTGAGGAAGGCGCCCCAGCGGGCAGCGGGCACCCGGTCGCCGTCCCAGCGGTGCGGTGGCACGGGCGTGACGAGGTCCCGCCCTTCGGCGAGCAGCCGCCAGTACGCCTCGGGTGTGTCGGCACCGGGGAACCGGCAGGCCAGACCGACGACAGCGAGAGCCTCATGGGCCCGCTGCCCGACCGGGCCGCCGGAACGAGCCGCACCGGCCACGCCGTCCGAACCACCACCGTCGCCCACTGCGAGACCACTGCGAGCCGCACCGGGCATGCCGTCCCGGCCACCACCGCCCCCGGCACCCGTACCCGCACCGCTGTCCGCCTGTGCCAGGAGGTGGTCGACGAGCCCCGTCACCGTGTCGGCCCCGGCGCGCAGCGTCGCTGTCTCCAGGGGTGTGCCGAAGGCGTCCTCCAGCGCGGCCAGCACCTCCATGGCCTTCAGCGAGGTGCCGCCCAGCGCGCGGAACGACGCATGGGCGTCGATCCGCGAGCCGTCCGTCCCCAGCACTTCGGCCCACACCTCGCGCACCACCTGCTCGGTGGCCGCCCGCGACCGCGGCACCCCGGCAACGCGCGGAACACGGCGTCCGGAGGGAGCGACCGGGGCGGCGCGGTCACCGCGCAGGACGACACGGGAGTACCGGCCCGCCTCGAACCGGTCGCGCAGCACATGGCGGCGCACCTTCCCGCTGGTGGTGCGCGGGAACTGGCCGGGCGGCAGGGCGACGACCCGTACGTCGTCGTGGAAGAGCGCCTCGCCGACCCGGGCGGCGACCCGTCGCAGCACCTCGTCGGCGGTGCGCGGCGGGCGGGCCCAGGAGACGAAGACCACCACGCGCTCGCCGCCGGTGTCCGGGTCCGTGGACCCCACGACAGCGGTCGTGCCGGCCGGCAGCCCGGGCGTGGCGGCGGCGACGTCCTCCAGGTCGGCGGCGTGGTGCTTGAGTCCGTTCAGGAACAGCACGTCCTTGTACCGGCCGGTGACGCACAGCCGTCCGTCCCGCAGGAAGCCCATGTCCCCGGTGCGCAGCCACCCCCCGGCGGTGAAGGCAGCGGCGGTGGCGTCCGGCAGACGGCGGTAGCCGCGGGCTGTCTGGGGACCGCGCACCTGGATGTGCCCCACGCGGCGGTCGCCGAGCTCACGCCCGGCGTCGTCGACGATCCGGACGGCACAGCCGGGCACGGGATGCCCGAGGTCCATGAGTTCGACGACGGAGCCGTCGGTGTCCGGGGCATCCACCGCGCGTCCGCGGCCGAGCGCGGCACGGTCGAGGCGGAGCGGTTGGGCGGTCTCGCCGGGCGGCGGAAACGTCACGGCGAGGGTGGCCTCGGCCAGGCCGTACACCGGCTGGAGTGCGTGGGGCGCCAGTCCGGCGGGCCGTGTGCGGTGGGCGAAGTCGCGCCAGACGGACGGGGAGATGGGTTCGGCGCCGACGACGACCCGCCTGACCGTGGTGAGGTCGAAGCGGGCCATGTCCTCGTCGGACAGGCGCCGCGTCGCGAGCGCGAGCGCGAAGTTTGCGGCCGACAGGTGCGTGGCCCGGTGCGCGGTGGCCGTCTCGAACCAGATCCCGGGCCGCCGCGCGAACGTCAGCGGTCCGATCCTCACCTGCTCGGCACGGGCGGCGAGCGGCGCCAGATGCGTGCCGATCAGGCCCATGTCGTGGAAGTACGGCATCCAGCTGACCACGACATCGTCGGGGCCCAGATCGGAGACGGCCACGATCTGACGGAGGTTGGCGGTCACCGCGCCATGGGTCAGTTCGACGCCCTTGGGCGCACCGGTGCTGCCCGAGGAGAACTGCACGAACGCCAGACCGTCGGGCTCGCACGCCGCGGGCCCGCCCAGGTCGTCGCCGTCGCGCATCTCCCCCAGCCGCAGGACGGACGCCCCGGCGGGCAGGTGCCGCGCCATGTCCTCACCCGCGGTGTCCACGAACACCGGCGGCCGCTCCAGGTGTTGCCAGACGGGCAGGACCCGGCGGACGTCCGCGGCGAGCGGCACCGGAACCAGGTCCGCTGCGACCAGGCCCCAGAACATCACCTGGAAGTCCTCGCTGCGGTCGGCGACCAGGGGAACGCAGGTGCCGGGCCGGACCCCGGCCGCACGCAGCCCACCGGCGACCCGCCGGGCGGCGGTCAGCAACTCCCGGTAGGTCACCTCGACTTCGCCGCCGTCGCCGCGTACGTGCACGGTCACCTGCTCGGGCCGCTCGCGGGCGGCGTCCCGCAGGACGCTCCACAGGGTGTTGTCGCTCATCGTCCGTTCTCGAAGTCGGGCCCTGGGCACGGACGGGCCGTCCGCCCGTACGCCGACGGAACTGGAAGCCATGAGGCAGTGCCTGAGGCGTTCTGCGGCACGAATCGCCGAGTCCCCCGCCCGTTGGTTCGCCACCGGATGAGGGTGCTTGTGACACGGGCCCCTGCGGGCCGACTCGTCGGCCGCGTACACCCTACGGGATCAAAGAGCAGCCATGACAGGAACATTTGGCGCGCCGATCCGTACCATCTCTAGACCAAGGCGTCTTGCGGCCATGGCGACAGGTAATCACCCGCCGCACGCCTCCAACGCCGAGGAAAGGACAGCACCATGCCCGGGACAACGACTGCCACCACCGAACTGGCCTCGCAGTACATCGCCCAGGTGTCCAGTGACCTGGAAGCCAACGTCAAGGAGCAGGAGCGCATCACCGCGGAAATCACCTCGCTGCAACAGCAGCTCGCGTCGTTGCAGCACGACCACGGCGTCCTGGTGAGCATGCAGCAGGCACTCGGCATCACGCAGGCGACGACGGTGCCCGCGACCGAGTCCACGGGTATGACTGGTACGACGGGTGCGGCGGTGCCCTCGCCGCGGCGGAAGAAGGCCGGCACGGCGGCCGGCGGGAAGGCACGCAAGTCCCCTGCCGCGCCGGCGAAGAGCGCGGCGAAGCAGCCCGCAGCCAAGAAGACGGCTCCCAAGAAGACAGCCGCCAAGAAGACGGCTGTCGCCAAGGCGGCCGAGCCCACGCTCGTCGAGCTCATCCGGCGCCACCTCGCCGAGCAGAAGGAGCCGCGCTCCGCCGCGGAGATCGCCGGCTCGCTCGGCCAGGCCCACCCCGAGCGCGACATCTCCGCGAAGGTCGTGCGCGTCACACTCGAAGGGCTCGTGGCCAAGAGCCAGGCCGAGCGGTCCAAGCAGGGCAGGTCCGTCTTCTACTCCGCGCCTGCCGACAAGGCGGCGGCCACGCCCGAGACCGAGGCAGGGCCCGACAGCACGGACGACTGAGGGCGCAGGGGCTGCCCAGCCCCTGCCCTCGGGCCGGTCAGCGCCTGCGGCCCCGTGCCGCCCAGCCGCTGCCGACCCCCGCCACGTGCAGGGCGAGCAGCGCGAGCCCGATCAGCATGACGTTGGTCGAGGTGAAGACGTCGTTCGTGGAGATCTCCGCCGCGTTGATGAGGAAGGCGAGGAAGAACAGGACCGCCGCGATGATGCCCAGCACTGGGTGCCTCCTTGGGTGGGGTGATGCCTGCCGTGGATCGCTGTCACGCGTATGCCCCCGGCGGTTCCCCTCACGCACCGCCGGGGCCTGCCGGAACGCGGCGCCGATGTGTGCCCCGTACAGTTGGAAGTGGCGGGGCTGTCTCGCCCCCCCTCCGCACCCCTGTACGGGAGCACACATGCACCACCCGTCCGGCAGCCCGGACGACGACTCCGACGCGCTGTTCGGGCTCGACGCCCTGGGACCCCGGCCCGCCGGGACCGACCGGCGCCCATCCTTCCGCACCTCCGCCGCGGCCCGCCGACTGCTGCCCGTGCGGGAGATCTACGCCGAGCCCGCGGCCGCCGCGTCCCCGCGCGGGAGACAGATCAGTGCCCGCTTCCCGGACGCGCGGATGACCACGGTGGACTCCCACTGGCGCATTCCCGGGCTGCACGGCAACGAGGGCAACGTGGATCGCTGGGTGCGCGTCAAGGGCGAGACCCTCGTCCTGGGCGAGAAGAAGACCCTCACCACCCGCCCCAACGGCCGGTCGGCCGACTGGATCGCTCCGGGCGCCTCGAACGGCTGCGCCATGGCCTGCGCCTACTGCTACGTGCCCCGGCGCAAGGGGTACGCCAACCCCATCACCGTCTTCACCAACATCGACCGGATCATCGCCCACGTGGCCCGGCACGTGGCGCGGCAGGGGCCCAAGACCGAACCGAACCAGTGCGACCCCGAGGCGTGGGTGTACGACATCGGTGAGAACGGCGACTGCTCGGTCGACGCGCTGATCTGCGACAACACCGCGGACCTGGTGAACGCCTTCCGGCAGTGGCCGACGGCCAAGGCGTCCTTCGCCACCAAGTTCGTCAATCCCGACCTGCTGGCCCTGGACCCGCGGGGGCGCACCCGCATCCGGTTCTCGGTGATGCCGCCGGACGACGCCCGGCTGCTCGACGTGCGCACCTCGCCCGTGGCCGAGCGGATCGGCGCCGCGGCGGACTTCCTCGACGCGGGGTACGAGGTGCACTTCAACCTCTCCCCCGTGGTCGTCCGCCCAGGCTGGCAGGACGCCTGGACCGAGCTGCTCACGCACCTCGACGACGTCCTGCCGCGGCGGGTGAAGGAGCAGGCGGCCGCAGAGGTGATCATGCTCACCCACAACCAGGAGCTGCACGAGGTCAACCTCGGCTGGCACCCACGGGCCGAGGGGGTCCTGTGGCGACCGGAGCTCCAGCAGGCCAAGCGCTCCGAGAACGGCGCCCTGAACGTCCGCTACCGCAACCAGGTCAAGGGCGAGGCGGTACGGACCCTGCGCACCCTGATCGACCGGCACGCACCGTGGCTGCGGGTCCGCTACGCGTTCTGAGCGCGGGGAGGCTGCGGACCAGCCCTGGTGACGCGGCACCCGATCACCGGCGTCCACGGGAGGCATGACCGCCGAGCACCGGCGCCTGACGGGAAGCACAACCGCCGAGCACCGGCGCCGACGGACAGGCAGTGGCCGGTCGCCATGCCCCCGGATGGGGCAAGCTCGCCGGGCGCACGGGGGTGGTCCCGCCGATGCTGAGGGTGCCCTGCCCGTCCGTCGAGCCTCCCGGGATCCTCATGCCGCTCATGTCCTCCCCTCGTCCACGGCCGCGCCGCCGTGCCGGCGCCCCGCCCCGTTCCCGTCTCCGCTTCCGCCTGTGCCTCGTCTCACTGCTCGGTGCCTCCTGCCTCGGCGGACTGCTCCAGGCCCCGGTGGCGGGTGCCGCCGCGGGTGGCTCCCGCGGCACCGGCGATCACGCCCTGCGAGGGCAGCTCGAGGAGCTGGTCAGCACGCCCGGAGGACCACCGGGGGTGATCGTCGTGCTGCAACGGGACGGAGCGCCTCGTGTGCTGCGCGCCGGTGTCGCCGATCTGGAGACCGGCCGTCCGATCGAGCCCACCGACCACATGCGGATCGCCAGCACGGCGAAGGCGTTCAGCGGCGCCGTGGCTCTGCGTCTGGTGGAGGAGGGCGTGCTGAGCCTGGACAGCACCCTGGGCCGCACCCTGCCCCGCCTGCCGCGGGCGTGGAAGGCGGTCACCCTGCGGCAGCTGCTGAACCACACCAGCGGGCTGCCCGACTTCAGCGAGGACCCCGAGTTCCGGGAGCTGCTGCTGGAGGACCCGCGCCGCACCTTCGACCCGCGCCGGCTGCTCGACTTCGTCGCGGACGAGCCACTGCGCTTCCGCCCGGGATCGCGGTACGGGTACTCCAACTCCGACAACATCGCCGTCGCGCTGATGGCGGAGGCCGCGACCCACTGGCCGTACGAGCACCTCCTGGAACGGATCGTCTACCGGCCGCTCGGCCTGCGCGACACCAGCCTGCCCCGGGGCTACGAGATGCCGGAGCCGTACATGCACGGGTACGCCGTCGAGCCGCCGGCGCCGCCGGAGGACGTCAGTGAGGCGATCAGCGCGTCCGGGGTCTGGGCCTCGGGCGGCATCATCTCCACCCCCCGTGACATGACGCGCTTCATCCGCGGCTACGCCGCCGGACGGCTGACGTCGAAAGCCGTACTGCGCGAGCAGCGCCGCTGGATCGAGGGGGCGTCCGAACCGGCCGGCCCCGGCCGCAACAGGGCGGGGCTCGGCATCTTCCGCTACGACACCCGCTGCGGCACCGTGCTCGGCCACACCGGGAACTTCCCCGGTTACACCCAGCTGATCGCCGCGACGCCCGACGGCCGCAAGTCCCTCACGGTCTCGCTCACCACCCAGGTGAACAGGACGCTCACCCCCGCGCTCCTGGAGCGGCTGCGCACCGTCGAGAAGAACGCGGTCTGCACGCTGCTCCGCGGGCACGGTCACTGAGCCGGCGCCGGGGTCAGGTCAGGGGGCCGCACGGCTCAACGGTCAGTCGGCGCCCCGGACGCCGCGCGGCGCGTTGCCGGCCGGCGACGCGCCGCCCTTGGCAGGTGGTCCGTCATGCCGCAGGTCACCCGTCATGCCGGAGGTCTGGTCCTGTGGCACATGGTGACGGTGTGGACAGCGTCGCCGCCCCGGCCCCACACTCGGCTGGGCCCCCTCTGCGGGGGAACGGGATCCAAGGCGGAGGCGCGATGCTGCGACGTACGGTCCGACTACTCCTCTCTGTTGTCATGGCCATGGCTGCCGCTACGGGCGGGGTGCTGGCCACGGCCGGCCCGGCCCAGGCCGACGAGTGCTACACCTGGAACCGCACCCTGTCCGAGGGCATGTCGGGCTCCGACGTGACGGAGCTGCAGATCCGGGTGGCCGGACATGTCACCTCCGGTGAGATCCTCACCGTCGACGGGCAGTTCGGCGCCCGGACCAAGGCCGCGGTCGCCAAGTTCCAGCAGGCGTACGGGCTCGCGGCCGACGGCGTCGCCGGCTCCGCGACGTTCGCCAAGATCTACGCGTTGCAGGACCCGGACTGCACGCCGATCCACTTCAGCTACGCCGAGCTGAACAAGTGCAACTCCACCTGGTCCGGCGGCGCCGTCAGTGCCGCGACGGCCAAGTCCAACGCCCTGCGCACGATGTGGAAGCTGGAGGCCATGCGGCGCGCACTGGGGGACACCCCGCTCGTCGTGACCAGCGGCTTCCGCTCGTACTCCTGCAACAGCGCGGTCGGCGGCGCCTCGAACAGCCGGCACCTGTACGGTGACGCCGCCGATCTGGTCGGCAATCCGACGCTCTGCCGGCTCGCGCAACAGGCCCGCACGCACGGCTTCGGCGGGATCTTCGGTCCGGGCTATCCCGGCCACGACGACCACACGCACGTGGACGGACGCACCAGCCGCTCCTGGTCCGCGCCCACATGCGGCATCTGACCAGCGGCACCGGCGCACCCCGCGCGTCCCGGCGAGCAACGCCCCTCGCCGGGACGCGCACCGCTCCCGGCACGGGCCACACCCGCCGCGCCGCCCTCCGGAGTTCGTTCCCCCACACTCCCCCACACCGAGCAGGAGTGCCCTGATGTCGTCCCGCCCCCTCCTGCGTACCCTGGCCGGAACGGCCTCGCTGGCGCTGCTCGCGGGTATCGGCGCCCTGGCCCTGCCCGGGCCGGCCGCGGCGGACTCCGCGCCCGGGAACCGGCGGACCGTCGTCTACCACGGCTACCGCCTCCAGGTGCCCGCCGACTGGCGGGTCGTGGACCTGGCCGAGCACCCCCGCGCCTGTCTGCGCTTCGACACACCGGCCGTCTACCTGGGCGAGCCCGGCGACCGCAACGACTGCCCGGCCCGGGTCGTCGGCCGTACGGCGGGCATCGTCGTCGAGCCGATCACCGCGCGCTCCGCCGGCCGGACCACGGAGGCGACCGCGCGGGCACCGCGGGGCGCGGCCACCGCCGCTTCCGCCACGTCCGGCAACGGCACCATCCAGGTCGCGGTCGAAGACGCCGGGGTCCTCGTCACCGCCGCCCACACGCCAGGCACCGAGGGCCTCGTGCGGGACGTTCTCGCCTCGGCCGAGCTGACGTCGGGCGCCGCACGCACCGAACTGCCCCGCACCGGACCGCCCGGCCCCGGGCGCCACACCGCTGCCGCCGTCCCGGCCGCGGCCGGACCGCAACCGGGCACCTATCTGGGCAAGGGCTTCGACGCCTGTACCGCGCCCTCGCAGGCCGCCATGGACGCCTGGCGGTCCGGTTCGCCGTACCGCGCGGTCGGCGTCTACATCAGCGGCTCCTTCCGCGGCTGCGCCCAGCCGAACCTGACCCCGGGCTGGGTGACCGAGCAGACCGGCAAGGGCTGGCGCCTGATCCCCATCGACGTCGGCCGCCAGGCGCCGTGCACCACCTACTCGTTGCGGATGTCCGCCGACCCGGCCACCGCCAGGTCCCAGGGCGTGGCCGCGGCCGCCGACGCCATCGCCGCCGCGTCGGGCCTCGGCATCCCGGCGGGCAGCGCGCTCTACAGCGACATCGAGGCGTACACCTCGACCGCCTCCTGCAAGGCCGCGGTGCTGTCGTACCTGTCCGGCTGGACCGAGCGGCTGCACGGCGGCGGTTACCTGTCCGGCTTCTACTCCAGCGCCGCCTCCGGCATCAGGGACGCGGCCGAGGAGTACGCCAACGGCGCCTACACCCGGGTCGACCACATCTTCTACGCGTGGTGGAACGGCGCCGCCGACACCGACACCGGCCCCTATGTGCCGTCCACCCACTGGTCCGGCCACCAGCGCATCCACCAGTACGCGGGCGAGGTCACCGAGTCCTACGGCGGCTACCCGATCACCATCGACCGCGACTACCTCGACGTGGGCACCGGCACGTCGCCCCAGCCCGGCTGCACCGGAGCGAACCTCGACTTCCCCGCCTACGGCACCATCCGGAGCGGCTCGACCGGCCCCCTGGTGCTGGCGGCCCAGTGCCTGCTGCGGGCCGCCGGGCACGACCCGGGCGCCCCGGACGGGATCTTCGGCCCCGGAACCACCGCCGCCACCAGGAACTTCCAGTCCGGCGTCGGCCTCACGGCGGACGGTGTGATCGGCGCCAGGACGTGGACCGCGCTGCTGTCGCGCGGGACCACGCCGACCCTCCGGGACGGTTCGACGGGCGAGGCCGTCACCCGTCTGCAACGCGCCCTGACCGCCGCACTGGCCCGGACGGTGACCGTCGACGGCGTCTTCGGCCCGGGCACCACGCAGGCCGTGCGCGACTACCAGTCCTCACGGGGCCTGGCGAGCGACGGCATCGTCGGCACCGCCACCTGGGACGCCCTCCAGTCAGGAAGGTGAGTAAGGCATCATGAGACAACTCGGCCGCATCATCGCACTGTTCGCGGCGGTGGCCGCCCTCCTCCTCGGGGCGGGCCTGCCCGCGCAGGCCTTCCCGCAGGCCGCGTTCCCGGTGACGAGCAACGGCAACCGGGGCACCGACGTCGTCGCGCTCCAACACCTGCTGGCCACGCACGGCCGCCCCGTGACCGTGGACGGCGTGTTCGGTTCCGGCACCCGCAGCGCCGTCGTGGCCTTCCAGCAGTCCAAGGGGCTGACCGCCGACGGCATCGTCGGCCCCGCCACCTGGGACGCGCTCGCCGTGACCGTACGCCAGGGCGACAACGGGCCCGCGGTGCGGGCCGTCCAGTCGCTGCTCAACGCGAAGCGCTCGGCCGGCCTCTCGGCGGACGGCACCTTCGGCACCGCCACGCAGACGGCGGTCCGCACCTTCCAGTCGCACGCCGGGATCGGCGCCGACGGCGTCGTCGGCCCGGCCACGTGGAAGAACCTGCTGTGGCACTACGAGAACATCGACTTCGGCCCGGGCACGATGTGCGCGCAGAGCCCCGACGGCAACGCGGACGCGCACTGGGCGACAGCGGGCGCCGTCGGCCAACTCGAAGCGGCCGCCGCCACCTTCGCGGCCACCGGGAACGGCCCCCTGCCGGTCGGCGACGCGAGCTTCGAGCACGGCGGCGACATCCCCGGCCACGCCAGCCACGAGGTCGGGCTGGACATCGACGTGTGGCCCGTCCGCACCGACTCGGCCCAGTGCACCGCGGGCCGCATCACCTGGCAGTCACCCACGTACGACCGCGCGGCCACCCGCCGGCTCGTACAGGAGCTCCGCGCGAAGGCCCCCGGCCATGTCGAACTGATCTACTTCAACGACCCCCAGCTGATCGCGGAAGGCCTGACGACGAGCTACCCCAACCACGACAACCACCTGCACATCCGCTACCGCTAGGGCAGGCGCGGCGTCCCGGTGTCGCAGGCACGAGGAAGGCGTCGCCGGCGCGGTTTCAGCGGGCCAGCAGCTCCCGGATCGTCGTCGTGATCTCGTCGGGTGCCTCTTCGGCCATGAAGTGGCCGGCCCGGGTCAGCCGGTGGTCCAGGTCCGGGGCCCACGCCCGCCACACCCCGGCGGCGTCGTAGCCCAGCCGTGCGCCCCAGTCCTGCTGGACGACGGTCACGGGCATGGCGAGCTGCGATCCGGCGTCGAGGTCCGCCTGGTCGTGCGTGATGTCGATGCCCGCGGAGGCCCGGTAGTCGGCGACGATCGACGTCACCGCGGCGGCGCTCGCCCGCAGGTACCCGGCCCGGATCTCCGGCGGCATCGCGGTCGGGTCGCCGGCCCAGGCGTCGAGGAACGAGCCGAAGAACGCGTCCGCGCTGTTGGCGATCATCGCCTCCGGCAGGCCCGGCGGCTGTGCCATGAGGAAGAGGTGGTAGCCGACCGCCGCCGGGACCCCGTGCAGGACGTTCCACATGTCGAGCGTCGGCACGATGTCGAGGAGGCCCAGGTGCGTGATGGTCTCCGGGTGGTCCAGCCCCGCCCGGAAGGCGACCAGGGCGCCCCGGTCGTGGCCGACGAGCGCGAAGTGCTCGTGGCCCAGGGCCCGCGCCGCGTTCACGATGTCGGCGGCCATGGTGCGCTTGGCGTACACCTCGGGGCCGGTGGCCGCCGGCTTGTCGCTGGCTCCGTAGCCGCGCAGGTCGGGACAGATCACGGTGTGCTCGGCGACGAGCCGCTCGGCGACGAGCCGCCACGCCAGGTGGGTCTGGGGGAAGCCGTGCAGCAGCACGACCGGGCTGCCACTGCCGCCGACGGCGACGGCGAGTTCCACCCCTTCCGCACCGGGCAGGCGGACGTGGTCGAAGCCGGGAGGAGTGAGCGTCATGGGAGGCCGTCCTTCTGTCGGGTCAGTGACCGGTTCAGCCTGGGCGACGGCGATCAGCAGCCGATCAGTACGGCTGGGCGCGGCCCACCCCGGACGCGGAGGATGGGGGCATGCGAATCGACGTGCTCGGTGCCGTGCGGGCCTTCCATGACGACGGCGGTCCGGTCGGCCTGGGCGGGCCCCGTCACCGCGAGGTGCTCGCCCGGCTCGTCGCCGCCGAGGGGCGGATGGTCACGACCGACACCCTCGTCTGCGACCTGTGGAGCGATCCGCCGGCGCGCGCCGTGGGTGCCGTGCGCACCTTCGTCGCCGCGCTGCGCCGCGCCCTCGAACCCGACCGGCCGCCCCGTGTCCCGCCACGCGTGCTGGTCACCGAGGGTCCCGGCTACGCGCTGCGCCTGCCGCGTGCGGACGTGGACGTCCACCGGTTCGAGGACACCCTGGCCCGCGCCCGGCGCGACCCCGGCGCCGTCACCGGCCTCGGTACGGTCCTCGCGGCCTGGCGGGGATCCGCCTACGCCGATGTGACCGGCTCCGCGTGGGCACAGCGCGAGCGGACCCGGCTGGAGGAACTGCGGCTGGAAGGGGTGGAACTGCGCGCCCGCATCCTCCTCGACTCCGGGGAGGGAGCCGACCTCGTCGCCGAACTGGGCGCCCACGTCGGCGAGCATCCCTGGCGGGAACCGGCCTGGGAACTGCTCGCCCGCGCCCTGCACCGGGCGGGCCGCCAGGCCGACGCGCTGGCCACTCTCCGCCGTGCCCGGGCGATGCTCGCCGATCAGCTGGGGCTCGACCCCGGCGCCGGCCTAGGGCGCCTGGAGACCGGCATCCTCAACGGGACCGTGCCCGGCGCGGATCCACGGACGCCGTGGACCGGCTCCGGTGTCCGGCTCGGCCCGCGCACCACCGTGGACCTCGCGCGCACGCTGGCCCTGGCGGGGGGCGACGCCCTGGTCCACTCCCGGCGCGACCGCCTGGCCGCCGTCAGGGCGGCGGAACGCACGGGAGACCTCTTGCTCACCGCCCGGGTCATCGGCGCCTACGACGTGCCCGCCCTCTGGAGCCGGGCCGACGACCCCGAGCAGTCCCGCGCCGTCGTCGAGGCCGCCGAGCGCACCCTCACCGCGCTCGGCGCCGACTGCCCCACCGACCTGACCGCACGCCTCCTGGCCACGGTCGCCGTCGAGAGCCGCAGCGCCGGCCTGTCGGCATCCGAGCTGGAACACGCCCGGCAGGCGGCCCGGAAGGCGGAGGAGCTGGCTCGGGAGCTGGCCGATCCCGCTCTGCTGGCCTTCGCCCTGAACGGGGTGTTCCTGCAGTCCTTCACCCGTCCCGGGCTCGCGGCGGTACGGGACGGGATCGGCGCCGAGATCCTCGGCCCGGCCACCCGGCACGGGCTGCCGAACTTCGCCGTGCTCGGCCGGCTCGTCCGCCTGCAGTCCGCCTCGGCGCTCGGTGACCTCGACGCCGCGGCCTCCCACGCCGAGGCCGCCGAACGCCTCGCCGCCCTCACGGAGGCGCCGCTCGTCTCCGTCCTCACCGGGTGGTTCCGGGCCAGGGTGACGGCCGCGCGCAGCACCGAACCGGGCGGACCGAGCGCCGCCACGGCAGCGGCCCACTACCGCGTCGCCGAGGAGGCCCTGAGGACGGCCGGCATGCCGGGGCTGCACCGCGGCCTGTTCCCGCTCGCCCTCCTGGGGTTGCGTCTGCTGCACGACCGGCCCGCACCCACCGATCCACGCCTCGACTGGGGCCCGTATCTGCCGTGGGCGCGCCCTCTGGTGCTGCTCGCCCAGGACCGGGACGAGCAGGCCCGTGCCGCCCTGGCCGCGGTGCCCGAGCCACCGCGTGACCACATGCAGGAGGCCCTGTGGTGCCTGACCGCCCGGGCGGCCGTCCAGCTCGGCGAGCGCGGCATCGCCACACGGGCCGCCGCCGCCCTCGGCGACGCCCGTGCGGAACACGCGGGCGCCGCCTGCGGCATGCTCACCCTGGGTCCGGTGACGCGGTACCTGGCGGAAGCGGAGGCATGTGCCGAGGCGGGCTGAGCGACAGAGACCGGGAGACTTGCCTGCCCGGCACCGCCCCGAGCGGGGGCCGCGTCACTGTGCGCGGGACGCGACGCTCAGCACGGCTCCGTAAGCGGCCGCGTGGCACGGGACGCGACGCTCAGCACGGCTCCGTAAGCGGCCGCGTGGCACGGGACGCGACGCTCAGCACGGCTGCGTGGACGGCCGCGTGGCGCGGGACACCGCACTCGGCGCAGCCCCGTCGACGGCCGCGTCACTGTGCGCGGGACGCCGCACTCAGCACGGCTGCGTGGACGGCGCGGGCCAGGCGGGAGCCCCACGGGGAACGGGGGCCGGCGAACGCGTGGACCTCCTGGCCCGGGCCCGTGCGCGCGGCGACGCACACGGCGTCGGTGGGGGTGCCGGAGCAGTCGTAGCCCGCTTCGAGCAGCGCCTGCGCCTTGGCTTCCGTGGCGGTGGCGACCGCGTTGACCAGGGCCGCGTCGGTCAGCGCCACAGGCAGTGCGACGATGATGTTGACGGTGCCCGGGCCTGCGGGTGCGACCGTGCTCCGGGCGGGAGAGGCGGCCCAGCCGCGCACGCCGAGCCCCGCGGTGACGACCGCCTCCACCCCCGCGTCGCACGCGAGTCCGTACGCCCGGACGTCGGCGGCCGTCATCAGCCCGACCCCCTCCCCCCGGGCGCCGGCCTCCCGGGCGAGGTCGGCGAGGTGCCGCTCCGGGTCGGTGCGCCGGTACCCGTGCGACACCTGGGCGTTGAGGACCCACGCGCGTCGTCCGACGCCACCGCCGAGAACCGCGCTGCTGATCATCCGCCAGTCGTCGCCCGCCCGCCACACGAGTGCGTGCAGCCGCTCACCGTCCTCGACGCGGGTGAGGTGCTGTACGCGCAGCAGCCCTGGGGCGGCCGGCTGGGGCGAGGGAAGGACGGCGCTCACCCGACGGACACTCCTTGAGGGCGGGGGCGGATGATCCTACGTCCCTCCCGCGGCCCGTCGTGGTCCCGCCGGGGGCGGAGGACGCCATTCCGTGCTGCAGTCGGGTCATGGCCTCACCGACAGCGGACAGCGACGACACCTCGACGCGCCTCCGGACCCGCGACCGTCCCTCCCGGCTGATCGACATCACGGTCGCCCTGCTGCTCCTGGTCGCCGACGCGGTCATCGTCGTCGTCGCCGTGATGCTGTTCCTCATGGTCGGCTTGGGCACCGCGGCGTCACCGGGCTCCTCGCCCACGACGCACTCCCGCGACGTCCCCGTCCTGGTCTGGCTCGTGGTCTGGGGCCTTCCGGCCGTTGCGGCGACCGGCGCCGTCGTGCATGCCCGCCTGAGGATGCCGGTCACGGCGGTGGTGCAGGGCCTGTTCACACTCGTCTGCGTCTTCCTGGCCGTGACCTGGACGCGCATGCTGCTGGCGTGACGCGCTCACCGGTTCACGACGCGACCAGGTCGAGCGGGAACAGGCGCAGATGGCCGAAGCCGTAGGGCAGTCCGTCCGGAGCCGCGCCCTGGACGAGGACGTGGAGACGTACGCCATCCGCCGCCTCTTCGCCCGTCTGGTCGGAGCCGGTCGTCCCGGATGGCGCAGCCGACGAGTGTGGACGGCACCCTCTCGGTGACGCCGCCAACACACGGGCTCGCGCGCCCTACTTGAGATAGGCGGCGAGCGGAAGGTTCTGCCTGCGTACGTCACCTGCGACCAGACCGGCGATCCGTTGCGCTCCGTGGGTCTCGAAGTGGGTGCGGTCGTTGCAGAAGAAGGCGCCCACGGGCCCCGAGCCGAAGTCGCCGCTGTGCGGGCAGAAGCGCAGGCCGTTGTAGAGCGAGACGCTGAGCGACTGGAGGTCCACGACCGGGGCGCCGGTGGCCGATCCGACGGCGTGGGTCTCGTTGACGAAACCGCGGTTCTTCGTCGCCGTGCTGCCGGAACAGGTGAGGGCCGCGACGGGGGTGAGCAGCACCGGGCGGGCTCCCCTCGCCTGGGCGGCCTGCACCATCGTGGTCATCAACTGGCGGTAGCGGGCCGGTCCGACGTGCCGGGGACAGGTCGAGGAGGAGTCGTTGATGCCGAACTGGATGAACAGGTAGTCGCCGGCCTTCATGCCGGTGCTCGCGTTCAGCATCCCCTGCCAGCGTGACGAGTAGGCGGTGGAGGTGAGGCGGCACTCGCCGTCGGCGCCCATGGTGCCGCTCACGTTCCCCTCGTACATCCAGGTCTGGATGCTGCGGCCTCCCACGGCCTGGTTCCTGACCGTGACGTCCGCGTCGAACAGGGCGTCGAACTGACTGCCCCAGCCGACCGGGCAGGCGGCCGAGCCCGGGTCGGCCATGGTGGAATCGCCGGCCAGCCATACGGTGACCGGCTGCGCGGCCGCTCGCAACGGGCTCGGCCCGGCCGAGCAGTTCGTCGCGCCCGTGGCGACCCCGGCCGTGCTGCCGGCGGCGGACCCCGCGCCGAGTCCCAGGCTCGACAGGGCGATCACCAGCGCGGCGGTGACGGCGGTCCGTAGGTTCCTCATTCGGTTCCTCCCTGGGGGCGGCTCGCCCGGTCAGCACAGGTGGGTGGCGAGGGCAGGTTCTGTTCCCGGACGGCCTGGAGCACCAGGGCGCTCATGCGGGTGGCGCCGTACCGCGAGAAGTGGGTGTGGTCCGTGAGGTGCGGGCGAGAGCGACGTACGGTGAAGGACCGGGCCTGCGGGATGCCGGGGGACGACCCAGCGACGCGACGCCTGCGTGAGGGTCATGTCGAACGAATTCGACTGCGTACGACCCGAGTTGCGGCCCGCATCGCTCGACGCAGTGTTCTGGGCGCCCTTCCCGTCTGTCAATCCGTCAGACACGAAGAACTCACGGATCCGAACAGGTGCGAACAGCGGACTCGACAGAATCCTTGACGAGGCATCAGCTCGTTCCTACTCTCCCCCTCGTGGGAGCGTTCCCACACCCCACACCCCCCGCGCCCCGGAGGCCACCGTGACCCTGTCAGAACGGCGTCCCCGCACCACGCCACGACCATGGCGATCACCCCACCGGCCGGGCGGCCGGCTGATCGGCACGATCTCCGCGGCGGCACTGGCCGTCTCCGCGCTCGTCGCCCTGCCCCAGACCGCCCAGGCGGCGACCACTCGCCAGGTCGAGGAGCTCGACCGGGGCCTGACCAGTGTCCACACCGGCAGCGGAAACCTGGTGTCCTGGCGCTGGCTGGCCACCGACCCGAACGACGTCTCCTTCAACGTCTACCGCGGCGGCACGAGACTCAACTCCGCACCCCTGACCGCCTCGACGAACTACTTCGACGCGGGCGCCGCGGACGCTGCCGACTACACGGTGCGCGCGGTGGTCAACGGCACGGAACAGGCAGCGTCCGCACGCGCGGTCCAGTTCCGCACCGGCTACAAGGACGTCCCCATATCCCCGCCCGCCGGTGGCACCACGCCGGACGGGGTGGCGTACACCTACGAGGCCAACGACGCCTCCGTCGGCGACCTCGACGGCGACGGCGCGCTGGAGATCGTCCTGAAGTGGCAGCCCACCAACGCCAAGGACAACTCCCAGTCCGGCTACACCGGCAACACCTTCGTCGACGGCGTCAGACTCGACGGCACCCGGCTGTGGCGCATCGACCTGGGCCGCAACATCCGCTCCGGCGCCCACTACACGCAGTTCCAGGTGTACGACTACGACGGCGACGGCAAGGCCGAGGTCGCCATGAAGACCGCCGACGGCACCAGGGACGGCACCGGCGCGGTCATCGGCAGCCCCTCGGCCGACCACCGCAACTCCAGCGGCTACGTCCTGTCCGGGCCCGAGTTCCTGACGATGTTCAACGGCCAGACGGGCAAGGCGATGCAGAGCGTCGACTACGTCCCGGGCCGGGGCACCGTCTCTTCCTGGGGCGACTCCTACGGCAACCGCGTCGACCGCTTCCTGGCGGGCACCGCCTACCTTGACGGCGCACGCCCCTCCCTGATCATGGCGCGGGGCTACTACACCCGGACGGTGATCGCCGCCTGGGACTGGCGCAACGGCTCCTTCACCCGCCGCTGGACCTTCGACACGACGTCCTCCACCAACAGCGGCAAGGGCTACGACGGTCAGGGCAACCACAGCCTCTCCGTCGCCGACGTCGACGCCGACGGCAAGGACGAGATCGTCTACGGCGCGATGACCGTGGACGACAACGGCAGCGGACTGTGGACCACCCGGCTCGGGCACGGCGACGCCGGCCACGTCGGCGATCTCAACCCCTCCCGCGCGGGCCTGGAGTACTTCAAGGTCTCCGAGGATTCCAGCAAGCCCGGCTCCTGGATGGCCGACGCCCGCACCGGCCAGCTCCTGTGGCAGACGGCGTCCGGCTCCGACAACGGCCGGGGCGTCGCCGCCGACGTGTACGCCGGCAGCGCGGGCGCCGAGGCCTGGTCCGCCGCCGACACCACCCTGCGCTCGGCCACCGGCGCCTCCCTCGGCCGGGAGCCCTCCAGCGTCAACTTCCTGTCCTGGTGGGACGGCGACCCCGTCCGCGAACTCCTCGACGGCACCCGGATAGACAAGTACGGCACCTCGGGCGACACCCGCCTGCTGACCGGCTCCGGCGTCTCCTCCAGCAACGGCACGAAGTCCACGCCGGTGCTGTCCGGTGACATCCTCGGCGACTGGCGCGAGGAGGTCATCTGGCGCACCAGCGCCAACACGGCCCTGCGCATCTACAGCACGCCCCACCAGACGGGCACGCGCATCACCACACTGCTCCACGACACCCAGTACCGCACGGCCCTGGCCTGGCAGAACACCGCCTACAACCAGCCCCCGCACCCGAGCTTCTTCCTCGGCAACGCCATGCCGACGCCGCCCCGGCCCACCGTCCACACGCCCTGAACCACACACCCGTGCCCGGCCTTCGATGGCGTGCGGGCGGAAGCGGTCACGGTACCGAGCACGGCCGACGGTTCGACGGTTCGACGACGAGACCGGCGTGGTCGAGGAGCATGCGCGTCCCGGCGATGATCGACGCCTCTTCGACCAGGACGGCGTCGAACGGCGCGGCTTCTTCGGCCAGTTCGAGGCCGATGGTCGCCGTGCGTGAAGTGGCCGCGCCGGCGCACACCACGGCTCGTCCGCCGTCCGCAGCCCGGACTCGTGACGGGCTCGGTGCCGAGGCCGCGCCCATACACCTGGGCGGCTCCCGCTCCTGCGAACAGGAGGGGAGCCGCCCAGGTGTATGCGGAGTGTGTGCCTGCAACCGGTCAGGCGTGGCGGTGCGTGCGCCGGTTGCCGGTGACGAGGCGGTAGAGGGCGAGCAGGATCATGGAGCCGACGATCGCGGCGATCCAGGTGGAGATCTCGAAGAACCCGTCCACGGAGTCGACGCCGAAGATGACCTTGCCGAGCCAGCCGCCGAGCAGACCGCCGGCGATACCGATGAGCATGGTGATGATGATGCCGCCGGGGTCCTTGCCCGGCATCAGAGCCTTGGCGATGACGCCGGCGAGCAGCCCGATGATGATCCAAGCAATGATGCCCATGATGCCTCTCTCACTTCGTCGTATAAAGACTGTGTTAGGTCTTCGGGTGCACAGATCTGGCCCGAACAAACGTCTCCTCTTCATAAAGAACCGTCGGAACCCGCGACCAAGATCGATTGTCAGTGGTGGGTGAGAAGGTGTGACCATCGCCGGAACGAGGGGGAGTCGTGACGACCGGAACCCAGAACTACATCAACCACGTCGCTCTTGTGCTGGACGCCAGCTCGTCCATGTCGCACCTGAGCGGCAAGGTGGTCGAAGTGGCCGACCAGCAGATCGCCTATCTCGCCCGCCGCTCGCGGGAGCTGGACCAGGAGACGCGCGTCACGGTGTACGTCTTCGCCGACAAGGTGGAGTGCGTCATCTACGACAAGGACGTGCTGCGCATGCCGTCGCTGAAGCAGCTGTACCGGCCCGGTGGGATGACGGCACTGCTGGCCGCCGCGCTGAAGTCCCAGCGGGAGCTGGCCCAGACGGCCCAACTGTACGGGGACCACAGCTTCCTGACGTTCGTGCTGACGGACGGCCAGGAGAACGCGAGCCATCGGTGCCAGGATGCCCCTGCCCGGGATCCGCGTGAACTGGTGCAGGCCGTGGCCCACATGATGGAGACCCAGCAGGACAACTGGACCCTGGCCGTCCTGGTGCCCGACCAGATGGGCAAGCGCGAGGCCATGCAGTGCGGCTTCCCCAAGGACAACATCGCCATCTGGGACGCCACCAGCACCCAGGGGCTCGAAGAGGCCGGACAGGTCATCCGGCAGGCCACCGAGAACTTCATGGTGGGCCGCACCCAGGGCATCCGGGGATCGCGGGCGGTGTTCTCCACCGGCGCGGACGCCGTCAACCAGGACACCATCAAGGCGGCCGGGCTCACCCCGATCGATCCGTCGAAGTACCAGCTGATCCCGGTGGCTCGCGACGCGGGGATCCGGGAGTGGGTCACCGAGTGCGGGCACACGTACCGCACGGGGGCGGCGTTCTACCAGCTGAGCAAGTCCGAGAAGATCCAGGCGCAGAAGCAGATAGCGGTGCTGGAGAAGAAGACCGACCGCGTGTACACGGGTCCCACGGCCCGGGCCCTGCTGGGCCTGCCGAACACGGAGGTGCGCGTCAAGCCGGACCACAACGACGACTTCACCATCTTCGTGCAGAGCACCAGCGTCAACCGCAAGCTCGTCTCGCACACGCGGTTGCTGCTCATGCTCTGACCCGCCCGGCGGGGCCGCTCCGGCCGCTCGGCGCAGGTGTGCGGCACGCCGGGCGGCCGGATCGCCGAGCCCCTACGGGGCCGACGACGGCCGCGCTACGGGCGAGGGTCCGCGCGAGTTGCGTCTGCCGCCGCGAGAGCGAGTTCGCACGCGCCGAGCGGGGTGAAGAAGCGTTCGACATCGGCGTCCGTGACCTCGGCGAGGGTCTTCGGTGCCCAGCGCGGCCTGCGGTCCTTGTCGACGACCTGCGCGCGGATTCCCTCGACCAGGTCGGATGTGCCCAGGGCGGCGCAGGAGACCCGGTACTCCTGGTCCAGGACGCGCTCCAGGAGCCCGAGTTCCCGGGCCCGGCGCAGGGAGGCGAGGGTGACCTTGAGGGCGGTCGGCGACTTGGCGAGCAGGGACTCGGCCGCCTCCTTGGCCGCGGGGTCGCCGTGTGCGAGCAGCCGGTGCACGATCTCTTCGACGGTGTCGGCCGCGTAGCAGGTGTCGATCCAGTCGCGCTGGTCGTCCAGGACACCCTGCGGGGGTGTGCGCGCGACGGCGGCCAGCGCCTCGTTCACGGGCAGTTCGGCCAAGGAGTCCAGGAGAGGGCGAAGCGAGGCCGACGGCACGTAGTGGTCGGCGAGCCCGCACAGCAGCGCGTCGGCGGCACCGGTCTGCGCCCCGGTCAGGGCCAGGTGGGTGCCCAGCTCGCCAGGGGCCCGGGCGAGCAGATGGGTGCCGCCGACGTCCGGCACGAAGCCGATGCCGGTCTCGGGCATGGCGACCCGGGACCGCTCGGTGACGACGCGGACGCCGCCGTGGGCCGAGACGCCGACACCGCCGCCCATCACGATGCCGTCCATCACGGCCAGGTACGGCTTGGGGTAGCGGGCGATCCGGGCGTTGAGGCGGTACTCGTCGCGCCAGAACGCCCGGGTGGCGGAACCGTCACCGTCGCGGGCGTCGTCGTGGATGGCGCGGATGTCGCCGCCGGCACACAGGCCCCGCTCCCCCGCGCCGGTGATGACGACGGTCGCCACGGCCGGGTCGGTCTCCCACGCGGTGAGCGCCTCGTCGATGCGGCGGACCATCGTGTGCGTGAGGGCGTTCAGGGCGCGAGGCCGGTTGAGCGTGATGTGGGCGGCGCGGCCGGTGGTGTGGAAGAGGACGGGTTCCTCGGCTCCGCTCATCGGGGCCCCTCCCCCAGGTCGTGGGCCAGGACGACACGCATGGTGCAGCTCCCCTTCGGGTTCTGGTGGGCGACGGTGCGGGAACCCCGTCC
The DNA here is from genome assembly GCF_040303825.1 of Streptomyces sp. NPDC094143. NCBI lineage: Bacteria > Bacillati > Actinomycetota > Actinomycetes > Kitasatosporales > Streptomycetaceae > Streptomyces > Streptomyces sp. NPDC094143. The sequence goes on from NZ_JBEOTZ010000025.1 coordinate 49,282, forward strand.
GCTCGGCTGGCGGCGCGTCGTCGCGCCGCCACCGTTCCTACGGTGCCTGATGCCGTGCCCGGACGAGTCGGCGGGGTGGACGAGCGGCCACAGCCGCCCCACCGGGACCGCCCCGATCCGCGAGCCGGAGGCAGGGCCCGCGGACCGGTCGCTCCCCGTCCCGTCAGCGTGACTGCGGAAGGTGGACGCCCCCGTGGGTCAGCGCGCCGGGCACCAGGAGGAAAGCGGCCAGGTGCGCCGCGATCAACGCTCCTCCCCGTCGCGGTCGTGGCGCGCGCCGGCGCCCTCGCCGGGCTGGGCCCGACGTGCTCGGTCAGGGCAAAATCTCGACGTACCCGTCGCTTCCGTGGACGCGGATGCGCTGACCGTCGCGGATGAGGCGGGTCGCCCGATCGACTCCGACGACGGCCGGCAGGCCGTACTCGCGGGCGATCACCGCGCCATGGGTCATGAGGCCGCCCACCTCCGTGACCAGACCCGCGATGCCGACGAACAGGGGTGACCAGCTGGGATCGGTGTAGGCGGTGATGAGGATGTCGCCCGCCTCCAGGTCGGCTCGCGCCATGTCCAGGACGACGCGGGCCCTGCCCTCGACGGTCCCGGCGGACACGGCCAGGCCGATCAGGGCGCCGGCCGGTACGTCCTCGCGCCGGTACGCCCCGTTCAGGGCCTCTCCGTCCGAGGTGAGCACCCGGGGCGGGGTGAGTGCCTGGTACGACCGGAACGCCTCCTTGCGCTGCCGGACGAGGCCGGCGTCCACCCGGCGGGAGCGCACCGCGTCGTGGAACTCCTGGAACGTGAGGTAGAAGACGTCCTCCCGCGCGGCGAGCACGCCGGCCCGCACGAGCCGCTCGGCCTCCTCCAGCAGGGCCTGCTTGTAGAGGAGGTAGCGGCTGACGATGCCGTACTTGGGGTACTCCCGGTACCCGATGAAGGTGCGGACGCGGTCGATCATCCGCTTGGTCTCGTCCGCCTTCCGGTCCCCGTCCGGCAGGGCCCGCAGGCGTGCCAGCACGTCCTGTTCCTTCCTCCGGGCCTCCTGCGACCCCTGCTCGAAGCGCCGCCGGGCGGCGCCCGGCTCGAAGTTCCTGACGTTGTCGAGGATCGCCGGCACGAGCGTGCTGGGCCGTTCCCGCCAGCGGGGCCGGGTGATGTCGATCTCGCCGGCGCAGCGCATGCCGTACCGGTCGAGGTAGGCCTCGATCGCGTCGCGTGCCTCGCTGCCGCCGGGGAGTTTCGCCAATCGGTCCAGGAAGTCGTCGTCCTCGACGCCCTGGAGGAAGGCAACCACCCGTGGGTGCGGGCGGATGACGTCGGCGACGTCGAGCAGTCCGAGTCCCATCTCCGACGTGATGTTGCCCGGGGCGGACAGCGTGAGCGTGTCGGCCGCGTTCTTCTCGCCCAGCCACTCCCCCAGCTTGTCGTTGAGCCACCAGGTGGCCTCCATGCCGGCCATGATCGCCTGCATGCTCAGCGGATCGCCGAGGACCCGCTTGTGCTCCTCGAAGGCTTCCAGCAGGAAGTCGAACAGCTCAGGTCCGTTCTTCGTCCGGATCTCGCGCCTCAGGGCGGCGACGGACACCTCGCTGCGCTCGATCAGCTCGGTGACGATGGCCGGGTCGGTCTCGATCGGGGCGGGGGCGCCACCGGCCGGCGGTCCGGCGGGTGACGTGTCCGGCAGCGAGGGGATGAAATCGCCTCGTTCGAGGATGGTCTCCAGCGCGTCTCTGACCAGCGGATCGCCCCGGCCCATGAGGTCCAGGAGACCGGCGCGGCTCGCGGGCGAGGCAAGGCGCCGGGTGACGTCGACGAACAGCCTGCCGCCGGCCTCGTGCATCGGTGCCATGGCCGTCAGGCGCCACATGGAGTGCCCCAGGGGCTTCATGGCGTCGGTCATCATCTGCTGGTGCCCGACGGAGACGTAGACGTGGTTCTCCCGGTCACCGGTCTCGGGGACGGGGAACAGAGTCGTGATCGGCCGGCTCTGGACGATCCGGAAGTCGTCGTCGAGCAGGCACCACTCGATGTCCTGGGGACGGCCGAAGTGCGCCTCGATGCGCCGTCCGAGCCGCACGAGCCGCACGGCCTGCTCGTCCGTCAGCGCCGGTTGCTCCTGCCGTCGCGGGTCGATCTCCACCTGGTGTGTGCCGCCGCCCGGCAGGGCGTGCACGGCGCGCTCCTTGGCAGCGATGGTCCTGGCGACGACTTGGCCGTCGCGCACCGTGAAGACGTCCGGGTTCACCAGGCCGGAGACCAGTGCCTCGCCGAGGCCGAAGCCGGCGTCCACGGTGGCGACCTTGCGGTTGCCCGTGACGGGGTCGGCCGTGAACAGGATGCCCGCCGCCTGCGGGAAGACCATCCGCTGCACGACGACGGCCATGTGGACGGTGCGGTGGCCGATGCCGTTGCGCCGCCGGTAGGTCACGGCCCGCTCGGTGAACAGCGAGGCCCAGCAGCGGCTGATGTGCCGCAGAATCTCCGGTGCCCCGACGACGTTGAGGTAGGTGTCCTGCTGGCCGGCGAACGAGGCCGTCGGCAGGTCCTCCGCTGTCGCGCTGGAGCGGACGGCGCAGGCGGCGTCCTCGCCGAGGCGCGCGAGGGAGCGGGTGACCGACGCCGCGATGTCGTCCGGGACGGCGGCCTCTTCGACGGTGCGGCGGATCCGCGCGCTGAGCGTGCGGATCGCGTCCCGGTCCTCCGGGTCCACCCGCGACAGCCGGTCCAGCTCGGCCTCGATCGAGGGCACCTCGGCCATGGCCCGCCGGAAGGCGTCCGTCGTCACGCAGAAGCCGTCCGGGACGCGCACCCCCTCGATCCGGGACAGCGCGCCCAGGTGGGCGCCCTTGCCGCCCGCGACCGCGACCTGCGCCCGGTCGATCTCCCGAAGGTCCAGCACGTACTGCTCGGTCATCGCGGCACCCCCGTGGCAGCCGTGCTCCGATGCGACAAGAACTCAGGCATGCAGTGCCCCGTTTCCGCAGGTCGTGGTCTCGGCCGACGATTCTGCGCCCTGCCCGGGGCCTTGCCGCAAGCCCCCCGGTGCGCTATACCTTGAGACAGGCAAGGAGATCTCTCTCCTTGCCTTCGCTGTTTCCCGCCGCCGGTGCGCACCGCCTGGTCGCCTGGGTCACCCGCCCGATGCCGTCGAGTGCGCCGCACTCTCGTGAGGCTCCTTCGGGGAGCCGGGCCGAAGAATGCCCGCCGCCGCGGCGGCTGTCGCGCAGAACAGGGTGAGCAGCAGGAAGGTGTGGTTCAGGGGCGTGAGGTGGGTCATCCAGCCGATGACGGCGGGCCCTGCGAGCATGCCGATGTAGCCGAGCCCGGCGACCCGGGAGACGTTGGTGCCCGCCGCCGAGGGGTCGGTGTGCCCGGCGGCGCTGAACAGCTGCGGGATGCAGCCGGACAGGCCAAGTCCGAACAGCGCCCAGCCGGTCAGGGCCGCCCAGATCCAGGGCGTCAGGGCCACGATCGTGATGCCGGCGGCGGCCACAGCGGCGCCGTACCGCAGGACGGCGACCGGCCCGAAGCGCGCGGATATCCGGTCGGCCACGAGCCGGCCCGCGGTCATGGTGGCCGCATACGTCCCGTAGGCGAAGGCGGCGGTGCTCTCCGGCGCGCCCAGGACGTCCTCCAGGTGCAGCACGCTCCAGTCGTTGGCGGCCCCTTCGCACAGCATGACGAGCAGGGCCAGGACGGCCAGGAGCCAGATCCGGCCGGGAACGGCGCGCTTGCCCGTCGCGGACTCGCCCCCGGCGTCCGCCGCTGGGGCGGCCTGCACGGCGGGCAGCAGACCGCGGGCCGCCACCAGGGCGACGACGACGCCGACGCCCGCGGCGGTGCCGAGCGTGGTGGCCGGGCTCCACCCGACGTCGGCGGCCGCGGCACCAGCGACGGCGGCCAGGACACCGCCGACGGAGAACGTGGCGTGGAACGCCGACATGACGGGCCGCTCGTACGCCTTCTCGACCTGCACGGCATGTGCGTTCATGCTGACGTCGAGGGTGCCGTTGCCGAAGCCGAAGAGCAGCAGGGCGGCTCCGAGGACCCAGGGCTGACCGGCGAGCCCCGGCAGCACCAGGGTCGCGCCGCACAGCGCGCCGGCCAGGGGGACGACGGTGCGGGTGCCGAGCCGGTCGGACAGCCGCCCGCCGGCCTGCATGCCGACGAACGCCCCGGCCCCCAACAGCACGAGGAATCCGCCCAAGGCGGCGTGACTGATGCCCACGCGCTCCTCGATGGCCGGGATTTGCACCACCCACATGCCCAGCAAGGTGCCGTTGAGTACGAAGTAGACGAATGTGGCAACGCGGGCCGTCCGCAGCGTTCTTTCCATACGGAACACCATAACGAACAATTTACATGTTTGAAACGCGCGACTCCAAACACCTATTCCGTTCGATGGGATGGTGTTGAATCACCGTATGAGCACCGCGGAACGCCACCGACTGATCGCCCAGGCCGTCCAGGGGGCCGGCACGGCCACCGTCGCCGAGCTCGCCGACCTGACCGGCGCCTCGGAGATGACCATCCGTCGCGATCTGGACCATCTGGCCGCGCAAGGCGTCCTCGAACGGTTCCGCGGCGGCGCGCGCACCCTCCTCCTGCGCGGCGACGAGCCTCCCTTCGCGCTGCGCGCCCACGAAGCCGTCGACGCCAAGCGCCGCATCGCGGCGGAGGTGGCCTCGCTCGTCAACGACGGCGAGACCGTCCTGCTCGACAGTGGCACGACCTGTCTGGAGGTCGCCCGTCTGCTGCACGGCCGGCAGGTCACCGTGATGCCGCTGTCTCTGCAGGCGATCGCCATCCTGAGCGACGCCCCCGAGCCGACCCGGCTGCTGGTCCCCGGAGGCCGGCCCCGCACCGGTGAGGGCGCCCTCACCGGCCCCCTCACCCTCGCCTCCCTGGCGGCGCTGCGTTTCGACACCGCCGTCCTGGGCTGCTGCGGACTGAGCGCCGACGACGGCATGACCGCCTACGACCTCGACGAAGCGGCGGTGAAGAAGGCGGGCATCACCTCGGCGCGCCGCATCATCGCCGCCGCCGACGGCAGCAAACTCGGCCGCACCACCCAGGCCTACGTCGGGCCTTCGACCCTGGTGCACGTCCTCGTCACCGACACCACCGCACCCGCCGACGAGACCCGGGCGCTCGAAAGCCGCGGCATCACGCTCAAGCGGGTCTGAACCCGGCGCAGACGGTGGAAACCGATGTGGATGATCTCAACGGATCGCGTCAGCAGGGGAATTCCGGGCGTACGGGGGCGGACGCCCGCTGGCTCCGGCGTCGCCGTGGCATCGGGAACGCGTCACGGCCACCCGTCCCGGGCCTGCGCCAGAATCCCGGCGGTCACGGCGGGGTGGCGGTGGGGAAACGCGTGCGCGCCCGGGGCCGGCAGGGCGCGGCCGTCGGCTGCCCGGCGGGCCAGGTGCCCGGCCCAGTCCGGTGGGCACAGCGCGTCCCTCTCCCCCGCCACGACGGTGACGGGGCAGGCCACCGAGGGCAGGACGTCCTCGGGCGCGTCGGCCTGGGCCGACCGGACGCAGGTCAGCAGTCGCCGCGGGCCGGCCTTCAGGTAGGTGGGCAGCACGGCCGGGACGACGTCCGGGGGCTCGTGGACCACCGTGCGGGCGAGTGCGCCGAGGAGCGGGCGCATCCGGCGCAGGTGGGGCGGAAAGGTCGGGGAGAGCAGGATCAGGGAGCGGACCCGCTCGGGGGCGCGCAGGGCCGCGTGCAGCGCCACCTGGGCGCCGGTGGAGTGCCCGGCGAGCACCACGGGCGCCTGCGGCACGACGGCCAGCCACCGCGCCACCGTGTCCGCCAGCGGCCCGAGCGTCTCGGGGCAGGCCGGCCCGCCGGGATCGCGGAAGCCCGGCACGTCCAGCAGCCGGGCCGGGCCCGACCGGGCGCAGTGTTCCAGCGTGCGCAGCAGGTACCCCGGCGCCCCCAGGCCCGGCACCAGCACGAGCAAAGCGTCCCGCCCGTCCTCTCGCCGCGTTCCCGCACTGCGCACCACGGCCGCGTCGACACGGTCACGGCTGACGTACAGGTGCGGGGGCCTCTGCGGCATGACGGGCGGGTACCCGGACCCACGCCGGTCATGGCCTCCCGTCGGCCTCACCGGGCGCGGTCGGAGGGGCGACGGCGGCGTGGGCCAGGGCGGCGGTCTCCTCGGGCGTGCCGTCGATCGGGACGGCCGCGCCCGCCTCGTCCTCCCCCAGCGGTTCAAGGTCGGCGAGCTGGCTGCGGAGCAGGTCGGGCGGCATGAAGTGGCCGCGCCTGGCGGAGATCCGCGCGGCGATCAGCTCGGCTGAGCCGTCGAGGTGCAGGAAGAACACGCGCGGTGCGGCGGAGGCCAGCCGGTCACGGTAGCGCCGCTTCAGCGCCGAGCAGGTCACCACGCCTCCGCTCTCCGCGTGGCCGGCCAGCCAGCGCGCGATCTCCTCCAGCCAGGGGCGGCGGTCCTCGTCGTCCAGAGGGTGACCGGCCCGCATCTTCGTCACATTGGCCTCGGGGTGGAAATCGTCGCCCTCGGCGTAGGGAACGCCCAGGCTTTGTGCCAGCGAGCGGCCCACCGTGGTCTTCCCCGAGCCGGACACGCCCATGACCACGACCAGTGGAGCGGAGCTGTGAGACATTCAGAACCTTCCCTTCGGGAACTCGTCGCCACCGTCTAGAGCTCGATGACCACCTTGACGTCGTCCGGCTGCGGCGTGAACGCCTCCGTCGCGCGCTCCAGCGGCACCCGCCGGGTGATCATGCGCTCCAGCCAGGACAGGTCGGCCCGGGCCAGGGCGTCGGCGGCCTGCCGGTAGTGACGCAGGTTGGCGTTGACCGAGCCGACCACCGCGTCGTTCTGCAGCACGATCTCCCGGTTGAGGGCGCCCGCGTCCACGGTCACCCTGCGCCCGGCGGGTGACACCCCGGTCAGGCACACCACTCCGTAGGGCGCGGTGCCGGTCAGCGCGGCGAGCACGGGCTCGTTCGCGCCGGTCGCCTCGATGACGACGTCCGGGCGGACGGCGGTGATCACGCGCTCGATGTCCTCGGCGTGGTAGGTGGCGCCCAGGTCCCGTACCAGGCCGGGCTTCGGGCCGTCGGTCATCTGGTCGAGGACGTGCACGTCCAGCCCCCGCTGCGCGCCGAGGAGCGCGGCAAGCAGGCCGATCGGGCCCGCCCCGGTCACCAGCACCCGCTGAGGCTCGAACCACGAGCGGCCACCGACCCGTTCGATCTGTTCCCAGGCCTTGGCCACCACGGTGGTCGGTTCCATGAGCACCCCGGCGCGGTCCAGATGCGGCTCCAGCCGCACCGCGTACTCGGCCTCCACGCACCACGCCTCGGCGCCGTAACCGTCGATCCCCTTGATGCCGCGCTCGGTGTAACGGCCGTTGCGGCACATGTCGAACTCCCCGCGGGCGCACGCCCCGCACGGTTCGGGGTCCGGACGGCGCACCACCCCGGCGACCAGGTCACCGGCCGAGAAGCCGCTTCCCGGTGGCGCCTGCCGCACCCGTCCCAGGGACTCGTGTCCCAGGACCAGCCGGTCACGGCCGGGCGGTGCCGTGCCGTACTCGCCCCGGACGATCTCCTTGTCCGTGCCGCACACGCCCATCGCCAGGCCGTCCACCAGCAGCTCGCCGGCGGCCGGGGCGGGGTCGGGCACTTCCCGCACCGCCGTGGAGTCCTTGGTGCCGGGCCGAACCGTCACCGCACGCATCGCTCACCTCGTCCCTCGCTCGGTCGGCGCTGAACCGGTACGCGCCGCTGTCCGACCGTCTGTCCCGGATCGAGGGTTTCAGCACCGGCCGGCCGGCCCGGATGGACACGGCCGAGCAGACCCGCAGGTGACGGCGCGTTTCAGGCCGCCGGCCGCAGCCGGACGCAGCAGCGGTCCGGGGCCGGTGCGCGTTGGGCTTCGAGTCCGCGTCCGTCACGCCCCGGCGCAGCCTTCCGGCGGACCGCCCACCAGGCCTCCTGGATCCTGTGCGCCGGGTTCCCCGTGGCCCCGGGCCTGTTGGCCCCCCGGTTCGGAGGCCGGCCGGTGGCCGGACGGCTCGCCGGCATCATCGTCAGCCCGCTGAGCGTCCCCGGCCACTACGGCATCGCCCTGCGCGGCTTCGGACCGCTGCTCGGCGCCGTCGCGCCGGCCCGGCTCGCGGCGCGCTATCAGGGCGCGGGACGGCCGAGCCGACGCCGGCCGCGCCGACGCACCGGGGGCGGGCGACCGGACGGCCCACGTCCACCGTGCGCGAGCGACCGCACTGACCGGACGGCCCACGTCCACCGTGCGCGAGCGACCGCACTGACCGGACGGCCCACGTCCGCCGTGCGCGAGCGACCGCACTGACCGCCCACGTCCACCGTGCGCGAGCGACCGGACGGTCCGGGGTCACCCGGTCACGGCGCAGACCGCGCCGCCCCGCCGGGGGCCGCGGTTCCGTACCCTGACGGCATGCGCATGCGCCCCACCCTGAGCTGGACGCCCGGCGAGGACCTGCCGCCGGGCAGCACGGACCTGGAGCCGGTCGCCGACGCGCTGGGCACCGGCGGTGTGCTGGTGCTGAGCGGTGCGGGTCTCTCCACCGAGTCGGGCATTCCCGACTACCGGGGCGAGGGCGGGAGCCTGAGCCGGCACACGCCGATGACCTACCAGGACTTCGTCGCCGGGGCGCAGGCCAGGCGCCGGTACTGGGCGCGCAGCCACCTCGGCTGGCGCACCTTCGGCCGGGCCCGCCCCAACGCCGGGCACCGGGCCGTGGCCGCGTTCGGGCGGCACGGCCTGCTCTCGGGCGTCATCACCCAGAACGTGGACGGCCTGCACCAGGCCGCCGGCAGCGAGGACGTCGTGGAACTCCACGGGGCCCTGGACCGGGTGGTCTGCCTGTCCTGCGGCGCGCGCAGCCCGCGCCGTGAGCTGGCGCGGCGCCTGGAGGAGGCCAATCCGGGGTTCGAGCCCGTGGCCGCCGGCATCAACCCGGACGGCGACGCCGACCTCACGGACGACCAGGTCGCCGGTTTCCGGGTGGTGCCGTGCGCGGCCTGCGGCGGCGTCCTCAAACCGGACGTGGTGTTCTTCGGCGAGGCCGTTCCGCCGCAGCGCGTCGAGCACTGCCGCGAGCTGGTCCGGGCTGCGTCCTCGGTGCTGGTCCTGGGGTCCTCGCTGACGGTGATGTCCGGGCTCCGCTTCGTCCGTCAGGCGGCGCGGGCCGGAAAGCCGGTGCTGATCGTCAACCGGGACCCGACCCGAGGCGACCAGCACGCTCTCACCCGGGTCTCCCTTCCGCTGGGCACGGCCCTGACGAGCGTGGCGGACCGGCTGGGCATCGCCGTCGACCAGCAGGCGGCGACCGGCCCGTGACCGGTGCGGGGTTCAGCACGGCTCGCCCGTGCTCACACCGCCCGCACCAGCATCCAGACGGCCATGGCGAGGAAGAGCACCCCGACCACGCGCTCCATGGCGTACCCCTTGGCCGTGGGTTCGGCGGCCTCCGGGTTCTTCACCCAGCCTCGCTGGAGCCGGCTGTTCAGCCGCCAGAGCAGTTGGGGGCGTATCACCTGGACCAGGCCCATGACGAGGAAGAGACACAGGATCGGGACGAGGGCGGGACTGGAACCGCCGTCCCCGGAAGCGGCCTGCACCATCGACTCGTGAGACATGGACGGCGGATGTCCTGATTTTCCGTCAGGAAACCGAAGTCGCGGAAGGTAGGCAACTCCGGCCCCACAGTGAACGCACAGCCACTCCCCCTCCTCTTTCAGGGCGAAAACCCGCAACTGAGAGGAACGTGCTGTGCGTTCACGTATACGTATACGTCCGCGCCTGTACCCGGCCGGATCGGTGGTGCTGGCCATCGCCGCCGCGGGGTCCGTACTGGCCGGTCCGGCCGGACCCGCGTCCGCCGCCGACGCGGCGGGACGTGCCGACCTACGGGCGGATGTGAACCGCGACGGGCGGGTCGACGTCACCGGTGGCAGCGACAAGAGGGGTGAGGACGGCTGGTCCGTCGAGCGTGGCGCCGTCTTCCTGCCCAACATCGACGACGACGCCAAGCGGTGCCCGGTCACCGGGCCCGGCGGCAGCCCGCTGTCCGACGCGAAGCTGGCCGCGTGCGACGACGGTTCCGACACGCAGGTCAACGGCACCGCGGACGCCGCCGACCTCGCCCGGGTCCGATCCGTGCCCCTGCCGGGCCTTCCGGCGGACGCCAAGGGCACACTGAAGATCACCACGGGAGGGGACCACGCGCATCTCTTCCTCAGGCGTGCCGGGAAGTGGGTGCCGGTGACGGCCCGGACCCGGCTGACCGCAGCCGAGTTGCGTGCCGGGGCGGAGTTCGGTGTCGAGGCCACCGACGTCGTCCGGGACAGAGCCAGGTGGGACGGCCGCGCGGTGGTCCGGCTGACGGTGACGTCCGGCGGGAGAACCACCTCCGACGCCGTGACCCTGCGCGTCGCACCGCTGCTGACCCACCATCACCTGCAGAACACCCAGCAGGTGATGGTCACGGAGGTCCAGGGCCAGGGGCCGTACAGCCGGCTGCAGCAGAAGTTCGTCGCCGAACTCGCGAAGGAGGTCGGGAAGGCCGGGATCACCACGCCGCTGGTCAAGTTCACCAAGTACGCCGACCCCTGGGCCCAGGACTTCGTCGAACCGGCCTATGTCAGCATGACCGGGCCGGGCGGCCGGCGGCACGTGATGCGCGTGATGCTGCGCTCCGCCCAGCCGGACCGCGACGCCGGCCGGGAGCTGTTCGAGAAGGTGCGCGGCCGGGACATCGGGGTCGTGCAGGTCACCGACCGGGCGGAGCCCGACGACTGGTCGCTGAACTCCATGGGGAACCTGGAGACCATCCCGCCCTACACGCACAACGGCCGCTCGTTCCCGGCCGGGCGGATCATCATGGGCGAGCGCAGGGACAGCGGGGCGCGGCCGTCGAAGGTGATGCGGACGCTGCTCGCGTCGCAGGGCATGCAGGACCCGTTGCTGCTGGACACCTCCTGGCTGGGCGTGGGCCACGTCGACGAGTTCGTGCAGTTCCTGCCCGCCGACACCCCGCGCGGCTGGCGCCTCGGCGTCGCGGACCCGCGGGCGGGGCTGCAACTGCTGCGCGACGCCCAGCGCGACGGCCACGGCAGCACGAAGATGTTCTCCGTCCCCGGCCGCAGTGACAGCCCGGCGCCCGAGGAGACCATCGACCAGGCGCTCGCCTCCCGCCACCTGGTGGCCGACAACGAGATGGCGGCGCGGCGCATCGCGGCCAACCTGGAGGTCCTCAAGCGTGAGACGGGGGTCACCGACGAGGAGATCGTCCGCGTGCCCGCCCTGTACACCCGTGACTCGGAGGCCCTGACCGCCGACGGCCGGGAGGTTCCCGTGCCTCGGCTGACGCGCATGGGCGCCGGCTCCGGCCTGGTGGACAGCCTCAAAGACTTCGGCCAGCAGAAGTGGCTCGCCGAGAACCCGGCCGGCCGGCGTGTGGCGGCTCCGGACACGGTGACGACCAGCGCGTACGTTCCGGGCGCGGTCAACGGCGTACTCCTGACCCGCGACCGCTACCTCGCCCCGCGCCAGTGGGGACCGGTCGTCGACGGCGAGGACGTCTTCACCGAGGCCGTGTCCGCCGCCTACCAGCGGACCGGCATGCGGGTGTCGTACATCGACGACTGGTACACGTACCACCTCGGTATGGGTGAGGTGCACTGCGGCACCAACACCCTCCGGGACGCGACGGCCGCCTGGTGGCAGCGTCCGGCGGCGCACCCCGACGGGGCGTAGGCGACGGGCGGTTCAGCCCGGCGGTCCCGGGCCGGATCCGCCGTCGGCGTCGCCGCGGCCGATCCGGCCCGGGTGGTGCCAGGTACACCCCGTCTTCGGTGCCCAACCCCAGTGATCTCGGCGGTAGTTCCTGGAAACGTCTCCGGTGCCGAACCCGACGACGGAGGAACGCCGATGAACCGGAAGATCACCTCGAGGCTGCACAAGGCCCTGTTGGCCACGGCGGCGGCGGTCCTGGTGGGCGCCACCGTGACCGACGCGGCGGTGGCACGCCCGCCGTCCGCGTCGCCCCTGCAGAAGAGCATCGACTCGCTGGTGAGCGAGGAGAAGTTCCCTGCCGTGATGGCCTGGGTGAACAAGGACGGCCGGACGAGGTCGCTGGTGGCCGGGTCCGCCCGGCTGGGCGAGCGCGCGCCGGTGCCCCGTGACGGCTACGTCCGGGCGGGCAGCAACACGAAGACGTTCACCGCGGTCGTGGTCCTGCAGCTGGTGGCCGAGGGCAAAGTCCGCCTGGACGAGTCCGTCGAGACGTACCTGCCCGGTCTGGTGCGCGGCAGGGGCATCGACGGCCGCCGCATCACCGTGCGGCAGCTCCTGCAGCACACCAGCGGCCTCCCCAACTACACCGACCACCTGGGGCTGGAGGACTTCGCGAAGGTCCAGCACAGGTTCTTCCAGCCCCACGACCTGCTCGCCGCCGCCCTGGCCCACCCTGCGGAGTTCGCCCCCGGCACCCGGTGGAAGTACAGCAACACCAACTACCTGCTGGCCGGGCTCCTGATCGAGCGCGTCACCGACCGCCCGGTGCAGGAGCAGATAGCCGAACGCGTCATCAGCAAGGCCGGGTTGCGCCACACCTACTGGCCGCAAGCGGGCGACCAGACCCTCCGCCGGCCCCACGCGCACGGCTACGCCCTGAGCGACCCGCACAGCCGCAGGGTCATCGACGTGACCGAGATCGACCCGTCCTGGGGCGGGGCAGCCGGCCAGTTGATCTCAACGCCCGGCGATCTGGCGAAGTTCGCGCGTGTCCTCATCGAGGGCAGGCTGCTGCCGGCCCGGGAACTGGCCGAGATGCGCAGGACGGTCGACGCCCCGCTGCTCCCGGGCTGGCGGTACGGGCTCGGCGTGTTCAGCGTCCCGCTCAGCTGCGGGGGCGTCTACTGGGGGCACGGCGGCGACATCGACGGGTACGAGACCCGTGGGGGCGCCACGGACGACGGGCGTTCCGTCGGGCTCGCGGTGACCGCCCTGCCGGGGACCTTCGGCGACGCCACGAAGGGGGCCCTGGCGGTGATGAAGTCCGTGGACACCGCGTTCTGCGGCTGAAGTCAGCGGGGCTGCCGGGGCGCGTGGACGGCGAGGACGGCGGCGTCGTCCTCCACGCCGGGGCCGAGGTCGGCGAGAAGGTCGCGGACGGCTGCGACGGTGTGCCGCGCGGTGGTCGGCGCCAGCGCCCGGACGAAGTCGAGAAGGGCGTCGTCACCGTAGCGGTCGCTGCCGTTCGCGGCGGTGTGCGCCTCGGTGAGGCCGTCGGTGTACAGGAGCAGGGTGTCTCCGGGGGCGAGGCGGAAGGCGGTGGTGGCGATGTGGGCGTCGGGGATCACGCCGATGAGCTGGCCGCCGGGGGTGGGCAGATGGTCGGCGGTTCCGTCGGCGCGGAGCAGCAGAGCGGGCGGGTGGCCGCCGCCGGCCAGGGTGATGTGGAAGCCGCTGCGGTCGTCGTCGGGGGTGAGCAGGCCGAAGACGACGGTGCAGAACCGGGGGTCGTCGGCGCTGGAGTACTCGTGGTGGAGGACGGTGTTGAGGGTCCTCAGCACGGCGGCCGGGGAGGGGTCGTAGACGGCCGCGGCGCGCAGGGTGTAGCGGGCCAGGGAGGTGACGGCCGCGGCGGTGGCGCCCTTGCCGCAGACGTCGCCCAGGAAGAGGCCCCAGGCGCCCGCGGCGAGCGGGAAGAGGTCGTAGAAGTCGCCGCCGACCTCGTCCGCCGAGGCGATGTGGTAGTAGGCGGCCACGTCCAGGCCCGGCACGTTCTCCAGGGCCGGTGGCAGCAGCGTCGCCTGCAGGGTGGCGGCGAGCTGCTTGAGCCGTTCGCGTTCGCGCTCGGACTCCTGGCGGGCGCGCAGCAGCTCCTCCTCGTAGGAGCGGCGGTCGCGGGCGTCGAAGACGGTGGTGCGGATCAGCAGGGGCTCACCGTCGCTGCCCCGCTTGACGGTCGAGGTCACCAGCACCGGAAGCCGGCTGCCGTCGGCCGCCCTCAGCTCCAGCGCGATGCCGCTGATCTCGCCCTGCATGCGCAGCAGCGGCGCGAAGTGCGTCTCGTGGTACAGCCTGCCGCCGGCGGTGAGGAGGTCGGCGAAGGTCCGGCGGCCGACCAGGTCCGCGCGCCGGTAGCCGAGCCAGTCCAGCAGGGTGGTGTTGACCTTGGCGATCTTTCCGTCGAGCAGGGTGGAGAGGAACCCGCACGGGGCGTTCTCGTACAGGTCCTCGGCGCTCTCCTCCAGCAGGGCGGAGAACGTCCGGTCGTCGGGCTCGGAGCCCGGGGCGTCGCCGGTCGCGCCCGTCATCGGAGCACTCCGCAGGAGACGGTGACCGCCCGGGAGGACGCCACCGCTCCCGGATCGGGCTCACGGCAGAGCTCCAGCACGTCCTCCACGGTAACCGTAGGGGCCGGGGGACCGCTCCCCGGTCCGCGGCGAACGGTTCCGGCCCGCTCTCCCTGCGGGCCGATCAGTGCTCGGCCCGGGCCGCGCTCAGGAGGCGACGGCGTCCTCGACGGTGGCTCGCAGCTCCAGGAGGCCGTCGACCCCGGTGATCTCGCAGAGCCGCCGCACCTGGGGGGACGGTGCGACCACGCGCAGGGTGCCCGCCTGGTGGGTGAGGATCAGCAGGTTCAGGAACGTCGAGTCCGCGAAGGTCACGCCTGAGGCGTCCAGGATCACCTTCGGATGCTTCCGGGCCGCTTCCCGCAGCGCGTCGGCCAGGGGCGTGATCGAGTCCATGTCGTAGGCCCCGCGCGCGACGACGACGCAGGCCTCTCGGTGTGCGTACCGCTCCACGGCAGTCCCGGACGTGGCGGGCCCGGTGCGCTGCTCGGGAAGGGACGCCCCACTGCGGTTGCTCATGACTGCCGGTGCGGCGGCTTCCTCCCAGGGCACCTCGGGCTCCTCCCTGCGGCTCCCTCACGGGAGCACGACATCTGTTGCCGGAAAAGTATGTCATGTATCTGCGTTCCGGCAACGCCCCCCTTAAAATGCCGGGCATGGTTGGAGTGCCCGAATCACACACCGGATGGACGTTCATCACCAGCCACGCGCGGGTCCTGGCGGCCATCGCCGACAACCCGAACATCCGCATCCGCGAGATCGCCGCCCGCTGCCGGCTCACCGAGCGGGCCGTGTCGCGGATCATCTCCGATCTGAAGCAGGCCGGGTACCTCTCGCACACCCGCGAGGGACGCACCAACACCTACCGAGTCGAGCCCGACAAGGTACTGCGGCACCCGGCCGAAGCCGGCCTCCCGGTGGCGTCCCTGCTCTCCCTGCTGGTCCAGGACGAGAGCGAGCGCACCAGGAAGCCGGTCGCTCCCTGAGGGCGACGGCCCGGCGATCACGTCAGGGAGCAGCTGTTCGCCAGGGTCGCCGGGTCGCTCCCGGGGGGCCGGGGGACCGTGCGGGAGGCGGGTGGGCGGTGCCCTGAGGCGAGCCAGTCCTCCAGCGCGGTGAAGGCCGACCGGTGGCACGGAGTGAGCGGGCGCAGGCGGTCCGGGTGGGTGTCGGCCAGGGCGTCGGTGTGGGTGCCGCCCTCGATGCGGTAGTAGCGGTGCGCAGGCCCGCGGCCCGCCTCGCGCACCATGCGGGCGTAGACGTCGGAGTCGCGGCTGATCGGCAGCAGGACGTCCAGGGTGCCGTGCAGGGTGATGAGCGGCTTGCCGATCCGCCCGGTCAGCCCGATCCTCGCCACGGCTGCTCTCACCTCGTCGGGCCGGGAGGCGTAGTCGTAGTCGGCGTCACAGGCCGGTGTGCCCGGCGCGCAGAAGGGTGTGCCGGCCTCGGCCGGCCCGTCGAAGCCGGGGTCCAGTTCCTCGCGGTAGAGGCGCTGGGTCAGGTCCCAGTACACCTGGTGGTGGTACGGCCACAGGAACTCCGACCCGGCCGGGAAACCGGCGGCGTGCAGGGCCGCGCGCGCCGGGCCGGTCTGCGCTCCCCCGGCGGCGTACCCGGGGTAGTGGCGCAGCGCCAGCGGCAGGAAGTCCAGGAGGGTGGGGCCGTCGGAGCGCCACAGGGTGCCCTCCCAGTCCACTCCCCCGTCGTACAGCTCGGGGTGGTTCTCCAGCTGCCAGCGCACGAGGTAACCGCCGTTGGACACGCCGGTCACCAGCGTGCGGGCCGGCGGGCGGTGGTAGTGCCGGGCGACCGTGGCGCGGGCGGCCCGGGTGAGCTGGGTGAGCCGGTCGTTCCATTCGGCGATGGCGTCGCCCGGCTTCCTTCCGTCCCGGTGGAAGGCGAGGCCGGTGTTGCCCTTGTCGGTGGCCGCGTAGGCATAGCCGCGGGAGAGCACCCAGTCGGCGATGGCCCGGTCGTTGGCGTACTGCTCGCGGTTGCCGGGGGTGCCCGCGACCACCAGGCCGCCGTTCCAGCGGTCGGGCAGGCGGATGACGAACTGGGCGTCGTGCCGCCAGCCGTGGTTGGTGTTGGTGATCGAGGTGTCGGGGAAGTAGCCGTCGATCTGGACGCCGGGCACCCCGCTGGGGACGGCCAGGTCCTTCGGTGTCAGTCCGGCCCAGTCGGCCGGATCGGTGTGCCCCGAGGCGACCGTGCCGGCCGTGGTCAACTCCGCCAGGCAGGACGCCCGTTGGTGCTCGGCTCCCGGTACCCGCACGCCCGGGGGGTGGGCGCAGCGATCCGGTGCCGCCGTGGCGGGCGCGGGGGTGAGGGCGAGGGCGGCCAGCGCCAGGGCTGCCGCCGCCCACCGTCCCCGGGGGCGGGGCAGTGGGCGGATGGAACGATGCATGCGGGTGCCTCCGCGGTCGCGGTCTGCGTACAGGGATGCGCGGGAGGCTATGACGGCGATCCGCCGCGACCTATGGGCCCGGCGACCACCTTCCACCGCCACACCATGGGTGCCGGCGCCAGGGCGGCTCGCCAGCGGGGAGATCCTTCGCCCAGGTGCTCCGGCCCTACACGACCGGTCACCGACCGGGCCATAGAGCGCCGTCACACAGGTCCCCGCCACACATGGTGGTCCGGCCCATGTCGACGCCGGCGAGCGCGCCCCGATGATGCACGGCACGCCGGTCCTCCGGGCCTCTCCCGGACCGGCGACGCGAAGCGTTTCCCCCCACCAGGAGGCAGGCAGTCGTCATGGGACAGTCGCACACCGCGTTCCGCTTCTCCGGAAGCCGCCGCGTCATCGCAGGCGTACGCCGCTGGGTCACAGCCGTCGCCGGGGCTCTGGCCCTGACCGGCGGCCTGATCGCCGCGGGTCCGCAGGCATCCGCCGCGGGTCTCACCCAGGTCACCGGCTTCGGTACCAACCCCGGCAACCTCTCGATGTACACCTATGCGCCCGACGGGCTGCCGGCGGGCGCTCCGCTCGTCCTCGCGCTGCACGGCTGCACGCAGAGCGCCCAGGACTACTACGCCCACTCCGGCTGGCCGAAGCTCGCCGACGCGTACGGCTTCGCGCTGGTCTTCCCGCAGACGAGCGGTGCCAACAACGCCAACTCCTGCTTCAACTGGTTCGAGCCGGGCGACAGCGGGCGCGGCCAGGGCGAGGCCCTGTCGCTGCGGCAGATGGTCGACAAGGCCCTGACGCTGTACGGCGGCGACCCCCGGCGGGTCCACATCACCGGCCTGTCCGCGGGCGGCGCCATGACCGCGAACATGCTCGCCGCCTACCCCGACGTGTTCGCGGGCGGGTCCATCGCCTCCGGGCTGCCCGCGCGCTGTGCGAGCAGTGTGTCGGCGGCGTACACCTGCATGTACGGCCCGCCGGACAAGAGCCCCGCGCAGTGGGGGGACCTGGTGCGCTCCGCCGCCCCGGCCGGCACGGGATCCTGGCCGCGCGTCGCGATCTGGCAGGGCACCGCCGACACCACCGTCGTCCCCGCCAACGCCGGTGAGTTGCGCGACCAGTGGACGAACGTGTGGGGCCTCGGCCAGACCCCCTCACGCACCGAGAGCCTCGGCGCGGGCACCTCGCGAAGCGTCTACGACGACGCCTCGGGCCGTCCCGCCGTCGAGGTCTACTCGGTCTCCGGCATGGGGCACGGGCTCGCGGTCGACCCGGGCAGCGGCCCCGGGCAGTGCGGCAGCACCGGCACGTACTACCTCGACACCGTCTGCTCCAGCTACCACACCGCACGGTTCTGGGGACTCGACGGCGACGAGGGCAGCGGCGCCCTGCCCGCGCCCACGGGCCTGACGGTCACCCGGACCACCGACTCCGCCGTCTCCCTGAGCTGGCAGGCGGTCGACGGCGCCGCCTCGTACGTCGTCCACCGTGACGGCACGCGGGTGGGCACCACGACCTCGGCCGCCTACACCGACACCGGCCTGGCCACGGGCACCACGTACCGCTACAGCGTGGCGGCCGTGGACGCGGCGGGTGCGGCGGGCGGCGTCTCCCCGGTGGTGTCCGCGACCACCACCGGGTTCACACCCACCTGCCACACGGCCAGCAACTACGACCACACGGTCGCCGGACGGGCCTACCAGAGCGGCGGCAACACGTACGCCAAGGGTTCGAACCAGGCCATGGGGCTGTGGAACACGTTCACCCGCCACACCCTCAGGCAGACCGCGCCCGGCCACTACGTGGTGGACGACACCGGCTGCCCGGTCTGAGCAGCGCGGCGTCGTCCACCGGTGGGCAGCGGTGCGCGTCAGTCCACGACGAGCTCGGCGCGGAGGGCCGGGGACCGCCCGGCGAGGGCGCCGCTGAAGTTGCCTTCGACCTCCGCCTTCTCCGCCGCGTTCGGATACGGGTTCGTGCACGAAGTCCCCGCGCTGGAGCCGGACATCAGGCTGGAGCACGGTCCCGGCTTGCGGTCGGGCAGGCCCAGGATGTGGCCGAGTTCGTGGGACGAGATCCGGATCGTGTCGTAGCCCTGGTTCACGGCTTGGCGCCCGATGTAGACCGTGCCGTTGCCCAGGGTGGTGGGCAGGGCGCGCGGCCAGCCGTTGTCCGCCAGGACCCGGATGTTCGCGCGTTGTCCGGCGGCTACGGGCCGCAGTTCGACGGAGTCGACACTCGCGTTCCAGATCGCCGCGCCCCGGTCGACGGCGGCCTTGAACTCCGCGGCGCCGGCGGCGTCGTAGGTCAGGACCCGGGCGGCGAGGGGCGCCGCGGCCTGGCCGGGGGAAGCGGCCGCGGCCTGGCCGCCCGTCAGGGACAGGGTGATCAGACAGGCGGCGGCCAGGCCGCCGGTCAGCGTGCGCACGTGCATGATCGACCTCCTTGTGGGGGAAGGGCAGTCGTGCTCATGACATTCACGGTGCTCACTGCCCAGCGGCGAGCGAGCTGAATCCGTCAATTCGCGCAATGAACCACCGTGCCCGGCCGGGGGAAGGTCAGTTCAGGAGCCCTCGGACACGCCGGCGCAGGGCGGCCGCCGGCCTGACCGGCGCCACGCGCAGCACCAGGGCGCCTTGTGCGGCGTGCGGCAGGGGTTTGGCGTAGTAGGGGCGGCCGAGCCGGGAGGCGCGGAACCAGTGTGTACCGGTGAGGGTTGGCGTGGGCGGGACGGGAATCCGGCCGCTCGGGTCGTCCGCGCCGTGCGCTGTTCCGGTTGTGAGGGTCAATGTCCAGCGTCCCGGGGGCAGTTCCCTGACCGGAAGCCGGGCGGTGAAGACGGTGTGGCCGTCGGCCGGGGCGAGGCGCAGGGGCGTCTCCCGCACCCGTCCGGTGCCGTCCTCCGCTCGTAGCGTCATGGCCTCGGGGTTGCGGGCGGCTTCGGCAGTCAGGCGTCCGCCGACGACGAGCGTGCCGGGGGCGGTCGGGTCCCAGGCGACCTGGGTCACGCGGCAGGGCGGTTCGACGGGCGTGGGCCGGATCTCCACGGAGAGGTTGCCGTGCGGGGTGAAGAAGGGCCGCGCGGTGACGGGGTCCCGCCCGTGCCGGGAGGCGGCCGGCAGCTCTCGCGGGGGCGGTTCCGCCCGGCGGCCGTCGCCGTCCGTCCGGGCCTGCCGGAGCCTGACGGTCCGGGCGACCCCGTCGGCGCGCACCTCCAGGTGCAGGTCCCAGACGCCCTCGCCAAGCGGGGCGCCGGCGTCCACGGTGCCGAGGTCCAGGACGGCGGTGAAGTCGCCTGGCGGCTCCGCGTTTTCGCCCGGCCGCGCGTCGAGCCGGTGCGGGACGGCGCCGACGATCACGGGCAGGCGGAGGTCGGGGTGTGGGCCGCCGCGCGGGCGCAGGATCAGGCGGGTGGTGGGCTCCAGCGGGCCGAGGGACTCGATGCGGGCGTGGCCCGACAGGCGGAGTCGGCCGCCGGCGCCCGTCCATGCCGCTTCGGTCAGTTCGTGGTGGACCGGCAGCCTGTCCGTGACGTCGAAGCAGGCGTCCGGTACCGCCTTCGCGGGGTCCCGGAAGAAGGGATGGAGCCAGTAGACGCGTCCCTTGTCGACGACGTGGCCGCGCGTCTCGTCCTCCTCGGCGTGCCGGGCCACGGTCATGAGGTCCTCGTACCGGTCGGCGCGCAGGAGGTGGACGATCAGCCGGTCGGGCGGGGCGATCCGCTGGAACACGCCGTCGGTCACGTAGCGCACGGCCCACTCCCGGAACTGCGGGTAGAACCGCTCCCGCGCCTCCCGCTCGTCCTCCCGGGGCAGCAGGGCGCGCAGGGGGCCGCACAGTTCCCACTCGACGTGGCGGCGCATGATCTGGTCCCGGCGCGGGCCGGGTTCCACGTAGCGGGCGACCGTCTCGAAGCACAGCCGGGTGCCGTCCATGCGGTGGACGAGGCCGGCGGCGGTGCGGGTGAGGTTGTTGCCGTTGCCGCGGTCGCGCGAGTAGTAGCAGTCGTAGTCGGCGACCACGGAGATGCCGTCGGCGTTGAGGTAGGCCGCGGCGGTGAACGGCTTGTCCTCGCAGTTGCGGTACGGCGGGAAGCGCAGCCCCAGCCGCTCGATCAGGGAGCGCCGGAACAGCTTCCAGCAGCCCAGGGTGCGGTAGGCGAGGGAGGAGAAGACGTCGGTGCGGGGCTGGTTGTGCGAGAAGACGGCCGTCGGTACGGCCCGTCCGCCGACGGACACCATCTTGCCGAGGACGACGTCGGTGCGGTTCTCGTCCGCCATCGCGACCATGCGGCGCAGGGCGTCGGGGCCCAGGTAGTCGTCGGAGTCGAGGAAGAAGACGAAGTCGCCGGTGGCCAGGTCGAGGCCGGTGTTGCGCGGGGCTCCGGCTCCTTTGCTGTTGGCCTGGTGGACCACGCGCAGGTTGGAGCAGGTGCGGGCGAGCCGGTCCAGTTCGTCCGCAGTGCCGTCGGTGGAGCCGTCGTCGATCGCGATGATCTCGGTCCGGTCCGGGCCGAGGGTCTGTTCCATGGCGGAGGTGACGCACGTGGTCAGCTCCGGCATGGAGTTGTACGCGGGAATGATCACGCTGACGCGCGGCGGGGTGGTACGCGACATGATCACTCCCGGGCCGGTGCTTTCCGGTGGTGGAGGCCGTCGGGTGCCGGCCGCTCCTCACGCCGAGTCTCCGACGGGGCTCGGTGGCGCCGCCCGGCGTGCGGGGTGCTCGTTACGCCGTCGGGGGTACGAACCACCGGTTCGGGCGTGCCGGGCACCGGGCGGCGGCCGGTCCGGGCGGCACCTTCGCTAGTCGCTCTCGGGCGGGACGGGAGTGGCCTGGTGGTAGTACAACCGCCAGCCCGTGCCGTCACCCGGCTTGCGCCAGAGCGAGCTGCGGCGCGCCCGTCCGCCGTCGAGCAGCGTCTCGTACGTGAGGTGCACCAGCCCGGGGGCGAGGGCCACGCCCCTGATCTCCGACGGCCGGTAGCGGGGGCCCTCGTCCGAGCCGCCCGCTGTCCGGCAACGCGGCGAGCAGTTGCTCCCTGGTCCACCGCCGGCCGGAGGCACCGACCTCGACGAACTCGGGGTCCAGCAGTTCCGCCGCCTGGGATCGCGCGGCCCTCACCCGGGGGTCGACGAGCCGCAGTTCGGCCGCGATCGCCTGGCTGACGTCATCTGTCGCACTGTTCATGCGCACATCGTCACCGGATGCGCCGACCCCGCCGCAACCGGATTCCGCCGGGCCTTCGGCAGGGGCCACGGCCGGGGCGGGAAGCGCGATGGCCCACGCCCGCTCGGCGGCGTCGCGGGCTGCTGCCGGGGGCATAGCGCGGGTCCGGGCGAGGGCGATGCCCTGGCCGTGGACGAGGAGGTCGCGGAGCGGCTCCTGGGGTCCGCACGGCACCCGCCTGACCGAACTCGCCGAGCAGGCGCCGCCGGTCCGGTGCCCGCCGGGTTCCGGTCGCGGACGGACCGCACGGACCGCCGGCGGACGCATCGCCCGAGGACGGGAACGGGGTCACAGGGTAGTGGCTCGGTAGAGGTACAGCAGCTCGTGGTACTCCACGAGCTGCCCTCCATCAACGCGCAGGGCGTTGACCGCCTTCTTCGACCCGTTGCCGCCGATCCGGTCGTCGAGGAAGGAGGCCAGGGTGTACTGCGCCGAAGCGGAGCGGTCGAGTATGGCCCTGCGCAGCTGCGGGCCGCCGCCCGACGTCTCGAACTGCTCGCTGCGCCGGTCCGCGCGGACGGCCCCGACGATCGGCACCGCCGGCTCCGGGAAGCCGGTCAGCAGCAGGAGCGCCGACACGCGGTGGCCGGCGAGCGCGTCGCACACGGCCGTGGGGGTGAGCGCGCGGGCTGTCGAGTTCGAGCACGGGACCGGCTGCTTCTACGAGCCGTCCCACAGCCCGAGCCGCATGCCAGGCGGGTGAACCCCCGGCCCGGCGGGCTGCACTGGTCGGCGCTGACGGCTCGCCCGGAGAGGAAGCGGAGCCGCGTGCCGTCGGTGGGCATCGACCCCTGAGCACTCCGGGCCCTGCCCCAGGGGTGCGCCGACGGCACCTTGTGCGGTGGTCACCCGAGGTCGAGGAGTCGCGAGCCCGCCGCCCTGTGGCGGGCCCGGGCGGTGCCCAGGCGCTCGGCGGCGGTCCGCCCCGGCACCCCGAGCCGTGGTCCGGCGGCATCGCCCCGGCCGGGCTGGGTACCTCGCCCGCATGGTCTTTCATGAACACGAGCGGTTCCCGGCGTACGGGGAGGCCGGATGACCGCCGCGGACAAGGCGGCACGGATGGTCGTCGAATCCGCGGCGAACGCGCCCGCCGAAGAGGTGCCGCGACGGGTGTGCGAGGCCGTGTGCGAGGGGCTCGGCATGGACGGAGCCACCCTCGCGCTGCTCACGGACACCCCTTCCCGGCAACTGCTCGCCGCGTCGGACGACGCCGCGCTCACGCTGGAGGACATCCAGTTCACCCTGCTGGAAGGACCCTGCATCAGCGCCGCGCGCAGCGGTGAGCCCGTGGCGGTGCACGACCTGCGCCACGACGTCACGCCGTGGCCCCTGTTCGGCGCGACCCTGCGCGAGAGACTGCCCCGGGTCGTGTCCGTGTACGCCCTGCCCCTCTTCTTCGGCGACTACGTCCTCGGCACGGTCGACCTGCTGGCGCTCCGGCCCCACGCGCTCGACGAGGAGGCGCTGGAGCAGGCCTCCGGCGTGGCCGACGCGGTGACGGCCGCCCTCATGACGACCCGCGAGATGCTCCTCACCGGATCGCGGGCACCGGCCTGGGAACCGCAGGACGTCGTCCGTGCCCACTGGTTCGACACGGCGCGTGCCGTCGGCGCCCTGGTGGCGCGGCAGGGGATCAGCCAGGAGGACGCGCTGGCCCTGATGCGTGCCGAGGCTTTCCGCACCGGCAAGCCGCTGGCGGACATCACCACGGACATCCTGCGCGATCCGCCCAGACGGCCATAGGGAGCCTCCGCCGCCGGGCCGGGCCCTTGCACGGTGGCGTGCTCTCCCGTCACAGGACGTCGTAGGTCAGATGCGTCGCCGTGGTCGTCGGGACGACGCTCCGCTGCACCAGGGTGCGGGACGCGCCGCCACTGAAGAGGGGCGTTCCGGCGCCCAGCACCCGATCCCCCGCCCGGACTCATCGCTCGGGCCGGAGCGCCTGGTGGAATCCGGTGCTGACGGCGGTGAGGCCGCCGTCGACGACCAGGGTGGTGCCGGTGATCCAGGACGCGTCGGACGAGGCGAGGAAGGCGACCGCCGCCGCGATGTCCTCCGGCTCGCCGACCCGGCCCAGCGGGTACAGCCCGCGCACCGCCTCCAGGTCCTCGTCGCGGCCCTCCCAGGCGCTGGTGCGCACCGTGCCCGGCGCGACCAGGTTGACACGGACGCCACGGCCGGCGGCGTGCCCCGCGAGCGTGCGGGTGAGGGAGCCCAGGCCTGCCTTGGCCGCGCTGTAGGCGTGGTTGCCGAAGTCCTGCAGGCCGTTGACCGAGCCGATGGAGACGATCGCGCCGCGGCCTGAGGCGGCCAGGTGCGGCAGTGCGGCACGGCAGCAGCGGTAGGCGCCGGTCAGGGTGACGTCCAGGTCGCGGGCCCACGACTCGTCCGGTCCGTCCTCGAAGAGGGGCGCGTCGGGCGAGCAGTGGGCGGCGCAGTTGACCAGCACGTCGAGCGAGCCGAACGCGTCCACGGCGTGGGTGACGGCGGCCTCGACCGCCTCCCGGTCGGCCACGTCGCACGCGATCCCCTCGGCGTGCAGCCCCGCCTCGCCCAGTGCCCGCGCGGTCCGGGTCGCCGCCGCCGGGTCCCGGTCGGCCACCAGGACCCGCGCTCCCTCCCGTGCCAGCCGCCGCGCGGTGGCGGCGCCGATGCCGCGGGCCCCACCGGTGACCAGTACCCCGTACCCCTCGAAACGTCTGGTGTCCGTCATGCGCCGACCGTACAAGCCCGCGGGCGAGGCCGGTTCCGGGAGCGCGGGCCGGGCCTGTCGTTCGGCAACGGCATGTCCATGCTGCCCGTCCAAGATGGGGGTACTCGACCCGGCCGTCACCTCACGGGCGGCGAGCGGAGGCTTCGGATGACGGTCGACCTGGTCGGTTTCCTCGGTGTGGTGCTGGTCGCCTATGTGGTGCCCGGGCCCGATTTCCTCGTCGTCGTCAGATCGGCGGCGGAGGATCCCTCGAAGGGCAGGGCCGCGGCCCTGGGCGCCCAGACCGGGCTGTGTGTGCACATGCTGGCCGCTGCCGCCGGGCTGTCGGTGGTGGCCACGCGCTCGCCGCTGGTGTTCGACGGGATCCGGCTGCTGGGTGCGGCCTATCTCGTTTTCCTCGGTGTACGGGCCGTGCTGGCGGCCCGCCGGGCCGCACGGGAGCACACCCGTGCGCCCGGTCCGGCGGAGCCGGCGTCCGCTGCGGCTCCGGCGGACGGGTCGGGGCCGGGGCGCCGACGGGCGGCTTTCACGCAGGGGTTTCTCACCAACGTGCTCAATCCCAAGGCAGCGCTGTTCTTCCTGAGCGTGCTCCCCCAGTTCGTCGACGGCGACGCCTCCGTGGCGCGCCAGATCTTCCTGCTGGGCGTCCTGGACATCGTGATCGGCGTCGGGTACTGGTTCGCGCTCGTGGGCGTCGCCGCGCGGCTGCGTGCGGTGCTGGCCAGGCCGCGGATCCGGCACCGGTGGGAGCTGGGCACCGGCTGGCTGTTCATCGCCATCGGTGTCACGGTCGCAGCCGTGTGAACCGGGCGGTAATCCGGGCGCGGCGGGGTAAGGGGACGTCGATCACATCCCGTTGGAAGGAGCCGAGGATGACCGACGACGCCTACCTGTTCCTGCTGGACGACCCGTCCGTGCCGCTCGGGGTGGCCCCCGCCGCCGTCGGTGATGTCGCGTGCATGGAGACGCCCGCGGTGCGTGCCTGGCTGGACGCCCACGGCAGCGCGCCGACCTCCCCGCAGCTGCGCCTGCTGCCGCCGGAGGAGACGGCGGCCGTGCCCGAGGAGGCGGAGCGGCTGCCCGTGCCGCTGAGCGACGAGGAGCTGAGCCGGGTGCGTCACCGGATGGCGCCGGAGTCGCTCGCCGGGATCGAGGAGGAGCTGCTGGCCTACCGCGACTGCGCGGACGGCCGGGACGGTCTGATCGGACGGGCGCTGGCCGCCGGTGTGCCCCCGCACCGCGTCGTCGAGCTGACCGGCGTGGATCCCGCGACGGTGACCGCGGCGGCCGGCCGCTGAGGGCCGGGGTCCAGGCGAGCGGCCCGCGTCCGTCCTCCCCTCACCTGCCCGGCCCGGGATCCGGCCGGACGGCTGAGGTGATGCCGGCGCGGGCCGCTTCCAGCTGGGCGGCGAAGGCGATGCCCAGAAAGAGGGCGACGGCGGTGAGATTGGCCCACAGCAGCAGCGCGATGAACGCGGTGAGCGGCCCGTACACGGCGCCGAAGGCACCGCTCTCCTCGACGTAGAACGCGAGCAGCCAGGTCGCCGACACCCACAGCAGCAGGTGCACGGCCGAGCCGAAGGCCAGCCAGGTGTAGCCGGGCTGGACGCGGCGGGGTGACCAGCGGAAGATCACGGCGGAGGCGATCCAGGCGAGCGCGAGTCCCACGGGGATGTCGAGCACGCCCCACCACGGCAGGGCGCTGTCCTCCCAGCCGGCGGTGTCCGCCACCGCGTCGCCCACGGCCTCGCCGGCGACGAGCACGACGAAGCCGAGGCCCAGGGGCAGACCGGCGGCGAGCGCGAGCAGGATCGCCCGCCCGTACTTGCGCGGGAAGGGCCGGTCGCGCTCGATGCCGTAGATGCGGTTGGCGCCGCGTTCGATCTGGCCCATCGCCGAGGCGAGGTTCAGCAGGGCGAAGCCCAGGCCGAGGCAGAGCGCCACGGTGCCCCAGACGTCGCCGTGTGCGGTGCGCCGCGTCCCGTCGAAGGCGTCCTGGACGATCTCCGCGCTGGCGCCCGGCACGATCCGGCCGAGGGTGAGCTCGACGACCCGGCCCACGCCCTCGGTGTGCGCGGACGTGGCGAGTCCGACGAGCGCCACCGTGCAGGGCACCAGTCCGAGGACCACCTGGAAGGCGAGGGCCCGTGCGTTGGTGAACCCGTCGGCGTAACGGAACCGGGCGAAGGAGTCGATCAGCAGCCGCAGTCCCCCGTAGTGGCGCAACGCGGTGAACGCCTCGTCTCCGGAGAGCTCCTCCCCGATCATGTCCCGGGTCTGGGGGACGTGGACGGCAGTTCCCATGGCGTGGACGCTCCCTGGTCGTACGGCTGCTCCCTGTGCGGTTGCCCCGTAAGCCTTCCCGTGCGACCTCGGAGTTCCGACGACTTGGCGGGCCGGTCCCCCGGTTGCGCCCCCGCGTGTCCCTGACACCCTCGATGCCCCCGCCGCAGCGCACGGCAGATGGCCGGCTGCGCCTGCGGCGAGGGCACTGCAGGAACGGGACGTCAGTTGAGGGGGTCGAGGGTGAGGTAGGCCTGGCGCGGGTTGCCGTCGTGGACGAGGGACTCGTGGTGGCCCACGTCGTCGAAGGCGAACGCGTAGGCCTTGCCGTCGGCCATCTGGGCGTGGATCTTGCGGGCGTAGTGGTTGGTGACGTTGTCCTGGTAGAAGGCGGCGGAGCTGGTGTCCGGCTGGTTGGGGTTGGTCAGGAGCGTGGATCGGTTGAAGCCGGCGCACAGGGTCCGGGAGATCGGTCCGCGCACCTGGTCGTTGGGCGCGTCGAGCAGCCGGTGGCAGCCGAAGACGGAGGACGCGTCAGGCTTCTGGAAGCTGGTGACGACGGCGTCGGCGCTGTTGGTGAAGTTCATGACACCGCCGGAGACGCGGCCGTAGTACTTGGTGCCCGGCTGGTCGGCGAAGGGGGTGACCGTCAGCGTGGAGGTGGAGTACTTCTGCCAGACACGGTTGATGTAGTCGTCCATGACGTTGGCGGGCAGCGCGCCGGTCTCCAGGCCGTACAGCGGCGACAGGGCACGCAGGACGGTGCCGTCGGAGCGGGTCTGGATCAGGTTGGCCCAGCCTCCGGGCTGCCCCCTCAGGGCGTTGAAGAAGCCGTTGTAGCCGCCGGGCTTCAGCCGGCCGGTGGTCGCGGTGGTGCCGTCGGAGCGCTGCACCCCGACCGCGTACGGCACGGAGAACATGTCGACCTGGGTGCTGTTGATCCACAGCCCGGAGTCGTTGAGCGTGTACTCCGACCAGTTGAACAGGATGTTGCGGTTGGGGTCGGTCGGGTTCTGCACGGCGGGCTGGACGAGGCCGCCGGTGGTGAGCTTGAAGACCAGTTTCTGGCCGTAGGAGAAGTACACCCGGCCGGAGAACTTGGGGAGGCGGATGGTGGTCGACTGTCCCGCGGCCGGGCCGGGGATGGAGGCGTCGGGGGCGGGCGTCGGGGGGTTTCCGCCCGCGGGCCAGGGGTGGAAGGTGCCGTTGGCGTCGGCCCAGCCCTGGCGTCCGGTCGCCAGGTCCGTTCCGAGGTTGTAGATGTACACCTGCTCGCCGCGGGCCGAGTTGTTGGTGATCTTGAAGGGGATGGTCGCGGGGACCGCGGCGTGGGCCGGTGTGCCTGTTCCGGCCATGAGCAGGGAGCCGGTGAGGGTCGCCGCCAGGGCGAGGCCCATGGCTCTGACCCGGTGTCCGAGTGTCCGTAGCACGCTCTGTCTCCATTCGACGAGTGGGGCGTTCCAGGAGTTTTTGAGAGCGCTCTCAGAGTTGCGCTTTGGTCCGGACCTGTCAATGGCTTGAACCATGCCGTGGTGGAGGTGCGCCGGTGTCGGCGCACCTCCGGGCGGCGGCGCGGCGGGGTCAGTCCTCCGGTGCCCCGTCGGTCTCCTCACGCAGGAGGCCGACGTAGTCGCGGGTCCAGCCCTCGATCGTGGCGCGGTCCCACAGGTCGGACGAGTACTCCACGAAGCCTCGCAGTTCGTCGCCTGCCGGGACGAGGCCGAAGGTCAGTTCCGTGCGGGCGGCGGCAGGGGCGAGATCCTCCACGGCCGTGGTCAGGCCGGGCAGTTCGACCTCGGCGTCCAGGGAGCTCTGGTAGGCGAAGCCGACGTCGAGCCGGTCCGGCACCTCGGTGCCGGTGCGCTCCCTCAGGGCGGGGGCGATCCGGCGCACCGGCAGGGCGTGGTCCATGCACTCCACCGCCGTGCGGGCCAGCCGGTCCGTCAGGGCGGTGAACGGACCGGCGGCCCCGTCCCGCACGGGCAGGGCGAACCCGGTGATCGTGCAGGCCAGCAGGGACTCGAACGCGCGGCGCTCGCGGTTGGCGTAGGAGACGTTGAACACGACGTCGGCCTGTCCGGACTTGCGGGCCAGCAGCCGGCCCAGGGCCGCCGCCGTGACCACGAACGGTGTCGTGCCCCGCCCGCGCGCCAGTCGCTCGACGGCGGCCCGCACCTCGGCCGGCACGGTGAAGGGCACGGCTCCGCCCCGGCCGCTCGGGGTGTCGGGCCTGGGACGGTCCAGGGGCAGCCCGACGGTGAACGGCACCGAGTCGAGTTCACGCAGCCAGAACTGCACCTTTCGCTCCTCGGCCGCCTCGTCGGCCCGCTCCCGCTGCCAGCGGGCGTATGCCACGGGCTGGCACTCCACCTCCGGCAGCGGGTCGGGCTCGCCCTGCCGGGCGGAGCCGTAGAGGGCGGCGAGTTCCTTCAGCAGCAGGCTGACGGACCAGCCGTCGCAGGCGGAGTGGTGCAGGACCAGAAGCAGGACCCAGCTGTCGTCGCCGGTGCGCAGGAGGCGCAGGCGCATCGGCGTCCCGCGGGTGGGGTCGACGGGTGTCTCGGTGGCCTCCGCGCTCGCCCGGTCGAGGGCGGCCCGTCGTTCGGGTGCGGGCCGTGCGGTGAGGTCCTCCAGGGGCAGGTGCACGGGGCCCGGCCGCAGAACCTGCTGCTCCCAGCCGTCAGCGACCGCCGCGAGGCGGGTGCGCAGTCCCTCGTGCCGCTCGACGAGCCGGGTCAGGGCGGTGCGCAGGGCCGGTACGTCCAGGGCGCCGGTGAGGGTGATCCGCAGGGCGACGTTGAAGACCTGGGGCAGTCGGTGGTCGGCGTGCACCGTGGCGAAGCGCGCCTGCTGGAGGGTGGCGGGTGCCCGGCGCTCGACCGCACCGGGGACGTCGCCGGGCTCGGGTGCCGCATCATCCGGCGCCGCCGCCGCGGCCGCCGTGGTCAGGTGGGCCGTCATGGCCCGCAGGGTGGGCTCCTGGTAGAAGCTCAGCATCGGATACTCGGTGCCGAACTCCTCCCGGACCTGGTTGACCAGCCGCATCGCGGTGATCGAGTGACCGCCCAGGTCGAAGAAGGACGCGTCCGCCGTGAGGGCGTCGGCGTCGATGCCGAACTCGGCCGCCCACAGCGACCGCAGGCGCCGTTCGACGTCCGCCGGGTGACCGGCCGGCGGCTCACCGGTGGTGACGGGAGCAGGGGCGGGCGCCGGGGCCGTGGAGACGAGGTCGGGTGCCGGCAGCGCGGAGCGGTCCAGCTTGCCGTTGCCGGTCACCGGCATGGCGGGCAGGATCCGCCAGGCGCGCGGCACCAGGTACTCCGGCAGACGGGCCGCCAGTTCCCCGGCCAGCAGGTCGGCGCACGCCTGCCGGCCGTCGGCCGCCGCTCCGACCGGGTCGGCGGGCACCGCGTAGGCCGCGAGGTAGGCCTCGCCGTGGTCGTTGCGGCGGGCCAGGACGGCCGCCTCCCGCACGGCGTCCAGGGAGTTGAGGACGTGGGAGACCTCCTCCGGTTCGACCCGGAAGCCCCGGATCTTCACCTGGTCGTCGACCCGGCCCCGGAACTCCAGCGCCCCCTGAGCGGTCCAGCGGACCAGGTCGCCGGTGCGGTACCTGCGGGCGTCGGGGGCGCCGTCCGGGTCCGGCGTGAAGCGCTCGGCCGTCAGCCCGGGGCGGTGCAGGTAGCCGAGGGCCACACCGGGGCCGCCGACGTGCAACTCCCCCACGGTTCCCACCGGCACCGGGCGGCCGGAGACGTCGAGGACGCTCAGCGTCACGTTGTCGACGGGGCGTCCGATCGGGATGGGCGCGTCGGGCTCCGGGACCGGGTCGACCGTCTGCGTGGTGCACAGCACGGTGGTCTCGGTCGGCCCGTACACGTTCACCGTCTCGTACGGCGCCTCGGGCCGCGGCCGGGCGCGCAGGACATCGCCGCCGAGCAGCAGCTGACGCAGCGGCGGCTGGTCGGCCGGGGGCAGGCGCAGGACCTGTTCGCCGAGGGCGGTGGGGAGGATGGAGAAGGTGACGCCCTGCTCGGCGTACCAGCGGGCCAGGGCGAGGGGATCCCTGCGCAGGTCGTCCCCGGCGATCGTCACCGACGCGCCCCCGGTCAGCGCCGGCCAGATCTCCAGCAGGGAGGCGTCGAAGCTCTGGCTGCACACGGCTGCGCTGCGGTCGGCCGGGGTGAGCGCGAAGCGGCGGTGCTGCCAGGCGCACAGGTCGACGATCCCGCGGTGCGGCACCACGACGCCCTTGGGAGTGCCGGTGCTGCCGGAGGTGTAGAGCACGCAGCACGCGGAGGCCGGGCCGATGGCGGGCGGAGTGCTGCCCGGCGTCCGGCGTGGCGTCGCGTCGGGCGGCAGTACGGTCACCGCTCCGGGCAGCGTCAGGACGGCGGCCGCCTCCGGCGTGGACACCACGACCCGGGCTCCGCACTCGGCGATGACCTGCTCGGCCCGGGCCCGGCCGAGAGACGGGTCGAGCGGCACGTAGGCGCGGCCCGCCTTCAGTACGGCGAGCATGGCGACCACGAGGCCGGCGGAGCGCGGCAGCCACAGCGCCACCGGCGACTCCTCGTCCGGGGCGAGCCGTTCCCGCAGGGCGGCGGCCAGCCGTCCGGCCTGTTCGTCCAGTTCGCGGTAGGTCAGCCGGCGGTCGCCGCCGACGACGGCGGTGCTGTCGGGCTGGGCGGCGGCCCGCCGGGAGACCAGCTCGTGGACGGTGCTGTCCGCGACCGGGCGGACCGGGCCGTGCCGCCAGGACGGTGGTACGGGGTCGCTCTCGGCCGCGGTCGCCACGGGGTCCGGGGCGAGCCGTGACAGCGGTGCCTCGGGCGTGTCGGCCGCCGCCGCGAGGAGGTCCCGGAACGTCGCGAAGAACCGGTCGACGGTGCGCCGGTCGAACAGGTCGGTGTTGTACTCCAGATGGCAGCGGATGCCGTCCGGCTGGTCGGTGAAGTAGACGGTGAGCTCCGTCAGGGACTTGTCGGGCCCGGCGTCCAGCGGGGTGGCCTCAATGCCGGGCAGGTCGAAGCGGAACGGTTCGGCGCGCTGGAACTCGGCGAACGCCTGGAACACCGGAGTCCGGTCGACCGCCCGGTCCGGGGCGAGTTCGCGCACCACCTGCTCGAAGGGCACGCGGGCGTGGTCGTACGCGTCGAGAGCGACCGTGCGCACCCGGTCGAGCAGGGTGGCGAACGCCGGGTCGCCGGACAGGTCCAGACGCAGGGCGAGGGTGTTGACGAAGAACCCGAGCAGGTGCTCGGCCCGCTCGGGCCGGTCCGAGAACGGGGTGCCCACGACGAGGTCCGTCTGGCCGGTGACCCGGTGCAGCATCGCCGCGTATCCGGCGAGCAGGGTCATGAAGAGGGTGCTGCGCCGGGCCCGGCTCATCTCACGCAGCCGGTCGGAGAGTTCGGGGTCGAGGGTGTGGAACACGGCCCGGCCGTGGGAGGTCATGACGGCGGGGCGCGGCCGGTCGGCGGGCAGCGCGAGGACGGGCAGCTCACCACCGAGGGTCCGGCGCCAGTACGCCAGCTCCTGCTCGGTCTCCGGGCTGTGCGCGGACGCGGCCAGTTCCCTGGCGTGGTCGGCGTAACTCCAGGTGAGGGCCGGGAGGCCGGGGGGCGTTCCGTCGCGTTCGGCCCGGTAGAGCGCGGACAGGTCGCGGGCCAGGACGGTGGCCGAGGCGGCGTCGATCACGATGTGGTGCAGGGACAGGACGAGGACGTGCTCCGCCTCGGCCGTCCTGACCAGCCGGGTGACGAACAGCGGGCCGTTCGCCAGGTCGAAGCGGCGGCCGCTCTCGGCCGCCAGGACGTCGCGCAGGGTGTCCTCGGGCGCGTGGGTGGCGTCCACGACCTCGAAGTCGGGCTCCGCCGTGGCCCGTACGACCTGCCGGGGCTTCCCTGCCCGGTCCTCGAAGACCGTGCGCAGGCTCTCGTGGCGGGCGACGAGGCCGCGCAGGGCCGCGCGCAGGGCCGGCACGTCGAGGGGACCGGCGAGACGGATCGCCTTGATTTCGTTGTAGGCGGTGCGTCCGGGCAGCAGGCGCTCCAGGAACCAGATGCGTTCCTGACCGGGTGTCAAGGGAGCGTCGCCGGACGTGGAGCGGGCGGGTGCGGGGGCCCGGGGCGGCGAGCCGGGCGTGTCCCCGGGGCCGTGGTGCCGGCGGTCGTAGTGCCGGCGGAGCGCGTCCAGGCGCGGGAGTCCCTCGCGCAGCCGGTCCGCGTCGACCCCGAAGTCGACGAGGGCGACGATCTCGTCGGCACCGGCGGCCGTGACCGCGTCCACCACGGGGCGGACGCTGTCGGCCGTGCCGATCAGGGCGCGCTGGTCGCAGTAGCGGCCGTAGGCCCGGCGGAAGACCGCCTCCAGGTCGTCCTCGCTCAGGGCGGCCAGGTCGATACTGTGCCCGAGGCTGTTGGTGACGCCGCTGAACACGGACAGGGAGGCCCGCATGTAGCGGGACAGCGGCTCGTACGCCTCCGTGCGCGCGGTGTCGTGGTCTCCGGCGAGATAGGTGTGCAGCAGGACGGCCACCCGCCCGGCGTCCGGGTCCAGGCCGTGCCGGGCACGGGTGCGCCGGTAGCGCGCGATGTTGTCGCCGAGCTGCTGAACTGTCTGGGTCATCAGGTTGGTGACGATGCCCAGGTCGTGGCGGGCGGCGAGCTCGAAGGAGGCGGGGTTGCCGACGACCGCGGTGTACAGGGGCGGGGCGTCCTGCACCGGCCGCGGGAAGAGCTTCACCTCGGTCTGGCCGTCGCCGCCGGCCCGGCGCAGGGACTCGCCGCGCCACAACTTCCGTACGTCCGCGAGCTGTTCGTACATCAGCTCCTTGTGCCGGCCGAACCGGTCGGGGAAGAAGACGAAGTCGTTGGCGCTCCAGCCGCCGGCGACGCCGATGCCCACGCGTCCGCCGGAGAGGTTGTCGACCATCGACCACTCCTCGGCGACCCGGATCGGATCGTGGAGCGGCAGGACGACGGAACCGGCGTTGAGGCGGATGCGCCCGGTCTCCCGGGACAGCGCGGCGGCGAGCACCGCCGGGTTGGGGAAGAGACCGCCGAAGGAGTGGAAGTGGCGCTCGGGCATCCACAGCGCGTGGAAGCCGTGCCGGTCGGCGAACCGGGCGATCTCCATGAGGAGTTCGTACTGGCCGTGGCGGGGGGCGGGGGTGTCCTGCGGGTAGTCGCCGAAGAAGTAGACGCTGAAGTCGGGGGTGCGCGCGGGCGGTCGGCCCGCCGGGGCCGGGCCGGGGTCGGTCTTCACGGCGGCGGCGTTCCAGGCCATGGAGGCCACGGGGGCGGGTTCCGCCGTGGGTGGCACCGAAGATGTCGCTGGGGGTGCCGCTGGGGG
Source organism: Streptomyces sp. NPDC094143 (assembly GCF_040303825.1). Taxonomy (NCBI): domain Bacteria; kingdom Bacillati; phylum Actinomycetota; class Actinomycetes; order Kitasatosporales; family Streptomycetaceae; genus Streptomyces; species Streptomyces sp. NPDC094143. The sequence goes on from NZ_JBEOTZ010000025.1 coordinate 83,655, forward strand.
TGTCACTGGAGGTGCCGCCGGAGGCGCCACTGTAGGTGACGCTGCGCGGGTCGGCGCGGGTGACGCTGCGCGGGTCGGCGCGGGTGCGGCCGGGGCCCGTCCCAGGGCGACGGCCTTCCCGCCCGGGAAGAACCCCGCCGACCGCAACTCGCGCAGCGACTCCCGCACGGCGTCCGCCACGAACTCGATGTCACCGTCCGAGTGGGCGGTGGACAGGAAGAAGTTGCGCCACTCCCAGACGTGCACGCCGCGCAGCATCAGGTGGTGGTAGAGGAGCTCCATGTCGGCGCGGTGCTCGAAGCGGAACTGGGAGCCGAAGTGGCTCATCCGCAGCGGGTACTCCTCGGCCTCGAAGAAGCCGTTGAGCGTCGCGGCCAGTTCCGCGGTGCGCGCGTTCAGCCGCTCCTGGAGACGAGGGCTGTGCTCCTTGAGGTGGGCCAGGACGGCACGGGCCGCGACCATCGACACCGGGTGCTGGATGTACGTGCCGCCGAAGAAGGTCGTGTCGGCGGGCGGGTAGCTGTCGTCGCCGTAGGACCAGTAGCCGCCGTCGACGCCGTCCATGATGTCGGCACGGCCCGCGATCGCGCCGATGGGGAAGCCGCCGCCGAGGAGCTTGCCGTAGGTCGCCAGGTCGGGTGTGACGCCGTACAGCTCCTGCGCGCCGCGCGGGGCGGGGCGGAAGCCGGTCAGCATCTCGTCGAAGAGCAGGACGATGCCGTGGCGGCGGGTCAGCTCGCGCAGCTTGCGGACGAACTCGACCGGCTGCAGCGACGGGTGTCTGCTCTGCACCGGCTCCACGACGACCGCGGCGATGTCGCCGGCGTGCCGGGCGATCGTCTCCAGGGCGGTGTCGCTGCCGTAGTCCAGGACCAGCAGGTCGGAGACGGCGCTGCGCGGTATGCCCCGGGAGACCGGGACGGTGAGCTGCTCGGTGCCGCTGCCCGAGGCGCGGCCCAGGACGTTGTCGGCGTGGCCGTGGTACGCGCCGAGGAAGGTGACGATCTTGTCGCGGCCGGTGGCGGCCCGGGCCAGGCGGATGGCGGCCGAGTTCGCCTCGGTGCCGGAGTTGGCGAAGGCCACGCGCTCCAGTCCGGTGAGCTCGGCGAGGAGTTCCGCCGCCTCGCCGGTCTCGACGTTGCGGGGGCCGAGCTGGATGCCGCGGGAGAGGTGCTCGCGGACGGCCTCGGTGACGAAGTCCGGCTCGTGGCCGAAGAGGAGGACACCGAAGCCCATCGTGATGTCGACGTACTCGTTGCCGTCGACGTCCTCCAGGCGCGCGCCGCCGGCCCGGCGGCCGGCGATCGGGTAGAGCATCTCCTTCGTGGCGCTGCGGAAGCCGACGACGGCACGGCTGTCGGCCAGGACGCGGCGGTGGCGCTGGGCGATCCGCTTGGAGGTCGGCGTCTTCGCGGTGTAGCGGCGGACCAGGTCGGCGAGGTGCTCCTGCTGGGAGTGGGGCGAGGCGTCCCGCACCATGCCGGAGGTCCTGGTGACCGACACGCGGGGGCCGTGGACGCGGGGCGTTTCCGGGGCGGCGGCCGCGCCCATCTGCTCGCTGATGCGCCGGGAGAGCTCCGCCATCGCCGCCAGGTCCCGGTCCAGGGCGGCGGACACGCCGTTCAGCCCGCTGCTCACTTGGCCACCGTGCCGTTGTGGCCGTTGACGCCGTTGAGCTGGGCCGTCGCCGCGGCGGTCTGGAGCGCGAGAAGCTGGGAGAGCTGGGACATCATCTGCAGCTGTATCTGGGACAGCTGCTGGATCTTCTGCGCCAGATCCTCCAGTTCCTGCCGGGTGGCGTACGCGGGAGCCGGCGCGGCCGGCGACGCGGGCTCGGAAACCGGCGCCGTGACGGGCGGCTTGACGAGCGGGGCGGCGGGCGGGGTGAGGGCCGGGGGGTACGCGGCAGCCGACGGTGCCGCGGGCGCGGCGGGCTCGGGAAGCGGCGGGGCGGCGGGCGGTGCCGGCTCGGGAGCGAGCCGAGGGGCCTGTCCGGCAGCGGGACCGGAGTTCACGGCGTCGGAGGACGCGGGGTCCACGGCGTCGAAGGACGCGGGGTCCACGGCGTCGGAGGACGCGGGGTCCACGGCGTCGGAGGACGCGGGGTCCATGGCGTCGGATGAGGTGGTGGCCTGTGGTGGCCCGGGTCGCTCCGCTCCTGACTGCGGTGGCTCGGCCCCGGCGTCCGGCGTGCGCGCGGCGATGAACTCCGCGAGCCGCCGCGGTGTCCCGGTCTCCTCCAGCAGCTGCCGCATGGTCACCTTGACGCGGTGCTGCTGCTCCAGTTCCCGCAGCACGCTGATCATCTGCAGCGAGTCGGCACCCAGGTCGAAGAAGTTCGCGTCGTTGTCGATCGCCGACGGATCCCCGCCGAGGTGCCGGGCGGTCGCCTCGACGATGCTGTGCAGTACCCGCGCGACCACTGCCTCTTGCTGAACCACGTCGGTTCCCCTTCTCACTGCTCTCGCTGTTCTCGCTGCTGTTCCCGTGCCGGGGGCCGCCGGCCGCGGCCCGGTCCAGTGGTCCTGGTGCTGGAAGCGGTAGCCGGGCAGCGGGACGCGCCTGCCCCCGCTGCCGGCCAGGAGCGTCTCCCAGCCGAGGTCCGCTCCGGCGCAGTGCAGTGCCGCGGCCGCGCCCCAGAGCGTGTCGAGCGCGGCGCCGCGCCGCAGGGACGGCACCGCCGGTACGCCGGGCAGCGCACGGCGGGCCAGGCCGCTGAGGGTGGTGTGCGGTCCGATCTCCAGCAGGAGGCCGGGCCGTTGTCCGGCCAGGCCGCGCAACGCCTCGTCGTAGCGGACGGGCCGGCGGGTGTGCCGCAGCAAGTGGTCCGTGCCGGGGATCCATCCGGGCGGGCGGGTCGCACCGTCCAGGGCGCTGACGAGCGGGATCCGCACCGGGCGGAACTCCACCTCGCCGAGGGCCTTCCGGAACTCCTCCAGCATCGGTTCCATCAGGGCGGTGTGGAAGGCGCGGGTCACCGGCAGCCGCCGGCCCGGTGTGCCGCGCTCGTCCAGCAGGGCGCAGGCCCGGTCGACGGCCGCGACGGGCCCGGCGAGCACCTGGGCGCGGTCTCCGTTGCTGACGGCCGGTTCCAGTCCGGGGATCTCGGCGGCCAGCGCGAGGGCGGCGGCCCGGTCGAGCGGCGCGGCCACCATCGCGCCCGGCGCGCAACGCTGCCGCATCAGCCGGCCGCGCGCGGTGGTGAGGCGCAGTCCGTCCTCCAGCGACAGGGCTCCGGCCGCGTACAGCGCCGCGTACTCGCCGACGCTGTGCCCGGTCACGACGGACGGCGCGACGCCCGTGTCGTGCCACAGCCGGACGAGGGCGCACTGCAGGGCGAACAGCGCGGGCTGTGCGATGTCGGTGTCCGCGACGGGGCTCTCCCCCGGCGCGCCCGGGGGGTGCTCGGTGGTCAGCGCGGCGAGCAGCGAGTCGCCCGTGAGGTCGCGGTGGTGGCGCTCGCAGACGTCGAGGACCTCGCCTGCGGCGGGGAAGCGCGCGTGCAGGGCGGCTGCCATGCCGGGGTACTGGCTGCCCTGGCCGGTGAACTGGAACGCCACGCGCAGCGGGCCCTCCGCCGGTGCCGTGCCCGAGGTGACGGGCGCTGGGGCGGTGCCGGCGAGCCAGGCGTCGAGGGCGTCGGCGAGGGCCCGCGGGGTGGCGCCGCGGGCCGCGAGCCGGTGGCGGCCGTGGGCGCGCCCGACGGCGGCGGTGGTGACGAGGTCCGCCGGGTGCGGTGCAGGAGGCCGGCGTAACCGGTCGCGGAAGGCGCGGGCGTTGGCGGCGAGGGCCTGCGGGCTGCTTCCCGAGACGAGCAGCACGTCCGGAGGCGGGAGCGCGGCGGTCCTGGGCGCCGGTTCGGGGGCCTGTTCGAGGATCAGGTGGACGTTGGTGCCGCCGACACCGAGTGAGGTGAGGCCCGCCCGGCGCGGCACGTCACCGGCCGGCCAGGGCCGGGCGGTGCGGGGGATGTAGAACGGGCTGCCGTCCAGGTCGAGCATGGGGTTGGGCCGGGTGAAGTTCGCCATCGGCGGGATCACGCCGTGGCGCAGTACCAGCAGGGCCTTGACCAGGCCCGCGAGTCCGGAAGCGGCGTCCAGGTGACCGATGTTGGCCTTGACCGAGCCGAGGGCGCAGTAGCCGGTGCGGTCGGTGTCCTCGCGATAGGCGCCGGCCGCACCGTCGAACTCGATCGGGTCGCCCTTGAGGGTGCCGGTGCCGTGGGTCTCCAGGTAGCCGATGGTGTCCGCGCCGACGCCGGCCCGCCGCAGGGCCTGCCGGACGGCGGCGCGCTGCCCTTCGGCGCTGGGGGCGGCGTACGCCGTCTTGCCGGCGCCGTCGTTGGCGATGCCCCAGCCGAGGACGACGCCGTGCACGGTGTCGCCGTCGGCGACGGCCCTGCTCAGCCGTTTCAGCACGACCGCCAGCACGCCCGTGCCACCCACGGTGCCGTCGGCGTCCGCGTCGAAGGCCCTGAGACGGCCCGACCTGGACAGGATCGAGCCCTTGACGTAGCGGTAGCCCAGGACCTGCGGCACGTGGACGGCGGTGGCTCCGACGAGGGCGATGTCGCAGTCGTCCATGAGCAGTGCCTGGGCGGCCGCCTGCACGCCGACCAGGGAACTGGAGCAGCCCGTCTGGATGTTGACGGCGGGGCCGGTCAGGCCCAGGCGGTAGGCGACGCGGGTGGCGGTGAAGTCGGCGTAGTTGCCGATGATCGTCTGCATGCCGGTGGGCCAGTCGGACGGGGGCCGGCTGGGCAGGACGTTGTTCAGCAGGTAGTTCTGCAGGGTGTACAGGTGGTAGCCGGTGCTGGCCCAGACGCCGACCCGGGTGCCGTTCCGCTCCGACGGGTAGCCCGCGTTCTCCAGGGCGTGCTGGGCGCATTCCAGGAACAGGCGCTGCTGGGGGTCGGTGATCCGGGCCTCGTGGGGGCTCATCGCGAAGTGCCGGGCGTCGAAGCCGGCGAGGTCGTCGAGGACGCCGGAGGCCCCGACGAAGTCCTCGGCTCCGTACTCCTCGGCCGGGACGCCGGCGGCGGCCAGTTCCTCGTCGGTGAAGCGGGTGATGCGGTCGGTGCCGTCCCGGACGATCCGCCAGAGGTCCTCGGGCGTGTCGGCGCCGGGCAGCCGGAAGGCCATGCCGATGACGGCCATGCGCGGGTCGGGAGTGTGCGTGCTCATCGGCCGTGTCCTTCCGTCACCGCGGGCCGGTCAGGTCCGGGCGGTTGGTCCGGCGGAGCGGGCGTTTGCCTGACGCGCAGGGTCAGCAGCAGGAACAGCGCCCCGCACAGGACGATGGCGAGGCCGTGGAAGGCGGCCACCACCTGCAGCGGCGAGAAGCGCTCCAGGAGGGCGCCGCTGACGAGCATGCCCAGGCCGAAGCCGGTGTTCTCGGCCGAGGCGGAGAGCCCGAAGAGCCGGCCGCGCTGCTCGTCCGGGGTGTTCTGCAGCCGCGAGACGTAGACGGTCTCGGTGAATCCGTCGGCGGCTCCGGCGACGAGCGCGGCGATGACGGCGGGCACGGTCGGCAGGCCGCTGAAGACGACGATGAACCCGGCCGACATCACACAGGCGCCGAGCGCGAAGGCCCGCTCCCCCGGGGTCCGCCCGGTCTTCTTCGTGACGCGCCCGATCACCTGCTGGGCGACGATGTTGCCGAGCGCCCACGTGGCCCAGAACTGGCTGATGAACGTGGCCGGATGGTCGGGGTCGAGGCTGCTGGAGTAGAGAGGCAGGGCCACGTTGTGGGACGAGGAGCCCAGCCCGTCCACGGCCCGGACCGCGATCATCGCCATCAGCAGCGGGGCCGTGGCCAGCAGCATCCGCACCGTCCAGCGCGGGGGTCCGGCGGCGGGTGCGGAGCCGCCGCCCTGCGGGTCCTCGGCCGCCCGGGTGCGCACGGGAAGCAGGAACAGCACGGTGGCGGAGACCAGGAAGGTCGCCGCGTCCAGGGCGAACGCGGCGGAGTAGCCGAGTTGGGCCACGACCACGCCCGAGGAGGCGAAGCCGGCGATCATGGCGAGGGAACGCCCCGTGACCAGGAGCCCGTTGGCCCGGACCCGGTGCTCCGCCCCGACGATCTCGGGGATGCTGCTGCGCAGGGCGACCTGGGAGAGCGTCGAGCAGCCGCCCGTCACCACGGCCAGGACGTAGAGCAGTCCGGGGCGCACACCGTCCGGGGCGAGCAGCAGGCTCAGCAGGGCCACGGCCTGGCACAGATCGGCGCCGACCATCAGGCGCTTGCGGTCGTGGACCGAGACGAGCCGTCCGCTGATCCAGCCCGAGACGACGCTGGTCGCCAGGCGCACGGCCATGAAGAGGCCCGCGGCGAGCGCGCTGCCGGTGGCGTCGTAGACGAAGACGTTCAGCGCCACCATGTTCAGGTAACTGCCGTACGCCGAGATGCCGTTGCCCAGGACGAGCAGACGGAAGTACTTCATGCGCCTTCCCCTGGTCTGCATGAAGGGTGTGACCATCGCGGGCCCGGGACCGGACCGCCCCCCTTTGGTTCGCCACCCAAGCAGAATCGATCAGGCGTGTTCAAGGCATGACGGTGGTCCATACAACTTCCGGTCGGCTTTTGGCGATTTCGAAGCGCTCCGTATGAGATCGGATCCCGATCTTGGGAAGACGGTGGAAACGATCTTCCATCGATCCCTGAGGGGGGCACACCGTGACCGCACCCACGCGTCCGATACCACCGGCGAACCGCCGGCGCCGCTTCGACCTCCGCTCGACCGCGCTGTTCTTCGTGTTCCTCGCGGTGGTCCTGTGCGTCCTCGGCCTCACGGCACGCATGGTCGCGGACGCCGTCGAGCGGCGGCCCGCCTGGATGTTCGTCCTGGCCGTGCTGGGTGTCGCGGCATGCATGGGACTGAGGCGCCGGGTGCACGTGGCGAGAGCGGCGCGCCGGGCGGCGGCGGCGCTGGACAAGGCGGCGCGGGAGGCGGCCGACGAGCTCGACGCCCGGCAAGCGCCTGCCGATCACCCTGCGGTCGAGGTCATCGCCGATCAGGGGGTCCTGGTGGCCGCGGAGTTCGAGACCGTCACCGAGCACGGCCCCCCGGCTCCCGTGGAGTTGGAGACCGTCACCGACTACGAGGCGCTGACGCCCGAGGAGTTCGAGGAGGCCGTCGCCGCCCTCTGCGAACGCGACGGCTGCTCCGCCGTCGAGGTCGTGGGCGGCGCCGGGGACCTGGGCGCCGACGTCGTGGCCCTCACCCCCGACGGGCGGCGGATCGTCATCCAGTGCAAGTACTACGCCACCTCCCATCGAGTCGGCTCCCAGGACCTGCAGCGCTTCGGCGGCACCTGCTTCACCGTCCACGAGGCCGACGTCGCCGCACTGGTCACCACGAGCGACTTCACCGCGCCCGCGGAGGAGTACGCCGAGCAGTGCGGCATCGTGTGCGTGGACGGGGAGGCCCTGCGGGCCTGGACGGACGGCACCGGCCCCCGCCCCTGGGACACCGCTCCCGGCGGCCGGACGGCGGGGTGGGACCTGGCCGGCGCGGGATCGTGAGCCGCCGCCGGCCGGCCGAGCCGGTGCGCCGGGCCTCAGATCACGCAGCCGTTGATGCCGGGCACGCCGTCGATCCAGTTGGTGTTGTTCTCCACGTAGTAGCTCGACATGATCCCGTACTTGGTCCAGCCGCGCGGCGCGACCATCAGCCAGTACGGGTTGCCGCCGACCGACTGGCCCGGGATCTGGCAGTACACCAGGACCTCGTCCCAGGAGTTGATCTGGCCGATGACCGTCGGGCAGTTCGCGGTGCTCGGGGCGTGGATGCAGTTGCCCTCGTTGATGTCACGGACGTTGACCCCGTCCGCCCAGACGCCGTACCACCCGCGGCCGTGCCCGTCGGCGGCGGCGCTCTGTGCGGTGGTGACCACGAGGGCGAGTGCTCCAGCGGCGGCGAGTGCCGCGGTCGTCTTGCGCATGGCCGTCCTTTCGATGCCGTGCCGGGTGGCTCGCGGGAGGAATCCCGCCCCTGGCGCCCCGCACTCTAGGCAAGCCGGCGAGGCTCTGGTCCCTGACAGGTGTCAGGGCCAGGGCCTCGCACCGGGGGCGGCGCCCGGCCACTCAGCGTGCGGTGCCCCCGGCCCGCTGGCAGCGGGCGCAGTAGCGGGCCTGCGGCACGATCATCAGGCGCTCCCGGTCGAGGGGGCGCCGGCAGCGGCCGCAGGAGCCGTACACACCCGCGTCCATGCGGGCGAGGGCCGCTTCGACGTCGGCGAGGACCATACGGGCCGAGGCGGCCAGCTTGACGCTGACCTCCAGCTGCGCGGAGGCCCGCTGGCCGCACCGGTCCTCGGCGCGGGAGGCGACCGGGCCGGCGAGCCGGCGCAGCTGCTCCCGGCGGAACAGGCGCTGCTCGCGCAGGTTCTCGCGGAGAGCGGCGAGGTCCTCGGCCGACAGGTGCGGCGCGCTCCTGGCGGCGGTCTGCTGGTTCACCACGTCACCCCTTCTTCCTGAGCAGGACGCAGGCGATCGGAACGGGAGGGCGGTCAGACGGCGCGGCGCCGGCAGGCGACGCAGTGTCGGGTGTAGGGGAGGATCTCCAGCCGTTCCGCGGGAATGGGCTTGCGGCAGCCCAGGCAAGTGCCGTAAGTCCCCTGCTCGACACGCCCGAAGGCCTCGTCGATCTCCTTGAGGACCCGCCGCATCGCGGTCCTCTGCTCGGACAGCAGGTAGTCGTCCGGAGCCGGACCGCTCTCGTCGAGGGCCCGCAGCTGCGCCAGCCGCGAAGTGCGGGCGTGCTCCAGGCGCTGACGGGCTTCGTGCGGGTCGGGCTCGGCCCGGGGAACCTCCAGGGTCATGATCGTCCTCTTCTCGGCTGCCCGGCGGCAGAACGGCTGGGGGTCGCTGGGTGGTCTCGGGCTCCAGCCTGGCCCGATCCGCCGCGAAGTCCCATCGGGCGCGGGCCCCATTCCCACCGGGTCGGGCGCCCCACACGGCCGGTCGTGGGTAGGGCGCGCCCCGGGGAAATGGGGGCTGACCCCCATCGACGCGAAGTCGGTGACGGGGAAGGCTGGCGGAGAAGCCACCCCGCCGACCCGGGACTCGACGCCGAGGCACCTCGTACCGCCGGGGACGGGCCCCACCGCCAGGGACGGGCCGCACCGCCGCGGTCCGGACCGGCACCGCCGCGAACGGGCCGCACGGCCGCGTCGGCCTGTCGCTGCGGCGCCGGTCCGGACCGCGTCGTCCGGTCCATGCTGCGGCGACGGCCCCGACGGCGGCGTCCGGCACGTCGCTGCGGGCGGGCCGGCCGGAGGTCCGGCGCGCCGGGACCCCTCGGTGGCGGCGGTCCGAGCACGTCAGAAGAGGAGTCGTGGGTCCGGTGTCGCTGTTCTGGCGGATCTTCGCCCTCAACGCCCTGGTGCTCGGCGCGGCCACGGCGCTGCTGCTGTGGGCTCCGGTGACGGTGTCGGTGCCGATCCTGCTCACCGAGGCCGTGATCCTGGTCGGCGGCCTCGCCGTGATGCTGGTCGCCAACGCGGCCCTGCTGCGGCTCGGCCTGGCGCCCCTGGTGCGGCTCAGGAGGCTGATGACCACGGTCGACCTGCTCCGCCCGGGTCAGCGCCTGCCCGTGTCGGGCGGCGGCGAGGTCCCGGAGGTGATCCGTACCTTCAACGCGATGCTGGAGCGGCTGGAGCAGGAGCGGGCCACCAGCAGCGCCCGGGCCCTGCTGGCGCAGGAGGCCGAGCGCCGCCGTATCGCGCAGGAGCTGCACGACGAGGTCGGGCAGAGCATGACCGCGATCCTGCTGGGCCTCAAGCACAGCGCGGACGAGGCGCCCCCGCGGCTGCGCGAGGAGCTGCACGAGGTGCAGGAGATCACCCGGCAGTCCCTGGACGAGGTCCGCCGCCTGGTGCGCCGGCTGCGCCCGGGGGTGCTGGACGACCTGGGCCTGGTCAGCGCGATCACCTCGCTCACCGAGGACTTCGCCACCCACACCCGGATGCAGGTCACCCGCCGCTTCGACACGGACCTGCCCGCCTTGACGCCGGAGACGGAACTGGTGCTCTACCGCGTCGCCCAGGAGTCCCTGACCAACGCCGCCCGCCACGCGGACGCCGAACGCGTCACCGTCGCCCTGCGCCACGCCGACGATCGCGTGGTGCTGACCGTCACCGACGACGGCCGGGGCATCCCGGCACCCCGCGAGGGCGCCGGCATGCGCGGGATGCGCGAGCGGGCCCTGCTGATCGGCGGCAGCCTCGACATCACCCCGGCACCGCCCGCCGGCACCAGCGTCCAGCTCACCGCCCCCGTTCCCAGGAAGCAGCTCTGACCATGCCCGACACGATCACGCCCGAGACGCGGACCGGCACGATCCGGATCCTGCTCGCCGACGACCACTCCCTGGTCCGGCGCGGTGTGCGGCTCATCCTCCAGCAGGAACCGGACCTGAACGTGGTCGCCGAGGCCGGTGACGGCGCAGAGGCCGTCGAGCTGGCCCGGACGCATGAGGTCGACCTGGCCGTGCTCGACATCTCCATGCCACGCCTGACCGGCTTGCAGGCCGCCCGTGAGCTGGCCGCCCGCAAGCCGGGGCTGCGGATCCTGATGCTCACCATGCACGACAACGAGCAGTACTTCTTCCAGGCCCTCAAAGCCGGGGCCTGCGGCTATGTGCTGAAGTCCGTCGCCGACCGCGACCTGGTCGCCGCGTGCCGGGCCGCCGTCCGGGACGAGCCCTTCCTGTACCCGGGCGCGGTCACGGCGCTGATCCGCAACTACCTCGACCGGGCGCGCCACGGCGAGGAGACCCCCGACCAGGTGCTCACCCCGCGCGAGGAGGAGGTCCTGAAGCTGGTGGCCGAGGGGCACTCGTCCAAGGAGATCGCCGACCTGCTGTTCATCAGCATCAAGACGGTGCAGCGGCACCGCGCCAACCTGCTGCACAAGCTCGGCCTGCGCGACCGCCTGGAGCTCACCCGCTACGCGATCCGCGCCGGGCTGATCGAACCCTGAAGGTGGCACACACCTCCCGGTGGCGCTCCCGGGCCTTCCTCGTCGCGCTCCTGACGGCCGTCGCCCTGACCCTGCTGACCGCGTTCACCGCGGGGTCCCCACCCGTCCCGACGGCCCACCAGGCGTCCGGCCCGACGACCGACCCGACGCCCAGCTCGACGCCTGACCCGACGGCCGACCCAACGGCCGGTGCGTCGGCCGACCCGACGCCTGCCCCTGCGCCCGACCCGGCGGCGGCAGCGGGCGGGCCCCCGGAGTCCGGGACACACGTCGACGAGGGTTGCGACGGCGGCTGCGCGGCCCGGGTGGCGGCCCGCCAGGAGTCGCAGGGCGAGCACCCGGCCCCGCGCTGCCATCCGGCCGGCGGCGCGCGGCGCACGGCCGTCGCGCCCGCGGGCGCCGGGGCGCGGCCTGCCGCACCGGACCCGCCCCTCGCCTGCGCACGACCACCGCTCTCCCCCGACCTGGAACGGGCACCTCCGCATCGTCCGGCACCCGACGCTCCCTTCCCTTCTTCCTGACAGCGCCCGGCCGCATCCTCCGTGCCCGGGTGCGCCCGCCGGAGGCTTGTCGTGACCCGTTCCGCCCGGGTGAGGGCCCTGCTGGCCCTCGCCCTGCTCGCCGTATCGCTGTACATCGCCGTCACCGTGCCGGTCCGCCTGGGGCTGGATCTGCGCGGCGGTACGCAGATCGTGCTGGAGACCCGCTCCACCCCGGCCGCCGAGGCCGGCCGTGAGGCCACCGACCGCACCCTGGAGGTGCTGCGCGGCCGCATCGACGCGCTCGGCATCGCCGAACCCACCCTCGTCCGCTCCGGTGAGAACCGGATCATCGCCGAACTGCCCGGAGTGCAGGACCCGCGCAGGGCCGCCGACGTCCTGGGCCGCACCGCGCAGCTCACCTTCCACCCCGTGTCCGCGGCCGGGGACGACGCCTCCCGCACCCTGCCCGACGAGTCCGGCACACCGCTGCGCCTCGGGCCCGCGGCCCTGACCGGCGAGCACGTCGGGGAGGCCGCCGCCCGCTTCGACGACCGGGGCGGCGCGGGTTGGCACGTCACCGTGGACTTCGAGGGCGCGGGCCGCGACCGCTGGGCCCGCCTGACCGGCGAGGCCGCCTGCCACCCGGCGGGAGACCCCGCGCGGCGGATCGCCATCGTCCTCGACGACAAGGTCGTCTCCTCCCCGCAGGTCGACCCGTCCGTCGCCTGCGGCGGCGGCATCCGCGACGGCGCCACGCAGATCACGGGCTCCTTCGCTCCGGCGCAGGCCCGTGAGCTGTCCCTGCTCATCAACGGCGGAGCCCTGCCCGTGCCCGTCGAGACCGTCGAGCAGCGCACCGTCGGCCCCACCCTCGGCGCGCAGGCCGTCACCGCGAGCGCCTGGGCCGCCGCCATCGGCACGACACTGACCGCGCTGTACGTCATCGTCGTCTACCGGCTGATGGGCCTGCTCGCCGTGCTCGCCCTGGCCTGCTACGGCCTCGTCTCCTACGCCGCCCTGGCCGCGCTCGGCGCCGCCCTCACCCTGCCGGGCCTGGCCGGTTTCGTCCTGGCGATCGGGATGGCCGTGGACGCCAACGTGCTGGTCTTCGAACGGGCCCGAGAGGAGTACACGGCCGGTCGGCGCCCCAGTGCCCGCTCGGCCCTCGCCGCCGGGTTCCGCAACGCCTTCAGCGCGATCGCCGACTCCAACATCACCACGCTGATCGCGGCCGCGCTGCTGTTCTTCCTGGCCTCCGGGCCGGTGCGGGGCTTCGGGGTCACCCTCGGCATCGGGCTGCTCGCCTCCATGTTCAGCTCCCTGGTGATCACCCGGGTGCTCGCCGAGTTCGCCGCGAGCCGCCCCCGGGTCCGCCGCTCCCCCGCGCTGACCGGCATCGCGACCACGGGTGCCGTCCGCGCCCACCTCACCCGGCGCGACCCGCAGCTGATGCGCCGCCCGCGCCGCTGGCTCGCCACCTGCGCCGCCGTGCTGGTCCTGGCCGGGGCGGGCACCGTCGTACGCGGGGTGGACCTCGGCGTGGAGTTCACCGGGGGCCGCCTCATCGAGTACGCGACGAACTCCCCCGTCGACGCCGACCGGGTCCGCACCGCCCTCGCCGACGCCGGGTTCCCCCGGGCCGTCGTGCAGTCCTCCGGTGCCACGGGCCTGACGGTGCGGACGGAGCCGATGAGCAACGCGCGGGAGGCGGAGGTCACCGGGGCCGTGCGGGAGCTGGCCGGCGAGGCGGTGAAGGTCCGCGACGAACTCGTCGGCCCCAGCCTCGGCGACGAACTGCGCCGCAACGCCCTGGTCGCCCTCGCCGTCGCCCTGGGCGCGCAACTGCTGTATCTCGCGGTCCGTTTCCGCTGGGTGTTCGGCACCGCCGCGGTGACCGCACTCACCCACGACGTGGTCATCCTCGTCGGCGTCTTCGCCTGGCTGGGCAAGCCCCTGGACGGGGTGTTCCTCGCGGCCCTGCTCACCGTCGTGGGCTACTCGGTCAACGACTCGGTGATCCTCTTCGACCGTGTCCGGGAACTGGCCGGGCGCCACCGGGACAAACCCTGGCCCGACCTGGTCAATCCGGCCGTCCTGCAGACCCTCCCCCGCACGGTCAACACCGGCATGGGCGCCGCACTGGTCCTCACCGCCCTCGCCGTGCTCGGCGGGTCCTCCCTCACCGACTTCGCCCTGGCGCTGCTCATCGGCGTCGCCGTCGGTACGTACTCGTCGGTCTTCACGGCCGCTCCGCTCGCGATCGTGCTCGGGCGGCGTCGTCCCCGCTCGGGTTGACCGGTGGCGGGTACCCGTACGGGGCCGGGAAGGCCGGCGAGCGAGGGGAGGCACCGCCGTGGCCCAGCCGTTTCCACCGGAGCCATGGCATCTGCGGGGCGAGATGTTCACGGCGCTCTGGCGGGTGCCGCGGCGTGAGGTGCCCGACTGGCGGCTGCCGGCCGGGGCCCGTCCGCTGCGGCTGGGCCGGTCCTGCCTGGTGGTCACGTTCTGGGTGGACTACCGGCCGGGCGGGACGCTGGCCTACCGGGAACTGCTGGTGGCCCTGGCGGTGCGGGACCGGCGGGGCCCTGCGGCGTGCGCGGTCGAGGCGTGGGTGGACGACCCGCGCTCGCTGGCCGGCGGCCGCACGCTGTGGGGCATCCCCAAGAAGCTCGGCTCCTTCGTCTTCGGCCCCGCGACCCGGCCCTCGTCGCGCCCCGGCCGGGCCGCGGTGAGTACGCGCCTGGTCGTGGAGGAGGGCGGCCCCGGCCCCGATCCGGTGGTGACCGGGCTGCACCGGGACCTGCTGCCCTTGCCGGGCCGCCTGCCCGTGCGCGGCCGGCTGCTGCAGCCGCATCCCGTGCACGGGACGTGCGAAGTGCCGCTGAGGCTCTCGGGGCGCGCCCGGCTGGGGCGGGCGCGGATGACGGTTGGGCCCGGCGGCCCGCTGTCCTGCCTCGACGGGCGGGGAACCGTGGCGGCGGTCTCGATCCGCGACTTCCGGATGACCGTGGGCACAGCCGGAGGGCGGCCGGTGTGACCGGCCGGTGTGCGGTGTCCCGAGCGCGGGGTCACGACGGCGGCCTGTCCAAAGCCGCCAGGACCGCTGCCACGCCGTCCTCCTCGGCCAGCCGCCGCGACAGCTCCCGGGCGCGGGCGCGGTGACGGGCGTCGCCCGTGGCGCGGCGCAGGGCGCAGGCGAGGGCGTCGGCGGTGAGGTTCCGCAGCGGCACCGCGCACGGCGCGGTGCCGAGGGCCACCAGGCGCGCCGCCCAGAAACCGCCGTCGAACTGCACGGGCACCGGCACGGTGGGGACGCCCGCGCGCAGGACGGCGGCCGTGGTCCCGGCGCCCGCGTGGTGCACCACCGCTGCCGTGCGGGGGAACAGCAGGGCGTGCGGCACGTCCCCGACGGTGAGGACGTCGTCGGTCCGTGCGCCGAGATCGGCCCACCCCCGCTGGATCACCCCGCGCAGCCCCGCCGCGCGCAGGGCGCGCACGATCTCGGCACTGACGCGCTCGGGGTCCGGCACCGTCGCGCTGCCCAGCCCGACGAAGACCGGCGCGGGGCCGGCGGCGAGGAACTCCTCCACTTCCGCGGGCAGTGGCCGCGTGTCGTACGGCCACCAGTACCCGGCCAGGTCGAGTCCGGGCCGCCAGTCCCGGGGGCGGGGCACCACCAGTTCACTGAATCCGTGCAGCACGGGCCAGTGGGCCCGCTCCTGGGCCCGGCGGAGCGCTGCCGGGCCGCGCAGGATCATGCCGTGCCGGGTGCGCAGCCGGTCCATGGCCCGGGTGTGGACCCGGTCGACGGCGGCGGCGACGGCCCGTCCGCCCAGGTGGTTGGCGACGCTGCCGAGTGAGCGTCCGCCCAGCATGGGGGCGCCGAAGTCCCTGGTCGGATGCTGGGGTTGCAGGAACACGCCGAGGCTGGGCAATCCCAGCCCCTCGGCGATGGCACGGCCCAGGGGTGCCACGGCACCGGCGGCCAGGACGACGTCGGCGCTCCGGGCCGCCTGGACGAGGGCGTCGGTCATCTCCTCCGCCGCCGACCGGGCCATCGACGCCGCCCGCAGCAGCTTGCCGGGCCCGGTACGGCTGGCGTGCAGACCGCGACCGCGATCGGAGTGCGACAGGGCGTACGGGTCGACCGGCGTCGGGTGGAACCGCACCCCGGAACCGTCGGTCAGGGGCGCGAAGACGGCGTGGGTGGCGAGCGTGACGTCGTGACCGCTCCGCGCCAGCCCCGCGCCCAGACCGGTGAACGGGGCCACGTCTCCACGCGATCCCGCCGTCATGATCACCACTCGCATGGTCCCAGTCTGGACCGGCCGAGAAGGCGACACGCTGTCCCCGCCGGTACGTGGACGAAAATCGCCGGTCCAGGTGACGGCCGGCGCGCTCCGTCACACCGGGCCGGACGGGGCGGTGCCGGGTCCGGAGTCCAGGGCGGCGAGCAGTCCGGTGGCGGCGTCACGCAGGCGGGGTGAGGGATCGGCGGTGAGGGCGGTCAACCGGTCACGAGAGGGTTCGGCGCCCGGCGGCCACGATCCGTTGGCGTCCACCCAGCGCCGGAGTCCGAGCACGGCTTCGTGCCGGACCGGCTCGTGCGGATCGTCCAGGCCCCGCAGGAAACGCCGTACGTCGTGCCGGACGTGCTCGTCGGTCGCGTCGTCGCCGTCGAGGAGCGACAGCGCGGCGGCCCGGACCTCGCCCGAACCGGCGGTGTCCGCCAGCCGCCGTACGGCGGGGAGTGCCTGGGTGAGGCCCCAGAGCGCGTCGCGGGTGCGCCAGGTGTGCCGGGCGTCGGTCTCCAGGTGGGCCGAGAGGGCCCAGGCCACGGGGTGGCGCTCCCAGGGGCGCAGGCCGTTGTCGACCAGGTGCTCCAGTCCGTTGAGGACCCCGGCGCGCAGGTCGTCGTCCGGGTCGTCCAGGAGGGGCAGCAGCAGCCACACCGCGTCCCATCGGCCACCGGCCCCGATCGCGGTGGCGCAGGCGGCCCGGGTTCGGGCGGGGATGGTCTCGTCGGCCAGGGCGGTGCGCAGGTGCGTGGCGGCAGGGCCCCGGTCCAGGGCGCCCAGCACGCGCGCCGCCGGCGGTCCGGCGACCGGATCGCGCAGCCAGCGCGCCGCCGCGTCGCTCAGGCGCTCGTCGGCCTGATCGCCGAGGCCGCTCAGCAGGGCGGCGGCGACCTGGGGGTCCCGCTCGGTCCGCAGGGCCGCCGCCAACGTGTCCTGTAGCTGTCGTTGTTCCACGTGGCACAAGCGCCGGGCGGCTTGCAGGCGGACCTGCGGGGACGGATCGTGCAGGCCGTCGAGCAGCGAGTCGAGAAGCGGCTCGGTGCACTGCCGCGGCAGCCGTTCCAGGACCCGGGCGCGGGCGGCGCCCCGGCCCTGGCGGGCCGTGCGGATCACTTCCGCGCGCACGTCCTCGTCGTCCTCGCAGACGTACAGCAGACTGCCGGCCCGCCCCCATACGGCGGGGTCGGGGTCGCCGAGGAGAGCGACGAGGGCCGCGGCGTCCCCGGGGACGCCCAGCACGGCCAGTCCCTCCAGGGCGAGGATGCGCACGTGGTGGTCCGGATCGGACAGCAGCCGGGCGAAGACCCCGACGACCGCGGGTCCTCGGAGCCCGAGCCGGGTCGCCGCGACACACGCCCTGCGCCGCACGTCCGGATCGGCGTCGCCCATGAGACGCGGCAGGACCTCGCGGCCCGCCTCCGGAATGCCGAGCCGGCCCAGAGCCCGGGCGGCGGCCGCGCGTACGGAGGGCTCGGGGTCGGCGGCCGCCTCGGTGAGGACGGGGACGTGGGCGGCCCAGCCCCGCCTCCCCAGGCCCTTCAGCGCCGCGGCGCGCCGCTCCGGCTCCGGCGCCGCCGACTCCCGCACGAAGAAGACGATCTGATGGTCCGCTCCCATGGCCACCCCCGGCAAGGAAGACGTCCGAGGCCGGGGAAGGTTGCCCTCCCCGGCCCGTGAACCATGCGTCACACCCGGCCGGTTGGGCAGGGAGTGGGTACAGGTTCCCTCGCGTGACCGGAGGTATGGATGGACATCGGCATAGGCCTTCCCAACACGGTTCCCGGCACCGACGGCCGGATGCTCGTGGAGTGGGCGCGGCGGGCCGAGGAGGCGGGGTTCAGCACGCTCGGGACGATCGGGCGGCTGGTCTACCCGGGCTACGAGGAGTTGGTCGCGCTGAGTGCCGCCGCGGCCGTGACCAGCAGGATCCGGCTGACGACGAGTGTGCTGCTGGGGCCGCTGTACACGAACGCCGCGCTGCTCGCGAAGCAGGCGGCCTCCGTCGACCGGCTGTCCGGGGGGCGGTTCGTGCTCGGCGTGGGGCTGGGCGGGCGGGACGACGACTTCACGGCGAGCGGTCTGCCGACCCGGGGCCGGGGGCGCCTGCTGGAGGAGCAGCTGGTGGAACTGAAGCGCGTCTGGGCCGGCGAGGAGCGGGGGTTCGCCGGTGCGATCGGCCCCGAGCCCGTGCGCGAGGGCGGGCCCGAGCTGATCCTGGGCGGCTCGACCGAAACCACTTTCCGGCGGGTGGCCCGGCTGGGTGACGGCTGGATCATGGGCGGCGGCACCCCGGACACGTTCGCCCGGGCCGCGGCCGGCGTCGACACCGCGTGGAAGGAGGCGGGGCGGACGGGTACGCCCCGCAAGCTGGCGCTGGCCTACTTCGCGCTCGGCCCGGACGCCCGGGCCCACGCGGACGGCTATCTCCGGCACTACTACGGCTTCCTCGGCGATGCCGCCGCGCAGGTCGCGTCCGGTGCGGCGGTGACCGCGGAGATGGCCGCGTCCTACGCCGAGGCCTTCGCCGCGGCCGGCTGCGACGAGCTGATCTTCATCCCGGCGGCGTCGAACCTGCACCAGGTCGAGTGGCTGGCCGAGGCGACGCGCTGAACCGCCCGCCCCTCCAGGCGATCGGGCCGAGGCACACGCTTCGCCCACCGCTCCAGGCGACTGGGGCCGAGGCGACCCCCTGAACCGCCCACCGTTCCGGACGAGCGAGCGGGGTGGAGCGACGCGTTGGGCCGCGCCCGTCGTTCTAGGCGAGCGGGGTGATTCCCGCCTGGTCGGCCCGGAGTTGCGCGCGGACGAGCTCCAGCAGGCGGCCGGTCCAGTTGCGGCCGCGGCCGCCGTTGTCGCCCCAGTGACCTGAGTCGGACTCGTCGTAGACGAGGGTCGCGTCGGCCGTGTCCAGGAGGATGCGCGCGAGGGCCGGGTGCTGGGTGTACTTGGCCTTCAGCAGCGCCGTCATGACCGCGGTCCTGGCCTGTTCCCACCCCTCGCGCCGAGGGGCGGCGGCCGCCGCCTCGCGGGCGGCGAACACCGTGTCCGCGTCCCGCGCGGCGGCCCGGGCCACGGGGTCGGCGGTGGACAGGGCCCAGTACGCGTGGGTGACCGAGGGGTAGGTGTCGCCGTCGACCAGGAGGGGCGCGGGGTAGTCGTTGCGGAGGGCCTGCGTGCCGGGGTCGTCCGAGGTCCTGACCGGGTAGCTCTGACAGAGGTGGATCGCGGGGGCCATCGGGGTCGCGGGTCCGTCCGCCGGCACCCGCGTGGGGCGTTCGGCCCGCCACTTCGCCCGGTCCTCGAAGTAGGCGACCGCCTCGTCGTACTCCTCCTGGTCGACGGTTTCGCCCGGCAGGGTTTCCAACTCCCCGCCGGGGCCGGTCACCAGGACCTGCAGCGGCCCGTCCTTGCGATCCATGTCGCCCAGCGCGTAGTGGCGTTGGGTCTCGGGGATGGCGTAGTAGGCGGCGCGGGCGACGGCCCGGTTCTCCTCGGTGGGCTCGGCGAGGAACGCGTCGACGGCGGCGAGGCAGCGCTCCGTGGAGTCGGGGCGGCCGTTGAGCTGGTCGATCGTGTCGCGGACCTCGGCGAGCAGCAGCTCGGGGGTGAGCCAGGCGCACGGCTCGCTGAATCTCCACGCGGCCAGGTCGTGGGCGGAGACCCAGGCGCCGTCCGGGAGTTCGGTGGCGACCCAGCCGCTGCGCAGCTTCCGCTCGAACTCCTCCAGGGTGACCAGGCCCCAGCAGTCGATCAGCCCGTCCGCGTAGATGAACAGGTCGGTGAGGAAGTAGTCGCCGTTGCGGATGAAGGCGTGACGCCAGGTTCCGGGGACGCGGATGCCGTCCGCCATGCGGGAGGTGATGCGGTTGCCGATCATTCAGGCCATTGTGTCGGGACCGGTGATCCGCGCAACGGGTTTGTCGCCGAGGGGCGTACCGCACGCACCCGGAGCCGGGTCCTCCGTCACGGCTCGGCGGAGGACCCGGCTCCCGGCTCGCCGGCGGTTCAGGAGGACTGGGCGCTCTGGTACAGGTTCTGCGCGTCGGCCCCGAAGTACGGGCCGTACATGGCGTTGGGCAGGAAGTTGTACTTGAAGCTGTTCACCGACGACTGCAGTCCGGTGCCGGTGGCCTCGTCGAACTGGGTGAACCACGGGCCGCCGCTGGAGCCGCCGGTCATGTTGCAGGTCAGACCGTGGTCGCCGGAGAGCAGGAAGTCCCGGAAGGTGGTGCCGCTGCAGTAGATGAACTTCTCGCCGTCGTACGGAGCGGCGGCCGGGAAGCCGAAGGAGTACATGGCCTTGTTGTAGCCGGTGTTGAAGGCAAGACCCTGGCCGCCGACGACGTCGGTCAGCCGCTTTCCGTCGAGCGGGGCGACGACGGCCGCGCCGATGTCGTAGTTGATGTCCTCACTGGCCGTCCACTGCGGCGTGGACAGGGTCCTGGCCGCCGCCCAGGTGCCGTACGGCCGCTGCCCGTCGTGATAGCCCGGCACGAACACCCAGTTGGTGTGCCATGCGCCCTGCATCTTCACGCAGTGGCCGGCGGTCAGCACCGTGCTCTTGTTGGCGCTGGTGACGGCGTTGCCGGAGCAGGACGCGGTGCGTCCCTGGTAGGTGAAGAACACGCGTCCCGCCGTCTTGGTGACCGCTCCCCCGCCCGACCAGGGGCCGCCGCCGTGCGGGAAGGCGAGGGGGCCGACGGCGGAGGCGGGTGCGCTGGGTGCCACGACGGTCGCCTTGCCCTTGCGCGGTGCCGCGGCCCGCACCTCGGAGCGGTCGACGGTCAGGACGTCGAGCGGGGTGGCCGCGCGCATCCGTTCCGGGGTCCAGAAGGCCAGGGCGCGCTCCTGCGCCGAGAGGGCCGCCGTGCCCGGTTCCGGGGCGGCGCCGGCCGGTGCGGCGGTGACGCCGGTCGCGAGCAGCGCGGCGACGCCGGCGAGTGCGCCGAGGACGCTGCGGCGCACGGAGGCGGTGCCGGACAGGTGGAGGCTACGGGGTCTGCCTATCACGCGGTCTCCTTCTGCTGTGGGGGCCGGGCGGCGGGAACCGTCGCCCGGTCAGGCAGGGGTCTCACTGCGGACAGTCAGAGGGCAGCGTGCCACCGCGAAGCCGATATGGACAGGTGCATGTCAGAACGATGGCCGAAACGTCACCGGCTCCGCGCGCGAAGCGCACAACCCGGGCGGGCACGACGCGACGCACGCGGGCATACAGAAAACCCGGCCTCCTCGCGGAGGCCGGGTGCCCTGGTGAAGCCGTGGGTTCAGAGGGCGGGGCCGGCGCCGCCGCCACCCGGCTGGACCCGGCCACGCCAGGCGCCGGACTCCGCGCCGCGCTCCTCGATGTACTGCTTGAAGCGCTTCATGTCGCCCTTGACCCGGCGGTCGACGGTGCCCATCATGTCCGCGGCCTTCTCGGCCATCCCGCTGGGCTCGAACTCCATCACGAGCTCCACGCGCGTGTGGGTGTCGTCCACGCGCTCGAAGCGGACGGAGCCCTTCTGGTGGGTGTCTCCGCTGGTGGTACGCCAGGTGACGCGCTCGTCGGGCAGTTGGTCGACGATCTCGGTGTCGAACTCGCGCCGTACGCCGCCGACCTTCGTCGTCCAGTGGTTGTGGCGGTCGTCGACCTGCCTGACCTCCTCGACGCCCTCCATGAAGTTCGGGAACTCCTCGAACTGCGTCCACTGGTTGTAGGCGGTGTGCAGGGGGACGTCGACTTCCACGGTTTCCCTGACGGTGCTCATCTGCATGCCTCCGTTTTCACTGATCGGCTGCGGGAGGCCCATCGGCCCACGCACAGGTCCGGGCTCGTGGCGGTCGAGTACCCGGGATGCCGCGGATGCCACCTCGCGAATGATCCACAGCCGATCGGAAACCGGCCACACCGGACGGTCGAACACCGGTACGATCCCGGCGTGCGCTTTCCCCGCTCCGCCCCGGGCTGGACCATCGCCGTCTTCGGCGTGCTCGCCGCCGCCCTCGGGGCGCTGGGCCTGGTCTCACCGAACGCCCAGCTGTCGCTGCTCGGTCTCACCGCACCGCAGGAGCGCGCGGCCGGGGACTTCACCCCCGCGTTCCAGACGGCGTCGTCCATGGCGGCCCTCAACATGGGCGTGTACTACGTGCTGGCGGCCCTCGCCGACTGGCGGGCCTTCTTCCGCTGGACCGTGCCGTTCCGGCTGCTGACGTGCACGGTCTTCGTCGTCGCCGCGATCGGCGGCAGGGCGCCGGACGTCTTCGTCGGGGTCGGGGTGTGGGAGGGGCTGGGAGCGGCGGCGACGGCCGCGGCGCTGCGGTCCGACCGCCGCCGGGCCGGAGGACCGGCCGCCGCGACCGGCCCGTGAACCGGTCGCCGTCCCGGGGACGGGAGGGCGCCTCGGCCCGGGGCGGTTCGGGCGGCAAACGGGGTGGCCCCGGCCGTCTCGGAGCGGAAGCCGTGGCCGAGTTCGGGGGCCAGGCCGTGACAGTGGCGGAAGTCGTAGATCTGAGACCGCCGGGCTCAGAACCGGTTCTGCTGCTGCGGCTGCCCGTACGGCTGGCCGCCCGCGTCCTGGGCCTGCAACTGCTCCGCCTGCTCCTTGGTCACCTTCTGTTCGGCACCGCAGAAGGTGCACTGCGTCAGGTACTTCGTCGAGACGGGGAACAGCGGCACGAAGAACAGGGTGAACTTCGTGACGCGCTTGCGGAGCGTGTGAGCCGCGGGGTTGCCGCACTGGCCGCACACCAGCGTGAGTATCGCCAGCTGGTACAGGTATCCCTTGGTGCCAAAGATGATCACGTGTCGGTCCTCCCGGGTCGGATCTTCATCCAGTGTCCTGTATCGGGGGCCGGTGCGGCGCGCGGGCCCCTCGTTCGTGTGGAGAGCCCCGGCGGGGTGTGGTCCAGCGGGTGACAGCGGGCCGGGTGTCCCCGGGTGCGCCGGATACGGTGCCGCGGTGACCTCGATCTCAGCCGGAACGCGGCCCGTGCGCACCGACGACCTGGGCTCCCTCGTCGTCCTGTCCTGGCGGGGCACCACCCCCGAAGGTGTCGACGTCCCCTACCTGCTGGCCCGTCCCCTCGGAGACGGCGCGAACGGTCCCGAGGCGACCGCGAAGGCCATCGAGCAGTTGCCGGAGGGCACCGAACCCGGGTGACGTCGAGACGCTGGCCGCCTTCACCTCCGACGGGGACGTGCTCACCTCGGCGGTGCACGTGGTGCTGCCCGCCCGCAGCCTGCGCGGCTGACTCCCCCGGCGGCCCGGGCCAGGTGACGGTGGCCCGGGCCGCGACGTGCCGGCGGTCAGGCCGACAGGGCCGCCAGCACCACGCTCTTGGCCTCCTCCTGGACCCGCCGCAGGTGGTCGGGGCCGAGGAACGACTCGGCGTAGATCTTGTAGACGTCCTCGGTGCCGGACGGGCGGGCCGCGAACCAGGCGTTGTCCGTCGTCACCTTGATGCCGCCGATGGGGGCACCGTTGCCGGGGGCCTCGGTGAGCACCGCGGTGACCGCGTCGCCGGCCAGGGTGTCCGCGCTGACCTGGGCCGGGGAGAGCTTGGCGAGCAGGGCCTTCTCCTCGCGGGTCGCCGGGGCGTCGATCCGCGCGTAGGCCGGCTCGCCGAAGCGGGCGGTCAGGCCCGCGTAGTGCTCGGAGGGGGTCCTGCCGGTGACGGCGGTGATCTCGGAGGCGAGCAGCGCCAGCAGGATGCCGTCCTTGTCGGTGGTCCACACGGAGCCGTCGCGGCGCAGGAAGGACGCCCCGGCCGACTCCTCACCGCCGAAGCCGATGGTGCCGCCGGCGAGCCCGTCCACGAACCACTTGAACCCGACCGGCACCTCGACCAGTTCGCGGCCCAGGTCGGCGGCGACCCGGTCGATCATGGCGGAGGACACCAGCGTCTTGCCGACGCCGGTGGCGGCCGGCCAGTTCTCGCGGTGGGCGTACAGGTAGGAGATGGCGACCGCGAGGTAGTGGTTGGGGTTCATCAGGCCCGCGTCCGGGGTGACGATGCCGTGCCGGTCGGCGTCGGCGTCGTTGCCGGTGGCGATCTGGAACCGCTCGCGCTGCTCGATCAGCGACGCCATGGCGTACGGCGAGGAGCAGTCCATGCGGATCCTGCCGTCCCAGTCCAGCGTCATGAAGCGCCAGGTGGGGTCGGTGTGCGGGTTGACCACGGTGAGGTCGAGGCCGTGCTGCTCGGCGATGCGGCCCCAGTAGGCGACCGAGGCCCCACCGAGCGGGTCGGCTCCGATGCGCACGCCGGCCGAGCGGACCGCGTCCAGGTCGAGGACGGCCGGCAGATCGGCGACGTAGGTGCCGAGGAAGTCGTAGCGGCCGGTGGTGGGAGCGGCGAGGGCGCGGGCGAGCGGGACGCGCCGTACGTCCTTCAGGCCGCCGCGGATGATCTCGTTGGCGCGGTCCTGGATCCAGGAGGTCGCGTCGGAGGCGGCGGGGCCGCCGCTGGGCGGGTTGTACTTGAAGCCGCCGTCGGCGGGCGGGTTGTGGGAGGGGGTGACCACGACACCGTCCGCGAGGCCGGTGGTGCGGCCGCGGTTGTGGGTCAGGATGGCGTGCGAGACGGCCGGGGTCGGCGTGTAACCGTCCGCGGCGTCGATCAGCACCGTCACCTCGTTGGCGGCGAACACCTCCAGGGCCGTGACCCGCGCCGGCTCGGACAGGGCGTGGGTGTCGGCGCCCAGGAACAGGGGGCCGTCGACGCCCTGTTCGGCGCGGTACTCGCAGATGGCCTGGCTGGTCGCGGCGATGTGGTCGTCGTTGAACGCGCTCGCCAGCGACGATCCGCGGTGTCCGGAGGTTCCGAACGCGACGCGCTGCCCCGGGTCGTCGAGGTCGGGGTGGAGCGCGTAGTACGCGGTCACCAGCCGAGCGACGTCGACGAGATCCTCGGGTCCGGCCGGACTGCCCGCTCGCTCGTGCTGCATGGGCCCGCTCCTCCACATGGGTCGATCCTTCGTGTGCGCATCCATCCTTCCTCGTCACAGCGGTGCCGCGCGAGGGGGGCACCCCGGTGGGGGCCGGATGTGCGCCATGCCACGCGCGGCCGTGGGCGCGCGGGCACGCGAGAGGGCGGCGCTACGGGCCACCGGACGTCCGGTGGCGCGCCGCGCCGCCTGCTGCCTCGTGGCCGGCACGCCGCGCGTGCCGGCCGTGGTCAGATCCGCCCGCCGGTGAGCCGGGTGAGCGGGCCGTGCGCACCGCGTTCCGCGCGGCGGCCCACGGCGTACGACGCGGCGCTCAGGGCGGTCAGTCCGGCCCCGACGCCCGCGGCGACGAGCTTGCGGTGCGCGATGACCGTCCAGGCCGTCTTCGCCGTGGCGGCTACGTGACCCGAGGCCGTGACGACCGCCTGGCGGCCCGCCTCCACGCCCTTGGCGGCTGTCTGCGCGGCCGTCTTCGCCGTCTCCGCGGAGCGCTCCGCGCCGGACCTGGCGGCTGACGCCGCTTCACCGGCCTTGCCGGCGGCCCCCTTGGCGGCCTGCGACGCCGGGGCGGTCGCCTTGTCCGTCGCGCTGCGGGCCTTGGACTGCGTCGCACGGACGGTGGTCGACTTCTGATTCGTGCGCTTGTTCTCCTCAGTCATGTCACACCGCTTTGCCTCGGAGCCGAGCGCCAAACACATTCGGTCGCGCACCGACCGGGCGGCAGGTGCCTGAGCACCCCGTCCAGGGGGTAGGCGAGCTACAGAGATCCTCACCCCGATCACGAAGGAAGGTGCGTCATGGCCGGAATGCTCAACCGACTCAAGGAATTCGCCCGGAGCCCGCAGGGGCGGCGGGCCGCGGAGCAGGCCCGGCGGGCGGCGGCCGACCCCCGCAAGCGGGCCCAGGCCCAGCGGCTGCTCGGCAAGCTCCGCGGACGCCGCCACTGAACCGCGGGGGACGACTCCTCCCGGTATCCAACTCCTCGCACCCATAGGTGTGTTCGCGTCCCTTCCGGGCACCTGGGTCGCACCACACACCTGAGAGGAGCTGGTTCGATGAGCAGCACAGTCAACGGCAGCAAGCTCTGCGCCTTAGGCGTCGCCGGAGTCCTGGCCGGCACGGTGCTGGTCGGCTGCGGTGACGGAGGTGACACCAAACAGGAGGCGGGCGCCTCCTCGGCGAAGACGAGCGCCGGGGCCGAGGAGCAGGGCACGCGTGCGGTGCGCTCGGCCTACGACCGCACCGCCGAGGAGGACACCGCGAAGGTCGAGCTGCGCGTGCGGACCTCGGCCCAGGGCCGCTCGGAGACGGCGAACGGGCAGGGCGTCGTTGACCTGGAGGACGGCGACAGCGTCATGACGCTCACGGCGCAGGGGCAGCGGATCGAGCAGCGCGTGATCGACCAGGTGCTGTACCAGAAGATGCCCGCGGGGCAGGCTCCGGGCGGCAAGCCCTGGATCAGGATCGACCTGGGGAAGGTCGCCGGCCGGCAGGGCGCCGGTGACCAGGGCGTGAGCGATCCGGCGCAGTCCGCGGCCTACGCCAAGGCCATCACCGACCAGGACGTGACCGAGAAGGGCACGGCCATGATCAACGGCGTGCGGACCACGCACTACCGCGTCGGCGTCGACGTCGCCGAGCTGCCCAACGGCGACACGCTGCGCAAGCAGGTCGGCCCGACCCTGCCGATGGAGGTGTGGCTCGACGAGGAGGGCCGGCTGCGGAGGCAGCAGATCGACATGACCGTCAAGGCCGCGCCGCAGTCGGCCGGCCGGTCCTCCGGCTCCGCCTCGTCCGCGCCGGAGAAGGTCACGGTGCGCACCGTCATGGACTTCACCGGCTTCGGCGCCGAGGTCGAGGCTGAGAAGCCGCCGGCCGGGCAGGTCACCGACATGACCGGCAAGGCACTCAAGCAGGGCAAGCGGCAGAGCTGACCGGGTTCCTCGCACGTCACGGCCGCGGAGCCGCCGTACGAGGTCGTCCGCGGCCGCCGGCCACTGCGGGTGGTCGAAGGTGAAGCCCGCTTCGAGGAGGCGGCCGGGGACGTCGCGGCGGCTCTCGAGCAGCGGTTCGGTGTCCGAGCGCAGGAGGAAGGCCCCGATCTCGGCCGTCCAGCGCGTCGTGGGCAGGCCCACCGGGACGCCCCAGGCGGCGCGCAGGTTCCGCATGAAGGCTCGCCGCGGCAGAGGCCCGGGGGGGCGAGGCTGACCGGCCCGGCGACGTCGTCGCGGGCCACGAGGAAGTCGACGGCGCGGACGAAGTCCCGGTCGTGGATCCGGGACACGTACTGCGCGCCACCGGCGACCGGTCCGCCCAGTCCGGCCCGGGCCATCCGGAGCAGGACATCGAAGCCACCTCCGCGGTCGGCACTCATCACCATGGCGGCGCGCAGGGCCGCCTTGCGGGTGTGCGGGGTGGCGGCGGCCTGCTGGGCGTGCTCCCAGGCCTCGGCGATGTCGACGCTGTGGGACCAGTGGCCGGGTGGCCGGGGACGCCGGGTTCGCTCCCGCCGAGCACGCCGGCGGCCTCGTCGTCCGGGGCGTCGAGGCGGTGGGCGTAGACGGTCGCGGTGCTCATCTGCAGCCACACCCCGGGGGCCGGGCGGCGGACGCGGTCGCCTCGCCCTCGGGGCGCCGGCTCAGTACCACGACACGAACTCCACGCAGGCCTCCCCCGTCGACATGTGGAAGCACCCCTGGCCGGCATTCGAACGTGTTCAGACCTCGTCGGGTGCGGGGCTCGGTCCGTGCGGATGGGCCGTCGGGCAAGATGGGGCCCATGAGCGTAGTCAAGATCAACGTGCTGACCGTGCCCGCCGAGCAGCGGGAGACGCTGGAGAAGCGCTTCGCCTCCCGCGCACACGCCGTGGAGAGCTCCGACGGATTCGAGTGGTTCGAGCTGCTCCGTCCGGTGGAGGGCACCGACACCTACCTCGTCTACACGCGCTGGCGTGACGAGGAGTCGTTCCAGGCCTGGATGGAAGGGCCGATGAAGTCCGCGCACCAGGGTGGCGGCGAGGGCGGCGAGCGGCCCAGGCCCGCGGCGAGCGGTTCGACCCTGTGGTCCTTCGAGGTCGTGCAGCAGGCCGGGCCGAAGAACGCCTAGTCCGCGACGGCGTACAGCGTGAGGTCCCCCGCACCGGCGGTGCGGGGGACCTCACGCATGCCGAGGCCGTGCCGGCGTTCAGCTCTGCCGGGAGCGGCCGGGCGCGGCCGTGCGGCCGACCGCGGCCGCCAGCTTGCGCAGCCGGCGCCAGTCCAGCCGCGGGGGCGCCTCGGGGACCCCGGGCCGGTCGCGGGGCACCCGGACCCGCAGGGCGCGCCGGGCGACGCGGCAGTGGACGGGAGCGGGCATGGTGAGCGCCTCACCGTCGAGGCCGACCTCCAGCTGCGGTTCGTCGGCCTGCACGACGACGTGCTGGGCGGTGAGCACCGTGAGCCCCTCGGGCCGCGGCGACAGCAGCAGCTCGGCCGCTTCCACGGCACTGTCGACGCGTACCGCGAGGACGCCCAGCCGCCCGGAGTTGAGCCGCTCGCGACGGCCAAAGCCGAACGGGTCGTCCATGCGGTACGCGTTGTTGCTGACCAGGACGGCCTGCGGGTCGGCGATGGTCGTGCCGTCGGCCACGGCCGTCAGGCGCGGGCCGCTCTGCCGGGTGAGCAGCTCGGGCAGCCGCTCCAGCGCCGCGCCGACCTTGTCCTCGCGGTAGCCGGGGCTCTGGACGACGGCGCCGTACACGCCGAACGAGGCGTTGTTGACGAACGGCCGGCCACCGGCGAAGCCGAGGTCGACACGGAGTTCGACGCCGTCCGTGAGGGCGTCCAGGCAGGTGGCCGGGTCGTCCCGGTCCAGGCCCAGGTCCATCGCGAAGTGGTTGCGGGTACCGGCCGCGATGACGAGGAACGGCAGGCCGTACTCGGCCGCGACGGCGGCGACCAGGGCCTGGGTGCCGTCCCCGCCCGCCACCCCGAGCAGGTCGGCTCCGTCGGCCACGGCGGCCCGGGCCAGGGCGGTGACGTCCTGGCGCCGGTCCGGGTCGAGCAGGACGACCCGGGCCCCCAGCGCCTCGGCCTTCTCCTTCAGCTGGAACTTTTCGACCTTGCCGCCGCCGGAACGCGGGTTGAGCAGCAGGAAGGGGCGCCGCGGCGGCGGGGTGCGGTACTCCCTGGCCCGGACCGGCCGCAGGCCCGTGCTGCGCAGCGCGTACCGGCCGCTCCAGACGGCCGCGCACCACAGCAGCAGCGACAGGAAAACCACCCACAGCAGGTTGGCGGCGGCGAAGAGGGTGACGAGGCTGACGGGTGCGACCAGGGCCAGCGTGGCGGCGGCCATGCGGACCGCTCCGCGCCGGGACAGCACCCACCACAGGGCGGCCGCGGTCAGCGCGAGACCCACGAGCGTGACCGCGAGCAGCAGCAGTCCTCGCAGGCCACCGGTGACGAGGGGCAGCAACACCGCCGACGCGGCCGCGGCCAGGGCCCCCCGGGCGGCCCATCGCTGGCGGCGGTGCTGCCGTTCGGTCATCGCCGATCCCATCTCGCTCCTCCGCTCGAACCGGCGCGTGCGGGCCTTCGAGACCGCGCCCGGCCGTGAACATCGTGCCCGCCGACGGCTCGGCTCGGCCACTGCCGTCCCCATGGCTCTCCCCCCCGACGGTCCTGTCAGACGCGAAGATCCTCCGGGGCGGAGCCATCGGTAGCGTACGCGGCTTGCGTTGCGCGTCCGCGCGCACCGGGGCACGCGGCGGCCCGCCCTCGCCGCCCGGGGCGTCCCGCCTCCTTGATCCAGTGAGTCTCATTACGCAACTTTGCTGGCACAGTCGCTGTAGACGAGGAGACGGACACACGATGGAGTGGACGGGCGCGCGGTACGCGGACCGGCCGACGGTGGAGGTGACGACCTGGATCGCCGCCGCGCCGGAGCGGGTGTGGCCGCTGGTGTCGGACATGACACGGCTGCCGGAATGCAGCGAGGAGTCGCAGTCGGCGCGCTGGATCGAGGGCGCCCGCGGGCCGGCCGTCGGTGCCCGGTTCGCCGGCCGCAACCGGCACGACGCGTTCGGCGAGTGGGAGACGACCTCCACGGGCGTCGCGTACGCCCCTCCGCGGGAGTTCTCCTGGGCCGTTGGGGACCCGGCCGAGCCCAGCGCCGTCTGGCGCTTCGCGCTGGAGCGGCTGCGCGTCTGGCGGAACGCCGGTGTGGACACCGTCCGCCTCTATCCGGCCGGGGAGACCCTCGACGACCGGCTCGACACCCTCGGCAGGGCGATCGCACTGGTCCGCGAGATCGGTGACGGCACGTAGGGCACCGGCGGGCTGGCAGCCCCCTGTCGATCATCAGCAGGGACGATCGACAGGGACCATGCGGTCCAGGACTCACGCGACGACCGCAGTCGCCGGATTGCCCGTCGGCGGGCGCCGCCGCGGCGCGGGTGCGGCGCGGGTGCGGCGCGGGTGCGGCGTCACCAACCGTCCCGTGGCCGGCCTGGCTGACGCCGGGGCACGGACCGCGTGGCCCGGGGACGGTGTCGCGGAGCAGGCCCGCCGGGACGGTCCGACTCCCTCGGAGGCATGCCTCGTTCGGCGCCTTCGGCGGGCCGTCGGCGTCCGGGCGGCCGGGGCCGGGGAAGTGCTGGGCGTGGGTGGCTGACGCCCGGTGCGGCGGCAGCGCTCTTCCGTTGCGTTCCCGCTGCAATCGACCGAGTGGGGCGAATCGGCTCACCGGGGGTTGACTGCGCGGGATGCGCTCGGCCTACTGGAGAGCGCAGCCGGCCCTGACGGGGGGGTCTGGTCCGGCGCCGGCCCCGGGGTCGAGGTCTCCTGGTGCTCCCCCCGGCTCTACGCAGGTCAGGGGTCTGATGGTGCGGCGGCGAGGGGCAGCGGTGGTGGGGCTTATGGCCTGCCTGCTGATGCTGCATCTGCTCGTGCCGGGGCTGGTGGGTGACGCGCGCGCGTCCGCCGCCGTCACGGCGGCGGACGTCGTGGAGCCCGGAGCGCCTTCGAGTGACGCGGCCGAAGAGGCCGGGGAGCCGTGCCCGTGCGAGGAGGAACCGTCGGTGTGGCGGCTCGCGGCGCGGACGCCGCGGGCCACGGGGGCGGCCGCGGTGAGTGCCGTGGCGGCCGGAGCGCCCCGGGCGGACCGGGCCGCGGACGTGCCGGCGGCGGCTGCCGGGCGGTGTCCGGCGTCGAGCGGCGCGGTCCCCAACGCCGTGGAGCTGCGGGCGTTCCGCTGCTGATGGCGGCAGTACCGAGCAAGGCCTGCACCGTGCGGCCTGCGTACTGCCTGGTGCCCTGACGCGGTGATGTGCAGGCCTTCGTGTGTCCCCATGCCGATGACACTGGAGGCGGAGTTGCCCGGAAAGCACGTTCTCGTACTGCGGCCGGACGAACTGAGCCCGAGCGACCGGAAGATGTGGCGGGAGATCCGGACGGAGTCCGGCGCCCCGGCGAATCCCTTCCTCGACCCGGCGTTCACCATGGCCGTGGGGCGGGTGCGGCCCGGAGCGAGAGTGGCGGTGCTGCAGGACGACGGCTCACCGGTCGGGTTCTTCCCGTACGAGAGGGGGCGCCTGGGCCGGGGCCGGGCCGTCGGACTCGGGGTCTCGGACAGCCAGGGGGCCGTGCTGCGGCCCGGAATCCGCCTCGACGCGCCCCGCTTGTTACGGGCGTGCGGGCTGTCGTCCTGGGAGTTCGACAATCTCGAAGCCGGCCAGGAGGCGTTCGCACCGTACGCCGCCGAGGAACTCGCCTCGCCCGTCGTCGACATCGGCGAGGGCTTCGCGCGGTACACGCAGCGGCTGCGGGAGAAGTCGCCGGGTTTCCTCAGACAGACCCTGGCCAAGGAGCGCAGGCTGGCCCGGCAGGTCGGCGAGGTGCGGTTCGTGTACGACGCCCGGGATCCGGGGGCCCTGCGGGCGCTGATGGAGTGGAAGTCGGCGCAGTACCGGCGCACCGGCCGGCGGGACCGGTTCGCGCAGGAGTGGATCGCCCGGCTGGTGGGGCTGCTCGGTGAGAGCGAGGAGCCGGAGTGCCGTGGCGTGCTGTCCGTGCTGTACGCCGCGGGCCGGCCCGTCGCCGCGCACTTCGGTCTGCGCTCGCGCACGGTGCTGTCCTGGTGGTTCCCCGCGTACGACCGCGCCTGCGCCAAGTACTCCCCCGGGCTGGTGCTGCAGTTGCGGATGCTGGAGGCGGCGGCGGCCGACGGGATCGAGGCGGTCGACCTGGGTAGTGGCCCGGCGCGCTACAAGGAGTCGCTGAAGACCCGCGATCTGCGGGTGTACGAGGGGGCTGTGGTCCGGCCGGTGCCGGGCGGAGCCGCCCACTGGCTGGGCCGCGAGCCCGTCCGTGCCGCCCGCCGCTTCGTCCGCAGCCGCCCCCGCCTGGCGGGCGCGGCGGCCCGCACCCTGGAGGAGCTGGGCCGCTTGCGCGACCGCTGAGCCCCGCGGGCCGGCCGCGCAGGCGCCTGGAAGGCCGGCCGCTGGTGGGGGGCCTGCGCCGGTGTCGCCGGAGCCGGGCGTGGGCGCGCCCGGCTGCTGGGAGCCGGGCGCGTCGTGGTGTCAGCGGGTCGCGGTCCAGCTGTGGGCGACGTCGATGATGACGCGGTCCTCCAGTTGCAGGACGCGGAAGGGCAGCCGGGCGCGGACGCCGAGGCCGATCTGGGTGTCGCCCTCGAAGCTGCCGGCGAACCGGGTGTCCCGGAACGTGCGGTAGCCGGTGAGGTCGACGCCCGGCAGCGGGCGCGCCACCCTGCCGGGATACGTGGGAGCGCCCGTCTCCGCGTCGTAGGCGGGCGCGGCCACGCGCACCTCCAGGACCGCGCCGCCGGCCACCGGGATGTGCCGGCCGGAGCCGTCCTGGTACAGGCGGTCGACGTACTGGACGGTGTACCCGACCCCGCTGCCGGCGCCGGGCACGTCGACGACCATCCGGTCGAAGCAGGCGTGCCGGCCCGTCCGGACGTCGGTCAGCGATGCCTGCGTGGCGCCGCTGTCGGTCCTGGCGAGGCTTCCCCAGCCGGTCGGACACGCCGTGACCTGGGTCGCGGCCCGCTGTCCGGTGGCCGGTGCGGCACCGGCCGGGGCCGCCGCCACGCCTGCCACGGCGCCCATGAACGCGAGCGTCGCACATGCTCTTCTGATGTGTGTTCCTGCCATTGCCGCCCCCGAGGTTGCGTGCGGATGATGACGGGTGAGACGGCCGGCGTGGCCGAAAGGTTGCACTTGCCGCGCCGGAGCGCCGCCCATGGCACATCCTGGTGGGGAGCGATTGGTGTCCGGGGCGTCCGTACCGGGAGGACGCGACATGGATGAGGCGACCGCCGTACCGGACGGGCCCGGGTCATCCGGTGGCCGAGGTCAGGACGGCGGGGGTGCCGGCCGGGGCCGGACCGGGGACACGGGGTGGATCGAGGATGTCCTGACGACCCCGCTGGTCGAGGCCGTCCGGGATCTCGACGGCTACGGCGGGCTGGTCTACCTGCGCTCCCCCGACCGGCGCTCCCTCGTGCTCGCGATGGTCACCGGCGTGCCCAGGTCGCTGCTCAAGAGCTGGTGGCGGGTGCCGGTGGGGAGTGTGCTGCCCATGGCGGAGGCCTACCGGCGCGACGAGACCCTGTGGCTGCCCGACGAGCGCGCCGCCATGGTCCGTTTTCCGCACTTCACCGCCGGGCTGCCCTACTCGTTCGGCTCCGCCTACCAGCCCGTCCACGCCGGTGGCGAGGCCGTGGGTGTCCTGGTCGTGCTGCGCTCGGCCGCCCGGGCACCGATGGAAACGGAGGCGGTGGGCCGCGCCCTGCGCCCCGCGCAGCGGCAGCTGGCCGAGCACCTCGGCCGCCTCGCCGCCGGCCGCCCCTCCGCCGGCGGATCCGGCCCGGGCCCCGCCACGGGCCTCGTCGAGTACGACGACGAGCCCGTCAGCGTGCGGCTGCCCACGCCCGCCGTGCACCCCGTCCGGGTCGGCCTCCTCGACTGGGATCTGGACACCGGCCGGTGCACGGCGGACGACGAGGCCCTCGCCCTGCTCGGCATCGACCGGGCCGGCTTCGGCGGCACCCTGATGGACATCGAGGCCCGCGTCAGCCCCGACGACCTGCACGAACTGCGGGCGAGCCGGAGTGACGCGCTCACCCACGGCCGGGTCAGGTCGCGGCACTTCCGGGTGCTGGACGAGTCCGCGGGCGGCGGGGAGATAGGCTACCGGCCGGTCGAGCTGTGGGGCCATCTCGTGCGGGGTGGCGGCGACTTGGGCCGCATGCTGGTGTGCGCGCTCGTCGACGCGGCCGTCGGGCTCACCGCGGCCGAGGCCGCCGAGCGGCTGCCCGACGCGCTCTTCTCCCTGGACCAGGACGGCCGGCTGACCTACCTCAACCGGCGCAGCGAGGAGCTGCTCGGATGCGGCCGGGAGGAGCTGCTGGGCCGTTATCCGTGGGAGGTGATCACCTGGCTGCGGGATCCCGCGTACGAGGACCGCTACCGGGCGGCGATGCTGTCGCAGGAGCAGGTGTCCTTCCTCGTCCGCCACCCGGGCGGGGCCCGGCTGAGCTTCGTGCTGTACCCGGACGTGCACGGGCTGACCGGCCGGGTGTATCCGGCCGGTCCGCCGCCCGGGGGCGAGCCGGCGCACGAGGACGGTTCCGCCCCGGCTGCCGTGCCGGGCGGCGCCGCGGTGGCGCCGCCGCCCGGGCCGGTGGCCGAGGCACGGGCCGGGGCGCTCTACCACGTGGTGCAGATGGCGAGCGTGCTCACCGAGGCGGTCACCGTGCGGGACGTGTGCCGGGCCGTGTCGGAGCAGCTGCTGCCCGCGTTCGGGGTGCGGGAACTCGCCCTGTACACCGTCCGCGAGGGCCGGATGTACCTGCTGTGGGAGTCGGGCTACCCCGAGGGCTTCCTCACCCCGTTCGAGGGCATCACCCTCGACGCGCAACTGCCCGGCGTCCACGCGCTGACCACGCGGCAGCCCTTGTTCTTCGAGTCGCCCGAGGACCTCTCCGGGGCCTACCCGGGCATCGCCCTGGACCGGATGAGCGCCTGGTCGTTCCTGCCGCTGATCGCCTCCGGCCATCCCGTCGGCTCGTGCATCCTCGGCTGGGACACCCCGCACCGCTTCACGGCCGACGAACGCTCGGCCCTCACCGCACTGAGCGGACTGGCCGCCCAGGCCCTGGAGCGGGCGCGGCTGTACGACGCGGAGTCCGCCGTCGCCCGCGGCCTGCAGGAGGGTCTGCTGCCGCACCGGCTGCCCGCGGTGGAGGGGCTGCGCACCACCGGCCGGTACCTCCCCGGCACGCAGGGCATGGCCATCGGCGGCGACTGGTACGACGTGATCACGACCGGGCGCGGGGTGGCCCTGGTCATCGGGGACGTCGAGGGCCACAGTGTCGGAGCCGCCGCGGTGATGGGCCAGTTGCGCAGCGCCGTGCACGCCTTCGCGGCGAGCGAGAGCCCGCCGCAGGAGGTGATCACGCACACCAACCGGCTGCTGGCCGAGCTGGAGGCGGATGCCTTCGCCACCTGCTGCTACATCGAGCTGGACCCGCGCACCGGACGGGCCTACGCCGTGCGGGCGGGCCATCCGCCGCCGTTGCTGCGCCATCCCGACGGACGTGCCGAGACGCTGGATCTCGCGGGCGGGGTGATGCTGGGCGTGCAGCCCGACGCGGTCTACCCCGTCACCGCGCTCACGCTGGAGCCGGGCAGCGTCCTCGTGCTGTACACCGACGGGCTCGTGGAGCGGCCCGGGAGCGACATCGAGACGGGGATCGACCGGGTCCGCGGCTGCCTGTCCGCCACCCCCGCGGACTCGGTGGAGCATCTCGCGGACCGGCTGGTGGGAACGGCCCGGCGGGCCCGGGAGCGGCCGGACGACGTGGCGCTGCTGCTGACGGCGTACCGCTGACCGGTCGCGCACGTCACGGCCAGGTTCGGGGACGGACGGGGGGGCGGCGGGGAGTACGGTGGGCGAAACGGCGAGCGAGGCGGTGGTGGGCGGTGGACTGGCAGCGGTACGCCGAGCAGATGGCCGCCCTCGCCCGCGATCTGGTGGCGCAGGATTCCGTGCAGGCGACCCTGGACGAGATCGCCGCGTCGGCGGTGAAGCTGGTCGAGGGCTGTGACGCGGCGGGCATCCTGACGGTGTCCCGGGGCAAGGCCGTGACGCTGGCCGTCTGCGGTGACATGGTCGAGGAGTCCGACCGGCTGCAGGGCGAGCTGGGCGAGGGGCCGTGCTTCGACGCCGCCCGCCGGGTGGACGGCGAGCGGCTGTTCCGGATCGCCGACATGACCGCTCCGCAGCCGTCCTGGCCGCGCTACAGCAAGGCGGCCCGCGACCTCGGCATCGGCAGCATGACCGGCGTGCTGCTCTACACCCACGAGCAGGACTTCGGTGCGCTGAACCTCTACTCCCGCCGCCCGGGGGCGTTCGGCCGGGACATCGAGACCGCGGGCTGGCTGCTCGCCTCGCACGCCGCCGTGGCGCTGGCCACCGCCCGCACCGTCGACCAGCTCGAACACGCCCTGGAAACCCGGCACGCCATCGGTGAGGCCATGGGGATCCTCATGGAGCGCCACCGGCTGAGCGAGGACGAGGCGTTCGGCGTGCTGCGGCGCCTGTCCCAGGAGCACAACGTCAAGCTGCGGGACGTGGCGCGGCGCGTGCGGGCGGACCCCTCCGGTCAGAGCTGACCGTCCGGGCCGCGCGCGGCGCGCAGCAGGAGCACGGTGATGTCGTCGCTGTGCCGGCCGGTGGGTGCCCTGTGACGGACGAGCCGGTCGATGAGCCGCTCCAGGTCGTGGCCGTCGGCACCGTCCAGGTGCCTGGCCAGGTCGGCCGTGATCCGTGTGGCGTCGGTGCCCGGGACTTCGACCAGCCCGTCGGTGTAGAGGGCGAGGGTCGTGCCCGGGAGCAAGGGCGCGGTGGTGACCGGGTAGCGGGTGTCGGGGGCGATGCCCAGCAGGGGGCCGGGCTCGACCTCCAGGACGCCGCCCGGGCGGCCGGTGTGGCGCAGCAGCGGCGGCACGTGCCCGGCGCTGGCGAAGGACGCCTCGTGGCGGGCGAGGTCGAGATGGGCGTAGAGGCAGGAGACGAGCAGTTCGGAGTCGAGGTCGGCCAGCAGCCGGTTGGTGCGGGCGAGGACCTCGTCGGGGGTGGCGCCGGCCGTGGCGTGGGCGTGGACCGCGATGCGCACCTGGCCCATCAGGGCGGCCGCGGCGACGCTGTGGCCCTCCACGTCGCCGATGACGGCGGCCGCGGTCGTGCCGTCGAGCCGCAGGAGGTCGTAGAAGTCCCCGCCGACCTCGATGCCGTGGCCGGCCGGCATGTAGCGGGCGGCCACGTCCAGGCCGGGCAGGCGGGGCAGGGCCCGGGGCAGCAGGGCGCGCTGCAGTTCGCCCACGAGGCGGTGCTTGGCGTCATAGAGGCGGGCCCGGTCGAGGGCCTGGGCGATCAGGCCGGACAGTGAGGTGAGGACGGCGCGTTCGTCGGCGGTGAAGGCGTGCGGGTGGGTGTAGGACAGGATGCAGCAGCCCACCGGGCGGCCGGAGATGATCAGCGGGAGGAACGCCCAGGCCTGTTTGCCGCTGATCCTGGGTGCCCTGGGGTAGTTGGCCGTCATCTCGGCCGGATGGGCGAAGAAGGCGGGGGTGCCGCTGGCGATGACCTGTCCGGCGGGGGTGAGGTCGGTGTCCAGGGGCAGGGCGTCGAGCCGTTCGACGACGTCGTCGGGGTAGCCGTGGTAGCCGGTGATCCTCAGCCGGCCGGCCTCGGCGGAGGACAGCACGAGTCCCTGGGCTCCGAAGGCGGGCAGGATCTGATGGGCGATCAGGGAGACGAGGTCGTGCACGGTGACCGTCTCGGTGAGCGCGGCGGCCAGGTGCACCAGCTGGTAGAGGCGTCCCGTGGGCGCCGCCGGCGCGGGGCGCGCGGCGGTGGGAGCCGGCGGGCTCTCGGCCCGTTCCCCGTGCGGGACGATGCGGACACTGATGCCGCTGGTGTCGGGGTGGAGCTGGAAGACCAGGTGCTGGTCCGGCGGGCGGAGCGCGGTGAAGGACACCGGGGCACGGCTGACGACGGCGGTGCGGTAGTGGTCCTCGTAGGCGGGGTCGTCCAGCCAGGGCAGGGACTGCCAGGGGCGGGTGCCGAGCAGCCGGTCGGCGCTGCGGCCGAGCAGCCGGGCCGCGGTGGCCGTGGCGAAGACGATGCGGCCCTCCAGGTCGAGGGCGAGGGCGCCCTCGGGGAGGCGCTCGAGGTAGTCGGCGGCGGCCAGGCCGGTCTGCACCGGGTGGTGCGCGGCCTCCACGGGGACGACACGCGGCTGGTCGGGCAGGGTGGGGGGCCGGGCCGCGTCGTCGAGCAGGCGGGCCATGCGGCGGGCGATGGAGGTGATGTGGTCGCTTTCGCGCGGGGTGAGCGGGCGTGGGCGCATCGCGGGCCACATCAGCACCAGACCGCCCCAGGAGCGCCGGACGCCGGTCAGGGGGACCGCGGTCAGGGCGAACGGGTAGGGCAGGACGGCGGCGGTCCTGGGGTAGCGGCGGGCCATCTCGTCCTGGCTCGCGATCCGGACCAGCCGGTCGTCGCGGATGGCGTCGGCGACGGGCACCGGTGCGGTGAGGGGCAGCCGCTGCCAGGGAGCGGTGAACTCCACCGGCAGGCC
Organism: Streptomyces sp. NPDC094143; assembly: GCF_040303825.1. Lineage (NCBI taxonomy): Bacteria > Bacillati > Actinomycetota > Actinomycetes > Kitasatosporales > Streptomycetaceae > Streptomyces > Streptomyces sp. NPDC094143. The sequence continues at coordinate 121,991 of NZ_JBEOTZ010000025.1, forward strand.
GCACAACGCCACCAGGCGCAGCACCGGTTCCGCGTCGTCGATCAGGTACAGCCCGCCGGTCGAGGCGCCGGTGCCGCGCACGGTGTCGGCCAGGGCCGCTCCCAGGTCTTCCTCCAGCGACCCGGAGCCCGCAGGTGGCTCGTTGCTCCCGGACATTGGTGTGTCCTCCCGCTCTTACCCGGACGCTACGCCTCACGGGGCCCGGGGGCATGTCGTCCGGCCGGTCCGCGGGCGGAGGCGGGCGAGCGGGCCCGGTCCGCGGGGTGTTCCTGGCAGAATTCGGGGCCCTGACGGCGACCGGGAGGACGGCCTTGCAGACACTGACTTCCGAGGAGCCCCTGGCCGTCGCCGTCACGGAGGCGATCCGGGGCGGGGACCTGCCCGGGCTGCGGCGGCTGCTCGCCGGCCACCCGGGGCTGGCCACCGCGCGCATCACCGAGCGGGGCAAGGAGGGCAAGGGCACGCGCAGCCTGCTGCACATCGCGGCCGACTGGCCCGGTCATCTGCCACACGGCCCCGAGGTGGTGGCCGTGCTGGTCGCCGCGGGGGCCGATCCGAACGCCCGCTTCGGCGGGGCGCACGAGGAGACACCGCTGCACTGGGCCGCCAGTAACGACGACGTGCCCGTCCTGGACGCCCTGCTGGCCGCCGGGGCGGACATCGAGGCTCCCGGGGCGGTGATCGCCGGGGGCACCCCGCTCGCCGACGCCCGCGCGTTCGGGCAGTGGCGCGCGGCGCGCCGACTGGTCGAGCGCGGTGCCCGGACCACGCTCCAGGACGCCGCGACGCTCGGTCTGCTCGACCGGGTCCGGGCGTACGTGGAGTCCGACGAGCCGCCGTCGCCCGCCGACATCACCAGCGCGTTCTGGGGCGCCTGCCACGGCGGGCACCTGTCCACGGCGCAGTACCTGCGGGCCCACGGCGCCGACATCGACCGGCGCGGATACGACGGCCTGACCCCGCTGGACGTCGCTCGCCGCGAGGACGCGGAGGACGTGGTGCGGTGGCTGCGCGGGCTGGGGGCGACGGGCGGGGCGTAGCAGCGCCGGGGCCGTACCGTGCCCGGCGCTGGCTCGCCCTGCCGGGAGCGGCGCGAGGCGGGTCCCTCCGCTCCCCGCCGCGCCGCCACCTGGGCCCTCGCAGGGGCACGGCCGACGCGCCGGCCCTGGGCACCGGGGGCGGTCCACAGCCCCGGCTTCCGCAGCACCGCGTCCCGCCCGGTCGCCGGGCGATCCGCGCACATCCCGGCAGAGGCGGGCCGAATGGCCGCGGTGCGGCGCTGGGGGCGGCCGGACCGTCGCCGTCACACGGTGCCGGGAGCGGTCGGACCGTCGCCGTCACACGGTGCCGGGAGCGGTCGAACCGTCGCCGTCACACGGTGCCGGGAGCGGTCGAACCGTCGCCGCGTCGTACCCGGAACGCGCGGACCATCACCGCACAGCGCCCGAAGCGGCCGGACCATCGCCGAGTACGCCCGGGGCGGCCGGAGCGCCGCCGCGTGGTACCCGGAGAACGGCCGGACCATCGCCGAGTAGCGCCCGGAGCCGCCGGAGCGCCGCCGTGCAGCGCCCGGAGCGGCCGGAGCGCCGCCGCGTGGTACCCGGAGAACGGCCGGACCATCGCCGAGTAGCGCCCGGAGCGGCCACGACCGTCGCCGCGTGGCACCGGAGACGGCCGGTGTGGCCGCCGCCTGGGGCGGAAGCCGTCGGGCCGGCGGCCGCGGAGCCTTCAGCGCGTGCGGCCTCGGCGCGCCGTCGTCCGGTCGTCGGCGCGCCGCTGCGGCACGCACCCGCCGCCTCCTGTGTCGACCGGCTGCCGTGCCGGTCAGGCTCCGTGTCTCACAGGCAGTAGCGCACCAGCCACTCGTCCTGGTTGTACGCCGTGCGCGCGGGGTCGGGGAGGCTGGCCGCGCGCTCCTCGACCATGTCCTCCACGCGCACCGGCTCCGGGAGCGTCCCGAAGCGGGCCCGGCGCGCTGCGGCCTCCGGCTCGGTCCCCTGCTGCGTCGCCTCGTCCATGGCGATTCCCCTCTCCGCCGGCGTGCCGGCCGATCGGCCCTCCCTGGGCACAGAGTTGACGTGTGGGACGCGCTCTTGGTTCCCGCGACCGGCCCAGCCCCGGTCGTCGTCGGCGCTCAGCCGTAGAAGTTGCGCTGCCAGCGGTGGCCTGCGAGGACCGCCAGCCGGTCGTCGCCGAGCAGGCGTCCGTCGCTCACCGCGGTGTTGCGTTCGACGTTGCGTACGCTGCGCATGCCGGGGATGACCGTCGAGACGGCGGGTGCGCTGAGGACGAAGCGCAGCGCGGTCTCGGCCATGTCGGCGGGCCCGATGCCGAGATCGGCGCAGATCGCCGCGACCCGCCGCTCGACCTCGGCGGCCCGGTCGTCGCGGAAGTAGCGGTTGCGGAAGTCGCCCTCCGGGAACGTCGAGCCGGCCGTGATCCGCCCGGTCAGCCCGCCCTCGTCGAGGGCGACGCGCACGATGACCCCCACGCCGTGCTCCACGCAGGCGGGGAACAGCCGCTCGGCCGGGGCCTGGTCGAAGATGTTGTAGATGACCTGGACGGTGTCCACCGTGCCGCTGCGCACCAGCCGCAGCGCGTTGTCGGGCTCGTGGTCGTTGATCGAGACCCCGAAGAGCCGGATCTTGCCCTCCCGCTTCAGCGCCTCGACCGTCTCCAGCCAGTCGCCGCGGCCGACCCACTGATCGCTCCAGACGTGGAACTGCACGACGTCGAAGTGGTCGAGCCCGCTCGCGCGCAGGCTGGTCTCCAGGCTGCCGCGGATGTGCGCGCCGGGGAACGCCTCGGCCGGGTCGAGCCCGTCGGGCGCGGGCCACAGCCGGTTCAGCGGCGGCACCTTGGTGGCGACGAGGATGTCGTCCCCGGCCCGTTCCCTGACCACCCGGCCTACGATGCGCTCACTCTCCCCGTAGCCGCGTGCGGTGTCGATGAGGTTCACGCCGAGGTCCAGGGCCCGGTGCAGGGCGCGTACGGACTCGTCCTCGGTGGCGCCGACCCACGCGGACTCGCCGATGCCCCAGGCGCCGTAGCCGATCTCCGACACGGACAGTCCGCTGCGTCCCAGTTCCCGATAGCGCACGGTGCACCTCCACGGCATGTGGTCCTCCGGCGGCACCCGCCGCCGGCTGTGCCGACCTTAGGCGATCATCCACCCGGGGTCACCGCCGTTTCGCGGACCGCGCACGTGTTCGACCGTACGAAGTTTCCCCGCGCCTGTTCTCCTGGTGACCCTGGAGTGAGAGGAAACCTTCCTGTCACTCTCGCACGGCGGCTCTCCCCTGCCGGCGCTGCGCCGGGTCGACGGCTCCGACTCGCACGAAGGGCTCGACCCCGGCTTCCCCGGCGACTGTACGGCGACAGCTACCACATCGGCTGATCCGCGCGGGGCGGTCACGGACGGTGCCGGGCTGCCCGGGAGCCGACGGGTCCACCGCATTGGTCCAGGAAGAGGGCAGGGAAGTGGACCTCCTCCCGGGCCGCCCGGCTGCCTAACGTCGCCCGCATGAACGCCACCACCACCCGCGGAGCCCTGCTCGCCGGGCTCGCCTGTGTCCTCGTCGGAGCATCCTTCACCGCCAACAGCGTGCTGGGCGCGTACCCCTACGCAGGCGGCCAGTTCCTGCGGTACGGGCTTGCGTGTACTGCTGTTCCCGCTCGCCGGGCGGGGCTCGCTCGCCCGCCTGAGGGCGTTGACGTCCCGTCAGTGGTTTCGTCTCGCCCTGCTCGCGGCGGTCGGCATGGTGGGGTTCAACCTGGCCGTGCTCGCCGCCGAGCGCACCGCGGAACCGGCCGTTCCCGGCGTGTTCGTGGGCTGCGCCCCCGTGGTCGTCGCCGTGCTCGTGCCGCTCGTGGACGGGCGCAGGCCCCGACGCAGGGTGCTGTACGGGGCGTTGTTCGTGGCGGCCGGCGCCTGCGGCGTACAGGGCTGGGGCCGCACGGACGGCGCGGGCCTCGCCTTCTCCGTGTGCGCGCTGGCGGGTGAAGTCGGATTCGCCGTGCTAGCCGTCCCCGTGCTGCGGCCGCTCGGGCCCCGGCTGCTGTCCGCGGTGGTGTGCGCGGTCGCCGCGCTGGAGTCGGCGGTGGCCGGCCTCCTGGCCGACGGGACCGGGTGGCTGCGGCGTCCGGACGCCGTCGAGGCCGGCGCGCTGCTGTGGCAGGCGGTGGTGGTCACCGTGGTCGGGTTCGTGTGCTGGTACATGGGCATGCAGCGGATCGGCGCGGAGCGCGCCACGCTGTTCTCCGGCCTCATCCCGGTCGCGGCGGCCTGCACCGCGCCGCTGGTGGGCACGGGTTCCTACGGCATCGCGCAGGGTGCGGGCAGCGCGCTGGTCGGACTCGGGGTGGCCCTGGGGTCCGGGGCGTTGAAGCGCCCGGGCGGCCGACCGGCGCCGGGCCCGGACCGGCAGGCGCCGGACCCGGACCGGCCGGCGGGGTCCGCGGTGCTCTCCCGGCAGCCACCTTCCGGGGGAACGGCCACCCGCGGGGGCGTGGACCCCGCGACGGAGTGAACCCGGGCGCGTCCCCGTTTTCCTGATCATCCTCCCCGTGTTCCGCGGGGGGCTCGTCGCGGTGAAGGCGGCGGTCCTGAACGTCCTGTCGATCGCCTGCTCATGGTGTCGGCCGTGATGCCCCTGCTCGGCGGCACGCCTGGTGGATCCCGCGGTGGCTGGACCGGGTGTTGCCGCGCATCGACGCCGATGGTGAGGCGACGCCTGCGGCGGCCGGCCGGCGTCGCAGGCCCGGGGGTCAGTTCAGCACCAGGTGCACGAGGGCGAGGGTGCCCACCGACACGATGAGGGCGCGCAGGACGGCCGGGCTGAAGCGGCGTCCCGTCCGCGCTCCGATCAGACCGCCCAGGGCGGAACCGGCGGCGATGAGCACGACGGCCGTCCAGTCGAACTCCGCGAAGAAGAGGAACACCACGGCGGCGACGGTGTTGACGAGGGCCGCCAGCACGTTCTTGACGGCGTTGAGCCGCTGGAGCGTGTCGTCGAGCAGCATGCCCATCAGGGAGACGTAGATGATGCCCTGGGCGGCGGAGAAGTAGCCGCCGTAGACGCTGGCCAGGGTGAGACCGGTGAAGAGCAGCGGGCCGCCGTCGCGGCGGGAGCGGCTGCCGGCCCTGCGGCGGCGGCGCACCCGCCGGGCGATCAGCGGCTGGCAGGCGACCAGGACGAGGGCGAGGCCCACCAGGACCGGCACGATCCGCTCGAACGCCGACGCGGGCAGGGTCAGCAGCAGGACCGCGCCCACGAGGCCGCCGAGTACGGCGCCGATGCCGAGCAGGACGGCACGCCGGCCCTGGCCGCGGAGCTCCTCGCGGTAGCCGATGATGGCGCTGACGGAACCGGGGACCAGGCCGAGCCCGTTGGACACCGTGGCGGTGACCGGGGGCAGTCCGGTGGCGAGCAGGACGGGGAAGGTGATCAGCGTGCCCGAGCCGACGACGGCGTTGACGGCCCCCGCGCCGGTACCGGCCGCCAGCACGGCCACCATCTCCCCCGGGGTCACGCCGCCGCTCCGCCCGGTGTGCCGTTGCAGGTGACGATGAGGTTCATGGGATCACGCTAGAGCGTGCCCACTTCGGCACCGGCCGAAGGGTGCCGGGCACGGCGGCCGGGAGGCCGGAACCGGCGGGTGCGGCCCGCCCGTACGCGGAACGGCGGCGGGACTTCCCGGAAGGGACCTCCCGCCGCCGTTCGCCGGTCGTGCCGGGGTGGGGCCGGTCAGCTGCGTCGCACGCGGCGCAGGACCAGGAAGCCCGCGGCGACCAGGACTGCGCCCGCCGCGGCCGGCCAGAGCTGGGCACCGGTGTCGGCGAGGCCGCCTTCACCGACCGCCTGCGGCTCGGTCAGGGACGGGGCCGACGGCGTCGGGGCGGCGCTGGTTGCCGTTCCGACGGCCTGGGACTCGCCGAGGCCGTCCGCGTCCCCGCCGTCCTGCTGCCCCGTGCCGCCGCCGTCGGACGAGGGCGTCGCGAGAACCTCGGGCGCGGCGGTGCCGGGGGCCTTGGACCCGTCGGCGGGCTGCGGCGCGGCGGTCGGCTCGTCCGCGGCCGGGGACCTGGAGGCCTCACCCTTGCCGTCGTCTCCCTTGCCGTCGTCTCCCTTGCCGCCATCGTCTCCCTTGCCGCCATCGTCGTCCTTGCCGCCGTCGTCTCCCTTGCCGCCGTCGTCGCCCGCGTCGCCGGGCTTGCCGCCGGCGTTCCCGTCCTGCGGCGCGTCCGGAGTGCGCGTCGGCTGCTCCTGCGGGGCTTCCGGAGTCTGCGAGGGCTCCTCCTCGCCGGGCTCCTCACCCTGACCGGGCTCCTCCTGGCCGGGCTCCTCGCCCTGACCCGGCTCCTCGCCCGCCCCGGCGCCGCAGGTGCGGCCGTCGTTGATGCAGTCGACCATCTTCTTCATCAGGCTCTCGTCGAAGACGTTGATGAAGTCGCCGTGGTCGGTCACCGGCTTGTGCAGCTGCTCCGGGAAGGAGTCGACCGCGAACAGGGGCGTCGTACGGCCGCCGTCCTGCAGGCTCGGCGCGTCGACGTCGTAGACGATGCGCTGCACGAGCTGCGGGATGGGACGGAAGCCGGACGGGCAGGCGCCGGCGGCGTCCGCGAACGCCACGTGGGTGCGGTGGTTGGCGCTGTCGATGTTGCGGCCGTCCCAGCAGCTCTGGAACTTGAAGGTGCGCACCACGTCACTGCCCTGCGGGCACAGCGGGTACTTGTCCTTCAGCTGCCGGTCCTCGAAACCGGTGCAGCTCCAGGAGGCGTTGGCGTTGGCCGGGCCGTTCACGAACGCCTTGGCGTCACCGGTGATGATGCGCAGCAGCCGCGGCATGGCGGTGACCTTGTCGCGCGGGTTGCCCACGAAGTTCAGCGTGACCTGCTTCGGCGTGACGATCTCACCGGCGTTGCCCTCGATGCCACCGCCCGGTTTCTGGGCGTCCTGCTCCTGCGTGCCGTTCTGCAGGCGCAGCACCGGCCAGTAGTAGGAGGACCTGTCGCCCTGGTCGACGCAGCTGGTCTCGGCGTTCGCGAGGTCCTGGTCGCTGGCGAAGGCGTCGTTGGCCTGGTTGCCGACGTAGTCGTGGAAGTGGTGGGCGCCGTTGGTCACACCCGGAGCGACGATGACGTTGTCCGAGTTGAACAGGCCGTTCTCGTTGACGCCGCAGCTGGTCGCGAACGAGCCGCGGGAGGCGTTGCCCTCCGGGCGGGGGGCGTTGACGTTCGGCTGGACGCTCTTGATGTCCACGAAGTCGGCGGCGACGGGGCCGTTGCCCGCCTGCCCCCCGTTCGCGCCCTGGCCCTGCTCCTGGTCGTTCTGCTGTCCCTCGCCCTGGTCCTGGCCGGGCTGTTCGCCACCGCCGTCCTGGCCCTCGCCCTCGGCGGGGGCCTGGTTGCCTGACTCCCGCAGGGTGCAGGCGGCGAGGGCGTCGAGCCCCTCGGGCCGGTCCCCCACGCGGTCGATGGCGATGGCGATGCGCTCCAGGGTCGCGGCCCGCTTGTCCTTCAGCGGGTTCACGATCGCGCTGCCGGCGAAGCCGGAGTCCTGCCGGATCTGCTGGGCGGAGGCGGTCAGCCGCTGGTAGGCCTGGGCGATCTGCTCGTCCAGCAGGGCGAGTTCCTTGTCGACCTCCGCCCTGGCCTGCTCGGGGACCGAGGTCAGCTTGGTGCCGACGTCCGGGCAGTCGATCGTCGCGCCCCCGGCCGGAGCCCCCGTGCCGGAGCGCGTCCGGGCGTCCTCACCGTCCCAGCCGCCGTCCGTGGCCGAGGCGTAGACGTTCGCGGCCATCAGGCCGCCTCCGCCCAGGATCAGCGCGAACGCGGCGAAGGTCGCGCGTCGTTTGCCGGTAGGGCGTCTTCGCGAATTGCGTGCCAAGGGTGCTCTCCTGCGCTTGTGGCGTGCCGGGCATGAAAATCCCCTCGCCCCATACGTACGGGAGCACCGGTGTGTTCAGGTGTCTCGATGATTTTCGGAGAACTCTCATGGACCCGGCAAACACCCGGGCCCCGCCGGACGCACGCGCCGGCGGGGAGACGCGGGTCAGCGGAAGTTCACGTCACTGCACAGGAAGTAGGTCTGGTCCATGTGCGAGGCCTGCCAGATGGTGTACACGACGTGCCGGCCGCTCAGTCCCGATGTGCTGACCGGGATCGAGTAGTTCTGGCTCGGCGCGTACTTGCCCGTGCGGGCGACGAGTTGGAGGTCGTTCCAGGTCAGGGGCTGGGTGGTGGGGTCGAAGCCCTGCCGGGTGACGTACACCAGGATGTAGTCGGCGCCGTGACCGGCCTGGTCGTGCAGCTTCACGGTGAAGTTGCCGGTGACGTCCGTGGCCTTCCAGGCGCCGACCGCGTCGAGCGAGTCGTACCGGCCGCCCTCGGTCCGGCCGCCGCTGCATAGCTGGCCGTTGGGGACCACGGCCTGGAAGTTGCCGCCCGAGCCGTTGCGGTAGAGGCCGTTCCAGTTCCACATGGCGTTGGGGTCGTCCTGCCACGCCTGCCAGCACATCGGGTCGAGCTGGGCCATCTGCGGGTTCTGGAAGTCACTCCCCCAGCGCTGCCAGCAGCCGTAGTTGCGGGAGGCGGGGTCGACGACGGAGCCGTGGGCGACGGCCGTGCCGCTCCACGGGAGCAGGCTGAGCAGCGCGACGGCCAGGGCGCTCAGTGCGAGCGTCGGACGTGACCTCACCCCGGGACGCCTAATGCCATGACCATGACAATCCATGATCTCCTTCTTCCGATGTGGGGGTTGCCGTACCTTCGGTGTGTTCCACGTGGGGAGAGCGGGAGCGTGTGGGAGCGCTCCCGCTCAGCACAGGCTGCGCCTGACGATCCGCAGCGGCAATGTGCGTTTGCGCCACATCGGCGCCCCCCTGGCGCGTTCGACGCGTTCGACGCGCTCGACGGTCGCGCCGCCCAGGGCGTGGGGTCCGTCAGAGCCGGTCGAGCTCCGTGGTGCCGCGTCCCAGGTACGTGGCCGAGCCGGGCTCGGGGACGTGGAGCTCGTGGAACCCCATCCGGTCGTAGAAGGCCCTGGCCCGTGTGTTGGCCGTGGCCATGGCGAGGTGCACGGCCGGTACGCCCTTGTCCTGGAGCGTCGCGAGGAAGGTCCGCATCAGCCGGCGCCCGTGGCCGCGGCCCTGCCAGGACGGCAGCAGGTCGATGTGGAGGTGCGCGGGGTAGGCCGCCAGTTCGGGCACCACCATCCGCTCCGGGTGGTGCAGCAGGTGGGCGATCTCCTCGTCCGGGGTGCGCGGTCGCCCGAGCGGCTCCGGGTGGCGTTCGGCGACCAGGGGCAGCCAGGTGGTGCGGAAGTCCTCGGCGAAGCGCGCGGTGTCGGCGGTGCCGAGGATGTACCCCACGGCCTGTCCCCGCCCGTCGTCCAGCACGAAGGCCAGCTCCGGCTCCAGATGGACGTAGGGGGCCGCGAAGGTGGCCGGAAAGATTCCCGGGTCCGCGTAGTGGTGGCGGCTGTCCCCACCGTTGTGCGCGGTGCGGACGCAGATGTCGTCCAGGGCCGGACGGTCCTCCGGGCGGTAGGGGCGGATGATCGAAGACGTGGTCATGGCGGCATCGTGCACGCTGTGGGAGCGCTCCCTCAACCCCTCGCCGGTGCGGTCGTCGTGCCGGACTCCGGCCATGGCCACCGTGCACCGGCTGCGCAGGACCGCGCTCGCCCTGCCGGACACCGTGAAGGTGACGCAGGCCGGGGCGGTGGCGGCCTGCGCCGTGCGGAGCAGGCGCTTCGGCTCGGTCACGCAGGACGGTCTGATCCGGTGGTGCCTGCCGCCGCAGGAGACGGCGGCGGCCCGGGCCGCGCATCCCACCGGTGAGCCGCCGCTGCGCGAGGGGCGCCGGCCGGATTCCGCGTCCCGCTGGCGGACATCGCCGGCAAGGAGCCGAACGCCCCGGTGCGGGATTCCTGGTGCGACCGCGCCCCGAAGCGGCTAGCCGCGTCACTGGCGGCGGCGGAGGCCGCTGCCGACGCGCCCGGAGGGGAACCTGCCCGCCGGGATCGGCAAGCCCGCCACCCGGGCCCTGCACGGCGCCGGCCTGGCGACACCGGAGCGGGTGGCCCGGTGCTCCCAGAGCGAGCTGCCCGCCCCGCACGGGGTCGGGCCGAAGGCCGTGCGGGTGTCCCGGAGACCCTGCGGCGACACGGACTGGACCTGCGGGACCGAACCCGGCGACTACCCCGGCGAGCCCTGCTTAAGGCCACGGTCAGGGGTTACCCGGCTCACATGGTGAAGCTGCATATACCCGGACGAAAAGACCACCAGGCGGCCGAGGCCCCGCCCCGGGAGAACCCGCCGCCCGGGCCCGGGGCTGAGCGCCGGGAGGACCCGCGGCCCGGATCCGAGGCTGAGCGCCGGGACGACACACTCCCGAGGCACGAGGCTGAGCGCCGGGAGGACCCCGCCCGCGCCGCGGGGGAGCCCGGGCCCAGCCCAGAGGTGGAACGGGCGGCGCCGGACTCGCCGACCGAGCTGCCCCGCGCCTCGTGGGGTGCGGTGCTCAAGGGCAGCCTGCGCGAGTTCAAGGACGACGAGCTGACCGACCGCGCGGCGGCGTTGACCTACTACGGGGTGCTGGCGCTGTTCCCGGCCCTGCTGGTGCTCGTGTCGATGCTCGGCCTGACCGGCAGGTCGACCACCGACAAGGTGCTCGACAACGTCCAGCAGCTCGCCCCCGGCTCGGCGCGCGACATCATCACCCGGGCCGTGGAGCAGCTGCAGGGCAACGCCGGCGTCGGCTCGCTGATGGCGATCGTCGGTCTCGTCCTCGCGGTCTGGTCGGCCTCCGGTTACGTGGCCGCGTTCACCCGCTCCGCCAACGCCGTCTACGACATGCCCGAGGGCCGGCCGGTGTGGAAGCTGCTGCCGGTGCGGGTGGTCGTGACCGTCGTGCTGATGGTGCTGGCCGTGATCAGCGCGCTGATCGTGGTCTTCACGGGCGGCCTGGCCCAGCAGGCCGGGACGGCCCTGGGCATCGGCGACACCGCGCTGACGGTGTGGTCGATCGCGAAGTGGCCCGTCCTGGTCGTCCTGGTGACGATCATGATCGCGATCCTGTACTGGGCGACCCCGAACGCCAAGGTGAAGGGCTTCCGCTGGATCACTCCGGGCAGTCTGCTGGCCCTGGTCATCTGGCTGATCGCGTCCGCCGGATTCGCGCTCTACGTGGCCAACTTCGCCTCGTACAACAAGACGTACGGGACAATGGCCGGTGTCATCGTCTTCCTGATCTGGCTCTGGATCACCAACCTGGCGATCCTGCTAGGCCTGGAGTTCGACGCGGAGACGGTCCGGCAGCGGGCGATCGCCGGTGGTCATCCGCCGGAGGCGGAGCCCTACACCCAGCCGCGCGACACCCGCACGTGGGACGAGCAGGACCGGCGGCGGCTGGACGAGACCTGACCCCGCCTGCCCTAGCCGCTCAGTCCATGAGCCCGGCGGCGACCGTCGCGCCCAGTTCCCGGCAGCGTTCGGTGTCGCTCCCGTCCGGCTCTCCGGTCACGGTCACGGCCTCGGCGGCGCGCCGCCAGCCGAGGCCCGTCGTGACCGTCTCGATGCCGCGGACCGCGCCGGTGACGTCGTTGCCGCCGTGCACCCAGTAGCCGAAGGGGCGCCCGCGCGTGGCGTCCAGGCACGGGTAGTAGACCTGGTCGAAGAAGTGCTTGAGGGCACCGGACATGTAGCCGAGGTTCGCGGGCGTGCCCAGCAGGTAGCCGTCGGCGGCGAGGACGTCGGAGGCCGTGGCGGACAGCGCGGGCACGCGGACGACCCGGACGTCCTGGATCTCGGGGTCCGTCGCCCCGGAGAGGACGGCTTCGAACATCGCCTGGCAGTTGGGCGAGGGCGTGTGATGGACGATCAGCAAGGTGGCCACGCCTCCCGACCCTGCCCTGCGGCCGCCGTCACCGCAAGCATCGGCCCCGGTACCGCGTGCGGTGACCGGGACCGACGCTCGTCCGGCGGGCCGGCGCCGGTCGGCGCCCGGTCAGCCGCGGCTGGGGCGGCGGAGCAGCAGGACGGCGACGACCAGGGCGCCGGCGCCCGCCAGCAGCGCGGTCCGGTGGTCGCGCACCCGCTGCGGGGCCTTGTCCTGCCAGACCTGTTCTGCCTGCGCGGCCTTCCCCTTCGCGCCCTGAGCCGCCGCGGCGCCCTTCTGCCTCACCGGCTCGGGCAGCTTCTGCCCCACCGTGCGGGCGACGTGCGAGGCCTGCGCCCTCGCCCGCCCACGCCAGGCCCGCGCCTTGTGCCCGGCCCGCGCCTTGACCGCCACGGCCTTCTCGCGGGCGCGGGTCTTCACATCGGCGCGGTCGGCGAGCTCCTGGACGGTGTCACCCGGTTCGTGACGGGTGCGCTCGACCCGCTCGCGCAGCTCCTCGGGGCTGCGGGCGCCGGGCTCGGCGTGCGGGGGCCGGGTCATCGCTGTGCACTCTCCTTGATCTCGGCCACGTCGGCCTTGACGCTGTCGATGGTCCGCTGCGGGGCGGGCGAGCCCGCCCGGCGTACCTGCTTGCGGCCGGCCAGTGCCGTCACACCGGTGGCGAGGGCGAGGACGGCCGTGACGATGAGGGCCGCCGCCCACACCGGGAGCGGTACCGCCAGAGCGGCGATCACCGTGGCGACCAGGGCCTGCAGGGTGACGAAACCCAGCACGCCGGCCCCGCCGAACAGCCCTCCGCCCTTCCCGAAGCGTTTGCCCTTCTCGGTCATCTCCGCCTGCGCGAGGCGCATTTCGCCCCGTACCAGCTCGGTGAGCTGTGTCGTGGCACGCTGCACCAGCTCGCTCACGGGCTCGTCCCCGGCCGTCGGCGCGGTGGACGGGCGCGTGGCGGCGGACGCCGTGCGGTCCGTGTCCGTCATGGCGATCACCTCCGGGTCTCCTGTCCGGCCCGGGTACCCCCGACGAAGCGGAAAGGACACCCGGCCGGAGAAGTCGGGCCGATCATGAATGACCGGCGCGGAATCCGGTACTCGACGGTCGCTCTCCGTACGAGAATGGGAGGTACCGCCTTGTCGCAGGTAGAGGAATCCATCGAGGTCCGCGTCCCGGTCCACACGGCCTACAACCAGTGGACGCAGTTCGAGACGTTCCCTCAGTTCATGGACGGCGTGGAGCGCATCGAGCAGCGCACCGACACCCTGACGCACTGGGTGACGAAGGTCGGCGGCCAGGAGCGGGAGTTCGACGCGGAGATCACCGAGCAGATCCCGGACGAGCGCGTCGCCTGGACCACCGTGAACGGTGAGGCCAAGCAGGCCGGTGTGGTGACGTTCCACCGCATCCAGGACGACACGACCAAGGTCATGCTGCAGATGGACTTCGACCCCAGCGGCGTGGCCGAGACGGTGGGCGACAAGCTCGGGTTCGTCAAGCGGCAGGTCTCCGGTGACCTGCGGCGCTTCAAGGAGTTCATGGAGGCGCGCGGGTCGGAGACGGGCGCCTGGCGCGGCGAGGTCTGACCGGTCCGGTTCAGCACGAGGCGGCGGCCACCCGGCGGGGGTGGCCGCCGCCGCGTGTGGCCGGCCGGCAGGCCCCAGGTCCCGCGGTTACGCTCTCCGGCCCCCAGGCGGGGCGCGGGCTGTAGT
>NZ_JBEOTZ010000026.1:0-134810 GCF_040303825.1 Streptomyces sp. NPDC094143
GCAATCCACGCAACTACCTGGCCTTTCTCGGCCTCGCCGCAGCCCTCTGCTGCTACAAGCGGTACGTCCGCCTCACCACATAGGACACCGTCTTATTCACACCGTCCCGGACGGAGGAGGCGGAGGCCGGCGCGTCACGCACACCGAGTTGGACCGGCTGCGGGCGATCGACGGCTTTCCCGACGGACTACGGGAACGCGTCAAAACCGCCGGCACCAACGAGGGCGCCGAGCTCATGGACATCGCGCGCACCAGGTTCACCAGCCTCGCCCGCTTCGGCCTGCTCGTGCCGGTCAAGTACTACCTGAACCGCTACAGGACCGTCGTCTGGCTGTATCTGGCGGAGGAACTGCGCCAGTTCGCGGCCGAGGCGAGCAACGCACCGCTGCTTACGGAGCGCACGCCCGCAGAGATCCGGGAGGGTCTGAAGGCCGGGGTGGACCGCCGCCCCCGCAACTGGAGGGGACGCCACAACGGATTCCTGCTGCGGCAGGCGGGCGACGACCCATGGGCTCGCGCGGCAGCCGTCGCCTGCCTCCTCGCCCCCGCCGACGTGGCGGAAGTCGTCGAGGACCCCTACGAGCGAGCCCGGCTGGACCGCCTCCGTCCCCGGCTCCCCACGCACGGCACCCCCGGCTCGCTGGCCGCCGAACTGGCCGAGAAGCTCAGGATGGCCGGTGAGCCGGACGAAGTGGCTTGGTTCCGAGCGGACTTGGCCCACACGATGGAAACGGCGCGAAGGCAACGCCCGGTCCCACGCCCCGCACCGCGCCCGGCGCCGGGGCCGGCCCCGGCGTCAACGGCACCCCATCCGGTTCCACCTGCGCAAGAGCCGACACCGCCTGCCGTGCCGAGGCCCACCGGCCTGCTGAGTCGGCTGCGGGGCAGAGGCCGACGCTCCGTCAGGAGTTCGTGACGCCCGCCCGAGGCGAGAGTGACGCCGCCCGAGAACGAGGGTGATGCCAGCGCGCAGAAAAACGCGCCTGCTTGTCTCGAACTTTGCGGTGTGAACGGTGTGAGCCGGTCCGTGACGTCTTGACAGCTCCTGGTCGGCCACGGCGTACTTGCACCTCTTGCCGGGCCGGGGAGTCCGCGGTCCGTACCGGCGTTCCTCCAGTGACGTCCCTGCGTTCCCCGAGCGACGGGAGTATTGCCGTGCCGGATGTCCCGCTCGACGCCGAGGACAGGGACGGGCTTTCGCCCACACCCACCAGCGCTGTCCCCTCGGCCGGCTTGCTGGATCTGTTCGCGGGGGAGTCCTGGTGGCCGCCCGCCGACCTGTACCGGGGCGGCGTCGGCCGCAGGGGCACGCACGATCCGGCAGCCGGGTCCGGGCCGGACCGAGTGGGTGAGTCCACTTGCGGTCATGTCCACTGGCGGAAGTCCGGACCGGGTGAAAGCCGTGACGGGTGTGGACGATGATCGGACCTTGTTTGCTTCTGGATGTGGACGTTACGTGTAAACGGCGCGACGGGGGAGAACACTGATGCTCGACGGCGCGACGACACGCTTCCTGGTGGTCGTCAACCACGAAGGCCAGTTCTCGGTGTGGCCCGAGGAGCGTGAGCTGCCCGCCGGCTGGACGGCGCACGGGGCACGCGGGACCCGTGCCGAATGCCTGGACGCCATCCGCGCGCACTGGGACGACATGCGGCCCCTGAGCCTGCGGCGCACCTTCGGGGAGGGCGGCGCGTGACGGCTCAGGGGACACACGACGGCGTCGCCGACCGGATCGCGGAGATCTGGGCGGGACTGCTCGACCGGCCGGAGGTCGGCGCCGACGAAAACGTCTTCCGGCTTGGGGCGAGTTCGGTCATGGCCGTCAGGGCGGCGGCGCGGATCCGCGAGGCTCTGGACACGCCGCTGCCGCTGCGGGACGTCTTCGAGTCGCCGTCGCCCGCCGCTCTGGCCGAGCGCATCCGGGCCGGTCGCGCCGCCTCGAGGACGTCGGCCACACCCCCTCCTGCACCGGCCACCATGGTTCCCGAGAACGCACTCGTCGCTGTCGCCGGGAGCGACCTTGGGACCGTCTCTCAGGGCGAGCCCGCCACCGCGCCCCTGTCGTTCCAGCAGGAGTCCATGTGGCTCTTCGAGCAGATGCAGCCGGGCAGTGCCACCTACACGATCCACTTCGCGGTGCGTCACGAGGGTCCATTGGACCTGGAGGTGCTCGACCAGTGTGTGCGGGACCTCGTCGAGCGGCACGCGGTCCTGCGCACCGTCTTCCCGAGTGTGGGGGGCAGGCCGCGCCAGCAGATCCTGGATCGTGTGCGGATTCCCCTCGCCGAGTCCGATCTGCGTGAACTCCCCGCGGCCGAGCGGTCCGTCGTCGCCGCCCGGATCGCCTCCGAGGAGGCGCGCACGTCCTTCGACCTGGCGGCCGGTCCACTGCTGCGCGTCCGCGTCGTGCGCCTGACCGACACGTGTCAGCGCCTGCTGCTGACGATGCCGCACATCGTGACCGACGCCTGGTCCGACGACATCCTGGTGCGGGAGCTGAACCAGCTGTACCGGGCCCACGTCCGGGAAGCGGCGCCCGAACTGCCGCCGCTTCCCGTCCAGTACCACGAGTGGGCCGTGCGGCAGCGCGCCGAACTGGTGGACACAGAAGTCGAGTTGCTGGAGTGGTGGCGGGGGCACCTCGCCGGGGTGCCGCCGCTGCTGGAGCTTCCGAGCGACCGGCCGCGTGCCGCCGTCAAACGCCACCGCGGTGGCAGGCTCTCCTTCACCGTCCCCGAGTCCGTCACCCGGCGGCTCGAACGCCTCGCCCACGACGAGGGAACGACCCTCTACCCCGTGCTGCTCGCCGGCTTCGCCGCGCTGCTGCACCGGCTGACGGGACAGGAGGACCTCCTGGTCGGCTCGCCGGTGGCCGGCCGTACGCACACCGTGACGGAGGGCGTGGTCGGGCTGTTCGTGAACACCGTCGCGGTGCGGTGCGGTGTGGCCGGCCGGCCGTCGTTCCTGGAGCTGGTGCGGCGGACGCGGGAGAGCGTCGTCGAGAGCTTCGCCCGGCAGGAACTGCCCTTCCACCGCCTGGTCGAGGAGCTCGCGCCGGTGCGCAGTCCGGCCTACACCCCGCTCGTCCAGGTGATGCTCGCGCTGCAGAACACACCCGACCGCGACGCCAGGGACCCCGCTCAGGGGTCGTTCGTACGGGAGGAGGGCGCCGGGGACACCGGGACCGCGATGTTCGACCTGACGCTCTTCGTCACTCGGTCCGCGTCGGGCCTGCGCGGGGAGTGGGAGTACGACAGCGACCTGTTCGACCGGGAGCGGATCGCGGACCTCGGCCCGCAGCTGGTCACCCTGCTCGACGCGGCGCTCGACCGGACGGACGTGCCGGTGGCTCTCCTGCCGCTCCAGGAGCCGGTGGCCCGCGACCGCATGGTCCAGGACTGGAACAACACCGCGGTCGTCCTGCCCGGTGGGCACGAGGCCGGCTCCCTGCCCGGGCTGGTGACCGCCCAAGCCCGCCGTACCCCCGCCGCCGTGGCCCTGCGGACCGATGACGGGGCCGAGTTGGCCTATGGCGAACTCGACCAGCGTGCCGACCGGCTGGCCCGGAGTCTGCTCGCCCACGACCTCGCTCCGGAGAGCGTGGTGGCGGTCGCCTGCGAACGCTCCTTCGAGATGGTCATCGCGCTCCTGGCCGTGCTCAAGTCGGGCTGCGCGTATCTGCCGATCGACCCCGGCGATCCGCCCGAGCGGGCCGCCTTCCTCCTGCGCGACAGCGGCGCCCGTCTGCTGCTCACGCTGCACCGGCACACGGCGAACCTGCCCGAGGTGGACGGTACGACCGTCATTCCTCTGGACGGCCCGGACTTGTCCGAGGAACCTGAGGACCCCGGAAACCCCGGAAACCCCGAGGGCACCGATGGCGATGCGACGCTGCCCGCCGTCGGCCCCGGGCACCTCGCCTACCTCATCTACACCTCCGGCTCGACCGGCCGGCCCAAGGGCGTGCTGGGTGAACACGGACCGGCGTGCAACCGGATCCGCTGGGGCATGGAAGCCTTCCCGGCCGGACCCGGCACGGTCGTGCTGCAGAAGACACCGATCCACTTCGACGTCTCGGTCTGGGAGATCTTCTGGACCCTGGCCACCGGCGCGACCCTGGTGCTCGCGCGGCCCGACGGGCACCGCGATCCCGCGTACCTGGCGGCCCGGCTCGCCGCCGAGGGCGTCACAGACGTGCACTTCGTGCCCTCCATGCTCGCGGCCTTCCTCGATGTCGGCACACTCCCCGACGACTTGCGGCTGCGCCGGGTGTTCTGCAGCGGCGAGGCGCTCCCCGCGGACCTGCGCGACCGGCTCTTCGCCCGCCTGCCCGAGGTCGAACTGCACAACCTCTACGGTCCGACCGAGGCGGCGATCGAGGTCACGCACTGGCGGTGCCGCGCGGGTGAGCCCAGCGTGCCGATCGGGCGTCCCATCGCGAACGCCCGCTGCTATGTGCTCGACGGCGAACTGAACCCGGTGCCGCCGGGGGTGCCGGGGGAGTTGTGGCTCGGCGGCGTTCCGGTCGCCCGCGGCTACCACGGAAGGCCGGATCTGACCGCTGAGCGGTTCCTGCCGGACTGCTACGGGCTGCCCGGCTCGCGCATGTACCGCTCGGGGGACCTGGCCCGATGGCGCCGGGACGGTGTTCTGGAGTACCTCGGCCGCGAGGACGGCCAGGTGAAGCTGCGCGGCCAGCGGCTGGAACTCGGAGAGATCGAGGCGACCCTGGCGGGTCACGCGAGGGCGGCCGACGTCGTCGTCGACGTCCGGGGCACCGGCCCGGACGACCGGCGGCTCGTCGCCTACGTTCGACCGGCCCGGCCCGGGCACGACGGGGACAGGGAATTGGTGGCGGAGCTGCGCGAGCTGGCCGCCGCCCGGCTGCCCGCGTACATGCGGCCAGGTTCCTACGTCACCATCGACCGCGTCCCCCTCACCCCGAGCGGCAAGACCGACCGCAAGGCCTTGCCCGACCCGGCGCCGGGGGAGGGGTCCGGGTTCGGGCGGGACGAGCCGCCCGCCACCCCCGCGGAGCGGGAACTGGCGCAGATCTGGGCGGAGCTGCTGGGCACCGGTGAGGTGGGCGGTGACGACAACTTCTTCGAGATCGGCGGCCATTCACTGCTCGCCGCCCGGATGACCGGCCGTGTCTCGGCGGCGTTCGGCGTGGAGTTGCCGGTCAGCCTGGCGTTCGAGCACCCCGTCCTGCGGGACTTCGCCCTCGCGGTGGTCACCGCGCAGGCGGCCACGGACAGCGCGGCCACGGAGCGGCTCCTTGCGGAACTGGAGGCGCTGGAGGCCGCCGAAGGACTCGGGGGACTCGCCGAGACGCACCGGAAGCGGAGACCTCTCCCATGGACCTCCCCCCGAGCGGACCTCCCGGGACCGTGCAGTGAGTGAGGGCACCACCGGAGCAGGCAGCGGCAGCGGCACCGGAGCCGGCAGCACCATCGGAGCAGGCGGCGACAGCGGCACCGGAGCGGACAGCGGCATCGGAGCCGGCAGTGGCGCCGGCGGCCCCCGTGGCGACGGCGCCCCCGTGCGCCCCGGCTCCGGCACCGGCGGGCGCGTGGACGGATGGGCGGTGGCGGGCGGCGTCCTGATCGGCGCGCTGCTGTGCGTCTTCAACATCCTGGTCATCTTCAAGACCGGGGTCGCCTTCGGCGGGTCAGCCCTCGTCGTGGTGGTCGGAGCGGTGTGGCTGCGGACGCGCCGGCGCCTGTCCTGGTCCGGCCTGTTCGTCGTCTTCTCGATCGCCTCCAGCGGGTACCTCTCGGCCGCCGCCGTGGGCTCCGGCATCGCCGCCAACCATCTGCGCGGCGCCGGGCCGCCCTCATGGGCCGCCCTCGCCGTCATCGTCCTGCTCGCCAACGCCGTCGGCCTGGTGCTGGGCCTCTTCGCGGCCCGGATGCTCCAGCGTGAGGAGCTGCCGTTCCCCACCTTGCGGCCGGCGATCATGCTGATGGAGAGCCTCAGCCGCAAGCGGGAGGTGTCCGCCCGGCCGCTGTACTGGTCGGCGCTGGCCTCGGTCCTCGTCGCGCTCGTCGCCTCGCTCACGACGAACGAGGGGACAGTGCACCTCCCCGGCACACCCGCCTTCGTCGGACTGGCCCTGTCGCCCATGCTGCTCGGGGTCGGCGCGCTCGCCGGCAGCCGTTCGGCGCTGTGGATGTTCGCCGGCGGCGTGTGCTCGGCGGTGGTCTGGGCCCGGCGCGACCCCGCCGACGACTACACCGAGCACCTCTCCCACGGGCCGGTCCTCGCCATCGGCATCGGCGTCATCATCGGGTACTCGGTCGCCACGCTGGTCCGGTCCGTCTCGGTGCTCCGCCGTGGCCCGGTCGCCACCGGGATCCCCGGCGACCGCCGCGCCGCGGGGGTCCTGTGCGCGCTGCTCGTCGCCAGTGCCGCCGCGCTGTGCTGGCACTACGGGGCCGGCCGGGGACTCGGTGTGGCCGCGCTGATCTCGGTGATGACCCTGCTGTTCGCGCTGTTCTTCGTCCGGGTCGGTGCCGAGACGGGCATCGCGCCACTGTCGCCCGCCATCTTCCTCGGCATCATCCTGCTGCAGCTGACCGGACTGCCGATGTCCGACGCCATCGTGCTGAGCACCGCCGTCGCCGGGGCCGCGATGGCGGCGCTGTACTACACCTACGCGGTGCGGGTGTCGGACACGACGGTCACCGCACGCCCTTCGCCCCGCCGGGTGCTGTCCACCCAGGCCCTCGGCGGCTGGCTCGGCGCCGTCGTCGGACTGTTCCTGATGGCGGTGCTGCTGCGCTCCGGACTGGTGGGGCAACCGGAGTTCCCGGCCCCGCTCGCCCGGGCCTTCCACTTCGTCGCGAGCGCCTACTCACTGGACTCCTCCCATGCCCAGCAGGTCGGGACACCGCTCGCCGCGGCCCTGCCGGCCGGGTTCCTGCTCACATTCGCCCCGGTGTCGCCCTCCGCCCTGGGGCTCGGGCTGCTGCTGCCGCCGGACACGGTGCTCGTGATGTCGCTCGGTGGCGCCGCGGCCTGGCTGACCGTCCGCAAGGCGCCGCATCTCAAGGAGACCGTCGGCACGGTGGCCTCCGGTCTCGTCATCGGGGAGGGGATCGTCTCGGCCGTCATCGTCGCGGCCCGCGCCTTTGGTTAGCGGACCGGCCCGGGCCATCCGCCGCCGGATTCGCCCTCGCCAACGTCGTCACACAGAGGGGACGTAACAGCAGTGGAAGACCTCCGGACCAGGATCGCCGCACTGTCGCCCAAGCAGCGAGCCCTGTTCGAGAGTCGGCTGCGGGCCGCTGCGGCCCCGGGCCCCGACCCGGCGATTCCGCGCAGGCCGGACGACGGCGGGCCGGCACCGTTGTCGTTCGCCCAGCACCGCCTGTGGTTCCTCGACCAGATGGAGCCGAGGCGTGCGGTCTACAACGTCTCCGCCTCGCTCCGGATCAGCAGGCCCGTGACCACCGAGGCCGTGCGCGCCGCGCTGGGCGAGCTGACCGCACGGCACGAGGTGCTGCGGACCACCTTCCCGGCGGACGGCGGGGAGCCCCGGCAGCACATCGCGGAGAGCCTGTCCCCACCGCTGGCCGAGACGGACCTGCGCCACCTGCCCGACAGCGCTCGGGCGGCCGCGGCCCTGCGCCTGTGTGGACAGGACAAGCAACGTCCCTTCGACCTGTCGTCCGGGCCCCTGCTGCGCTGTCTGCTGCTGCGGCTGCGCGATGACGACGTCCTGCTCTTTCTGACCTTCCACCACACCGTGTTCGACGGCTGGTCCATCGGTCTGCTGCGGCGTGACCTGACGGCGCTGCTGCACGCCGCCGAGACCGGTGCCGAGGCAGACCTGCCCCCGCTGCCCGTCCAGTACGCCGACTTCGCGGCCTGGCAGCGGCGGCTGCTGGACGACCAGCGCCTGGAGGACTTGCTCGGGTACTGGCGCGACCGGATGCGCGGAGCGCCGCCGGCCATCGACCTGCCCTTCGACCGGCCGCGCCCGGCCGTCGCGACGACGGAGGGGGCCCGGCGCCGGTTCGCCCTGCCGGCCGAGCTCACCACGGCCTTGCGGGACCTGGCAGGACGGTGCGGTGCGACCCCGTTCATGACCATGCTGACGGTGTTCGCCGCGCTGCTGCACCGCTGGAGCGGGGAGCGCGACATGGTCATCGGCACACCGGTGGCCAACCGGGCCCGTCCGGAACTGGACCATCTGATCGGCTTCTTCGCCAACACCCTTGCCATGCGCGTCCGCGCCGAACCGGGCGTGCGCTTCAGCGAGCTGCTCGCCCAGGTCCGGCAGACGGTCGCGGAGGCGCTGGACCGCCAGGACCTGCCCTTCGAGCGGCTGGTGGAGGAGGCGCGCACCGAGCGCACCCTCACCCACAACCCGCTGTTCCAGGTGGCGTTCGTCATGGAGGACGGCCGGGACGCCGGCGAGCTGGACTCCTTGCTGCCGCGGCGCGCCCGCGAGGGCCACACACCGGACTCCGCCAAGTTCGACCTCACGCTCGTGCTCACCGACCGCGATAGCGCCTACACCGGGTACTTCGAGTACAGCACCGCCCTGTTCGAGCCCGTGACCATCGACCGGCTCACCGAACGGCTGGCGCTCCTGGCCGGGGCGGTCGTCGTCGACCCCGACCGGGAGCTGGCCGCGCTGCCCGTGCTCACCGAGGACGAGACCCGGCACCTGAGCCAGGTCAACAGCCGCGCCGCCGACGACGCCCGGCACCACCGCACCCTGCACGGGGTGCTGGAGGACGCGGCCCTGCGCCGCCCCGGCCGCACCGCGGTCGAGGCGCCCGACCGCCGACTGACCTACCGGGAGCTGGACGAGGCCGCCAACCGCCTCGCCCACCACCTGCTCGCCGGCGGTGCCGGGCGGGAACAGCCCGTCGCCGTGGCCCTGGACGGCACGGCGGACGCCGTCGTCGCCACCTTCGGCGTGCTGAAGGCCGGTGCCGTCCTGCTGCCCCTGGACCCGGAGTACCCGGCGGAGCGGCTGGACCACATCCTGCGCCGCAGCGGGGCGCGGCTGCTGCTCACCCAGCGCTCGCTGGCCGGCCGGTTCGCTGGGAACGACGTCAGGGTGGTCCTGCTGGACGACGACACGACCCGCTCGGCCCTCGCCGCGCGTCCCGCGGACCGGCCGGCGCTCCCCGTCGCGCCCGACCAGCTCGCCTACATCATCTTCACCTCCGGCTCGACCGGAGTGCCCAAGGGCGTCATGGTGCCGCACCGCGGCATCGGCAGTCTGACCCGCAGCGTGGAGCAGTTCGCCCAGACACCGCAGAGCCGGGTGCTGCGCTTCGCCTCACCCGGCTTCGACGTCTCCCTGCTCGAACTGCTGATGACGTTCGACGCCGGAGCGACCCTGGTCCTCGAACCGCGTGCCCTGCTCGTCCCCGGCGAGGACCTGGCCCGGCTGATCCGCGACCGCCGGGTCAGCACGGTGCTGCTGTCGCCCTCGGCCCTGTCCACCCTCGCCGCCGCCGACCTGCCCGGACTGCGCACGGTCGTCATGGCGGGTGAGGCGGCGACCCTGGAGCTCGCCCAGCAGTGGTGCGACGGCCGTGACGTGTTCAACGGCTACGGGCCCACCGAGGCCACCGTCCTCGCCACCATCGCGCGCTGCACACCCGACCGGGTGCCGCCCCTGGGCCGTCCGGTCACCGGCTACACGGTGCACGTCCTGGACGACACGCTGCGCCCCGTCCCCTTCGGGCGGCAGGGCGAGCTGTACCTGGGGGGAGTGGGGCTCGCCCGCGGCTACCTCGCCCAGCCGGACGTCACCGCCGCGCGCTTCCTCCCCGACCCGTCCGGCACCGAGCCGGGCGCCCGGCTGTACCGCACGGGCGACGTGGTGCGCTGGGGCGCCGACGGTGAACTGGAGTTCCTCGGGCGCACCGACCACCAGGTCAAACTGCGCGGCTTCCGAATCGAGTTGGGCGAGATCGAGACCCGGCTGGCAGACCACCCGGACGTACGGACCGCCGTCGTGCTGGTCCGGGGCGAGGGCCCGGATCGCCGGCTGGCCGGCTACGCCGTACCGGCGCCCGGGCGGCAGCGGCCCACCGCGGCCGCTCTGCGCCAGTGGCTCAAGGACCGGCTGCCCGGCTACATGGTCCCTGAACTCTTTCTGGTGCTCGACGCGTTGCCGACCAGCCCCAACGGCAAACTCGACCGCGACGCCCTGCCCGATCCGCTCGCCCGGCACGGCGACGCCGACCGGGAACGGCCGCCGCTCGACCCGGTGGAGGAGCGGATCGCCGCCATCTGGCAGGAGGTGCTGGGCATCGCACCGCCGGCCGGCGCGGACAATTTCTTCGAAGTGGGCGGCAACTCCCTGTCGGCCACCCGGATCATTGCCCGCGTCAACCAGGCCTTCGGGGTACGCCTGCCGGTGCGCTCGCTCTTTGTGGAACCCACGCTGTCCGGCCTGGCCAGAAGCGTCACGGCCGAGCGTTCGAAGGAAGTGCCGTAGTCGAACTGCCGTAGTCGAAGGAACTGCCCTAACCGGAGCAACTTCGGTACTCGGAGGACTGCCGCAGCCGGAGCAACTTCGGTACTCGGAGGACTTCCGCAGCCGGGGGAACTTCCGTAGCCGGGGGAACTTCCGTAGCCGGACATGGCCACAAGTGGAATAGCCGACCCACTGGTGCCGAACTATCCCTCGGGCGATGATTGAGTCAGTTCAGGAAAGTCGGCAATCTGCGGAGGGGGCTGGGTGAAGGGCACGTTTCGAAATTCGGAACACCCCGACAGTTTCGGAGCGCGCGCCGTTCTCGACGTCGCGGGCGAGTCGTTCGAAATATTTCGGCTGCAGAATGCGGTACCGGGTGCCGAGAGCCTTCCGTACAGCCTCCGGATCCTGCTGGAGAACCTGCTGCGGCACGAGGACGGGGTCCGGGTCGACGCCGGTCACGTCACCGCGCTCGCCGGCTGGGACCCGCGGGGGACCGCGCCCGAGATTTTGTTCCACCCGGCCCGGGTGGTCATGCAGGACTACAGCGGGGTGCCCTGCCTGGTCGATCTGGCCGCTATGCGGGAGGCGTTCGTCCGGCTCGGGGGCGAGCCCGGGACACTCAGCCCGCGCATCCCGGTGGACCTGGTCGTGGACCACTCCGTCATGGCCGACGTGTTCGGCACGCCGGACTCCTTCGCCCGCAACGCCGCACTGGACCACGCCCGCAACCGCGAGCGCTACGAGCTGCTGCGCTGGGCCGAGGCGACCTTCGACCGACTGCGGATCGTCCCCCCGAACACCGGCATCATCCACCAGGTCAACCTGGAGCGGCTCGCGAGCGTGGTGATCGCCGACGACACCGCCGGAGGCCTCCCCGCGCTCCACCCGGACACGGTGGTGGGCACCGACTCGCACACCCCGATGGTCAACGGACTGGGCGTGCTCGGCTGGGGTGTCGGAGGCATCGAGGCGGTGGTGGCCATGCTGGGCCAGCCGCTGTCGCTGCGCGTCCCGCGGGTCATCGGCTGCGAACTGACCGGCCGTCCGGCGGGCGGGGTGACGGCCACCGACATCGTGCTGACCCTCACCGAACGGCTGCGGGCGCACGGCGTGGTGGGCGCGTTCATCGAGTTCCACGGCCCCGGCCTGGCCGCGCTGACCGCCGCCGACCGGGCCACCATCGCCAACATGTGCCCGGAGTTCGGCGCCACCGCCGCCCTGTTCCCGGTCGACGACGAGGTGCTGCGCTACCTGGCCGCCACCGGCCGCCCGCGGCGCCACGTCGAGCGGGTGCGGGCCTACGCCCAGGCGCAGGGGCTGTGGTACGACGCCTCCGCCGCGGCCGGAATCCGCTACTCCGAACGACTCTCGTTCGACCTGGCCGCGGTCGTCCCGTCCATCGCCGGCCCCCGGCGCCCCCAGGACCGGGTGCCGCTGGCCACCGCACGCTCCGCCTTCGCCGAGGCAGTGCCCGAGATCACCGGTGGCACGCCGCGCCGCGCCGAGGTCACGGCACCGGACGGCAGCCGCCACACGCTCGGGGACGGCGCCGTGGTGCTGGCCGCCATCACCTCGTGCACGAACACCTCCAACCCCGCCCTGATGATCGCGGCCGGACTGCTCGCCCGGAAGGCCGTCGAGCTGGGCCTCCAGCCGCGCCCCTGGGTGAAGTCCACGCTGGCGCCGGGGTCCGCGGCGGTCATGGAGTACCTGGCCAGGGCAGGGCTCGACACCTACCTGGACAAACTCGGCTTCAGCCTGGTCGCCTACGGCTGCACGTCCTGCATCGGCAACTCCGGGCCGCTGCCCGAGGGAGTGGCCGGCCCGGTGCGCGCGTCGGGCCTGGCCTCGGTGGCCGTGCTGTCGGGCAACCGCAACTTCGAGGGCCGGATCAACCCCGACGTCCGGATGAACTACCTCGCCTCGCCCCCGCTGGTGGTCGCCTACGCCCTGGCCGGGACGATGGACATCGACCTCACCACCGAGCCGCTGGGCGTGGCGGCCGACGGCCGACCCGTCACACTGGCCGAAATCTGGCCCGCCGGCCGGGAGATCGACGAGGTGGCCCGGACGGCGGTCGGACCTGACACGTACGCGGCGATGTACGCATCCCTGATGGCGGGCGACGAGCAGTGGCGCGCCCTCCCGGTTCACCCGCAGCAACTGTTCCCGTGGGCCGCGGAGTCCACGTACATCGCCCCGCCGCCCTACTTCGCCGGCACCACGGCCCGACCGCCGGCCCTGGACGACATCCGCGGCGCACGGGTCCTGGCAGACCTCGGCGACTCGGTTACCACCGACCACATCTCGCCCGCCGGCAGCATTCCCGCGCACTCGGCGGCCGGTGCCCACCTGCGCGGCCTCGGAGTGCCGCCCGAGGACTTCAACGCCTATGGCGCACGGCGCTGCAACCACGAGGTGCTGCTGCGCGGACTGTTCTCCAACCCCCGGCTGCGCAACCGCCTGGCCGCGGGAAGGACGGGCGGCTACACCCTCAACCACCTGACGGGCGAGATCACGACGGTGCACGAGGCGGCCGTCGCCTACCGGGAGGCGGGCGTGCCCCTGGTGATCCTGGCCGGACGCGAGTACGGCACCGGTTCCTCCCGGGACTGGGCCGCCAAGGGCCCGGCCCTGATCGGGGTGCGCGCCGTGATCGCGGAATCCTTTGAACGCATTCACCGGTCGAATCTCGTCGGCATGGGAATCCTGCCGTTGGAGTTCCCGGCCGGGCAGAACGCCCGCACGCTCGGCCTCAGCGGCACCGAGGGATTCGACATCAGCGGTGTCAGAGAATTCTCGGATGCCCTTCCTCGTACGGTCCGGGTGACCGCGGGATCCGTTTCCTTCGATGCGGTGGTCCGCGTCGACACGGCCATGGAGGCGGAATTCATCCGGCACGGCGGAATCCTCCCGTACACCTTGCGCGATTTCCTGAACCCCGCCGGAATGCCGTCCGAGACCGTCTGATGACCGAATGATCACCGTCTGGAATGACACCGAGGGCACCAGGGACGAAAGGAGTGTGACCCCATGACCGTGACGTTTCCCGGCAAATTGCCGGTGGCCGAGGGCGTCGGCGGGATAGCCCGGCTCGCCGCGCTCCTGACCGGCCCGCTCCGCCGGACGCCGCGCGTGGTCCAAGTCGTGGGCCCGGGTTTCACCGGACGCCCCTGGGCGCCACGCGTGAAGGACGCCCTGCGTGCCTTCGACCCGGTGGTCGTGGTCCACGAAGGCCCGACCACGCCGGACAGCGTCGCCGGCCTCGCCCGGCACCTGCGGGCGCTCGGCGCGGACGTCGTGATCGCCGTCGGCGGCGGCACTGTCATGGACGCAGCAAAAGCGGCGGCGGCACTCGCCGACGGCGATCCGCCCGACGCCGACCGGGTGCGCCAGGCCTGTGCCGCCGGACCGGTCCCCGCCGCGCCCGCGGCGAAGGTCGTCGCGGTACCCACCACGGCCGGCACTGGAGCCGAGGCCACCCCCTTCGCGACCCTGTGGGACCTCGAGCACCGGCGCAAGCTCTCGCTCACCGGGCCCGGCGTACGTCCCGCCGCCGCCGTGCTCGCCCCCGAACTCCTGGCGGGCCTGAGCCGCCGCGACCTCGCCACCGGCATCCTGGACGCCCTCTGCCAAGGCGCCGAGGCCTCCTGGTCCGTCCGCTCCACGCCGGAGTCCATCCGCTGGGGCACCTCGGCCGTCACCCTGGCCGCCGGGGTCCTCGACCGCGTACAGGGCGACACCCTGGACGCCGCCGCCCGACTCGAACTCCAGCGCGCAGCCCACCATTCCGGGCGGGCCATCGCCCTGGCCCAGACCTCCTCGTGCCACGCCATCTCCTACCCGCTGACCCTCCGGCTGGGCCTGGCCCACGGCCACGCCTGCGGCGTGACGCTGGGCCGGCTGCTGCGCCACAACCACGCCGTGCCCGCCGGCGACTGCGCAGACCCGCGCGGCACGGGCCACGTACGCCGCGTGATCGACTTCCTCGCGGAGCCACTCGGCGGCACCCCCGCCCGCGCCGCGCTCCGCGTGGAGCGCTTCCTGACCGGCTGCGGGCTGACCCCCTACGACGAACTTGACGTCGACCACCACGCCGTGGCGGCCGAAGCCGTGACGTACCCCCGCTGCCACGACAACCCCCGCCGGCTGGACCCCGTGTCGCTGGGCCGGCTCCTGGGCGAACGATCGGAACTGGAGGAGACGTGCGGATAGACCCGTTCAAGCTCGCTCACTGGATGAACGCCCGCAAGTACACGGCCGCCCAGACCGCCGACCTCGCCGGGCTGCCCCTGGACGACCTGCGGCGCCTGCTCCGCGACGAGGACGGCGACCTCGGCCCGGCACCCGCCGAGGCCCTGGCCAAGGCCCTCGGCGTCGAATTCGCCCAGCTCGCCGCGGACGCCCACCGCAACCTCGCCGTGGTGCACAAGTCCGCCGACGAGATGCACGCCTCCCGCCGCCCCATCCAGCGCGACGGCATCCACTTCTACAACTACTACACGCTGGCCGCGCCGGAAGGCCGGGTCGCCCCCGTCGTGCTCGACATCCTCTGCCCCGCCGACCGGCTGCCCGCCCTGAACAACGGACATCTCGAACCGGCCATCACCGTCAACCTCGGACCCGGCGACATCAACGGCCGCTGGGGCGAGGAGATCACCCCGCAGACCTGGCGCGTCCTGCACGCCAACCACGGCACCGACCGCTGGATCACCGGCGACTCGTACGTGGAGCCGTCGTACTGCCCCCACAGCTACTCGCTGACCGGCGACGCGCCCGCGCGGATCGTGTCCTACACGGCCCAGTCGAACATCGCGCCGCTCATGACCGAGGCCAACAACTGGTCCTCCGGCGCCTTCGAGGAGGCCCTGAAGGCGCTGTCCGGGAAGGTGAGCGCCGGCTCGGTCCTGGACCTCTTCCTGGCCCGCCGGGTCCACACCCGTGCCTCCGCCGTTGAGGCGGCCGGAGTGGAACCGGCCGCCCTGGAAGCGGCGCTGCGCTCCCCGGCGTCGGACCGGGGCCTGACCGTGCTGCGGCGACTCGGCCGCGCCCTCGGCTTCGACTACCGGATCCTGCTGCCCGCCGACGACCAGCACGACGGGGTCGGCAAGACCTGGACGACGATCGACGACTCCCGCCGCTCCCGCCGCGCCGTCGGCACCTACGAGGCCGCCTCGATGGCCTCCGCCGCCCATCTGCCCGACCTGGTCGGTACCTTCCTGCGGGTCGGCGCCGACACCCGCGGCGCCGACCTGGTCGACCACGCGGAGAACCACTACGTCGTCACGGAGGGCCGGCTCACCCTCGAATGGGACGGCCCCGACGGCCCCGCCTCGGTGGAGCTGGGCCCCGACGGCTCGGCGTGGACCGGCCCGTTCGTCCGGCACCGCTGGCATGGCACCGGCACGGTGCTGAAGTTCGGCTCCGGTGCCCACCTCGGCTACCAGGACTGGCTGGAGCTGACCAACACCTTCGAGCCCGCGGCCACGCTGCGCCGGGGCCGGCGCGACCTGGTCGGCTGGGGATACGACAACTAGGAGGAGACCCGTGCGCGTCGTCTACACCGACCCCGCCTGGGCCCTGGACGCCGACGGGCGTCCCGACCCCGCCCTCGCCGCCGTCGAACGCACCGTGCTCGGCCCGGACATCGACATCGAACTCGGCCTGTTCGAGGACTCCTACGTCACCTCCGGCGAGCGCTTCCTGAAGCACGTGCGCGGAGCGGACGCCCTCGTCATCTACCGCTGCCAGGTCACCCCGGAACTGGTCGACGCCGTATCGCCCGGCTGCAAGGTCATCGCCCGCAGCGGCGTGGGCGTGGACAACCTCAACGCCCCGCTGCTCGCCCGGCACGGCCTGATCGGCTTCAACGTCCCCGACTACTGCGGCGACGAGGTCAGCACCCACACCCTCGCCCTGCTGCTGGGCCTGGAGCGCGGCGTGAGCGTCCAGGACCGCCTGGTGCGGGCGGACCGGTGGGGCATCCACCGCGGCGGCATACCGCGCCGCACCTCGGACCGCACCGTCGGCATCGTCGGCTTCGGCCGCATCGGCCGGGCCACCGCCCGCAAGCTCCAGGTGTTCTACCGCCAGGTGCTCGCCGTGGACCCCTACGTCCATGCCGACGTGATGGCCGGCCATGGCGTCCAGCCGGTCGGCTCCCTGGCCGAACTCCTCGAACGCTGCGACGTGGTCGTCCTGCACACCGCCCTCACCGACGAGACCCGCGACCTGATCAGCGGCCCGGTCCTGGACCGCGTCAAACCTGGCGCCTTCCTCGTCAACACCGCGCGGGGCGCGCTCGTCGACCCCGGCTGTGTGCTGCGGGCGCTGGAGAGCGAGCGCCTCGGCGGATTCGCCTCGGACGTCTTCTCACCTGAGGACCCCAACCAGTCCCCTGTCGCCCGCAAGCTCCTGGAACGCGACGACGTGATCGTCAGCTCCCACCGGGCGTTCCTGTCCGCGGAGTCGGAGGAGAGCCTGCGGCGGCGCGTGGCCGAGGGCGTCCGCTCGGTACTGCGCGACGGCACGCCGCCCGCCGAGGGCCGAGTGGCCTGACTCCTCACCCACCCCACCACGCACGTCCCCATTGGAGGACCCATGAACGCGACGGAGCAGTCGGCGAGCGACGGTACGGACTTCCCGGAGTCCGTCGGCAGGCGGCTGAAGAACCTGCTGTACGGCCCCGGTACCTGCCAGCTGATGGGCGTTCACGACGGGCTGAGCGCGCGGATAGCCGTCGCCGAGGGCTTCGAGGCGCTGTGGGCGTCCGGTCTGTGCATGTCGACGGCGCGCGGTGTCCGCGACAGCGACGAGGCGTCGTGGACGGAACTGCTCACCCTCGTCGGCACGATGACCGAGGCCGCGCCCGGGGCGCCCGTCCTCGTCGACGGCGACACCGGCTACGGCAACTTCAACACCGCCCGCCGCTTCGCCGCCCGCGCCGAACGGGTGGGCGCGGCCGGCGTGTGCTTCGAGGACAAGGTCTTCCCGAAGATGAACTCGTTCTTCGGCGACGGCCACCAGCTGGCCCCCGTCGGCGAGTTCGCCGGAAAGATCAGGGCCTGCAAGGAGACCCAGCGCGACCCCGACTTCGTCGTGGTGGCCCGCACCGAGGCGCTGATCTCCAACCTGCCGATGGAGGAGGCCCTGACCCGGGCCCACGCCTACGTCGAGGCCGGCGCGGACGCCCTGTTCATCCACTCCCGGATGAGCACCCCGCAGCAGATCGCCGAGTTCATGGGGCAGTGGGACGGCAGCGCGCCGATCCTCATCGCCCCGACGACCTACCACACCCCGTCCCTCGACGACTTCGCCGCGCTCGGCATCGCCGGCTGCATCTGGGCCAACCACAGCATGCGGGCCGCGTTCTCCGCGATGCGCGACGTATGCCAGCAGATCAAGGCGGACCGCGGCATCTTCGGCGTCGAGGAGCGGGTCGCCCCGCTGAAGGAGATATTCGGCCTGCTCGACTACGAAAGCCTGGAGAAGGACGAGACCCGCTACACGCAGGCCCCCGACCTCGCGCCGGTGCAGGGATGATCGGCGCGGCCGACCTGGTGGCCGGGCTCACCGGCCTCGGTGTGACCACCGTGGCCGGGGTGCCCTGCTCCTACCTGACCCCGCTGATCAACCGCGTCATCAGCGACCCCACCACCCGCTACCTGACGGTCACGCAGGAGGGCGAGGCGGCCGCCGTCGCGGCGGGCGCCTGGCTCGGTGGCGGCCTGGGCTGCGCCATCACGCAGAACTCCGGCCTCGGCAACATGACCAACCCGCTCACCTCCCTGCTGCACCCCGCGCGCATCCCCGCCGTCGTCGTCACGACCTGGCGGGGGCGCCCCGGCGAGAAGGACGAACCCCAGCACCACCTGATGGGCCGCGTCACCGGCGACCTGCTCGACCTGTGCGACATGGAATGGACGCTCGTCCCGGACCGGGTGGACGAACTGCCCTCCGCGTTCGCCGGCTGCCGCGCCTCCCTGGAGCACCGCGAACTGCCGTACGGCTTCCTGCTCCCGCAAGGAGTCGTCGCCGACGAGCCCCTGGACGAGGCGGCGCCGGTGTCCGTGCCCGGACAGGTCGTCCGGCACGCCCGGCCCGCCGCGCCCGGGGCCCGCCCGACCAGGATCGCGGCCCTGGAGCGGATCCTGGGCGAACTGCCCGGCGACGCGGCGGTGGTGTCCACCACCGGCAAGACGAGCCGGGAGCTGTACACCCTCGACGACCGCGACCAGCACTTCTACATGGTCGGGGCGATGGGCTCGGCGGTCACCGTCGGCCTGGGCGTCGCGCTGCACACGCCCCGGCCGGTCGTGGTCGTCGACGGCGACGGCTCGGTGCTGATGCGGCTGGGCAGCCTCGCCACGGTCGGCGCCCACGCCCCGCGCAACCTGATCCACGTCGTCCTCGACAACGGCGTGCACGACTCCACCGGCGGCCAACGCACCCTGTCCGGCGCCGTCGACCTGCCCGCCGTCGCCGCCGCCTGCGGCTACCGCACGGTGCACGCCGGCTCGACTCTGGAGCACCTCTCCGACGCGCTCGCCGCCGCGCAGGCCACGGACGGTCCCACCCTGCTCCACCTGGCGATCCGGCCCGGCTCCCTGGAGGGACTCGGCCGGCCGAAGGTCACCCCGGCCGACGTGGCGCGCCGCTTCCGGGCGTTCGTCACCGGGACGCCCGCCGGTGCGGGCGCCCCGGCACACGCCGGAGGGGTGATCGGCCGATGAGCGGCGAGCGGATCGCCGAGACGGGCGTCATCCACGGGCGGTTCCAGCCCCTGCACCTGGGCCACCTGGAGTACCTGCTGGCCGGCGCGGAACGCTGCCGCACCCTGGTCGTGGGCATCACCAACCCCGACCCGTGGACCACCGCCGAGGAGAGCACGGACCCGGAGCGCGGCCTACCCGAGTCCAACCCCTGCACGTACTACGAGCGCCACCTCATGGTCGAGGGCGCCCTCACCGAGGCCGAGGTCTCCCGCGAGCGGCTGCGCATCGTGCCCTTCCCGCACAGTTTCCCCGAGAGACTCGCGCACTACGCGCCTGCCGACGCCCGCTACTTCGTCACCGTCTACGACGACTGGGGCGACGCCAAGCTCGACCGCTTTCACGCGCTCGGGCTGCGCACGGAGGTGATGTGGCGCCGTACCGACAAACCGATCAGCGGGGGCCTGGTCCGCCGATCGATCGCCGAGGGGCAGCCCTGGGAGCACCTGGTGCCGCCCGCCGTCGCGAGGGTCGTCAAGGAGTGTGGAATCGATGAGCGCATCCGGGGCTGACAACCGGTCCACGGGGCCCGGCGGGGTGCCGCGCGGCGGACGGCTGTTCCTGGCCGTCCTGTGCGGCGGCGCCGACCGGCCGGGGGCGGAACTGGGCGGGCTGACGCCCTTCGAGGCGGCGGCCACCCCGCACCTGGACGCCCTGGCCAGGCGCGGGAGCTCCGCTGCGCTGGAGGTGATCGCCCCGGACGTGCCGCCGGAGTCCGACTCGGGCGCCATGGCCTTGCTCGGCTACGACCCGATCACGCACTACACCGGTCGCGGCCCCCTGGAAGGGCTCGGCATGGACTTCTGGCAGCCCGACGGGTACTCCGTCGCGTTCCGGGTCAACTTCGCCAGCTGGGACCCCGTCACGCGGCGGCTGGACCGGCGTACCTCCCGAGACCTCGACGAGGACGACCAGACCACGCTGGTGGAGGAGATCACCGAACGGGTGTCGCTCCCCGACGGCGTCGCCTTCCGGCTCACCGGTTTCGGCCGGCACCGCGGCATCCTCGCCCTGACCAGCGACACCGTCCCGCTGTCGGGGAAGGTCACCAACACCGACCCGGGATTCGTCAGCCGGGGCCCCTTCGGGGTCCCCGTGAACGCACCGGCGGCCACCCCGGCCACCTGCGTCCCCTTCGACGACGCCCCGGCCGCCGCCACCACCGCGGAGCTGGTCAACCGGTTCGTCGCGGCCAGCGCCGAGGTGATGCAGGCGAGCGCCGTCAACGCCCGCCGCCGCGACCTGGGCCGGCGGGCCGCCAACCTGCTGCTGGTGCGGGACGCCGGAGACACCCTGCCGCGCCTGGCCGGATTCACCGAACGGACCGGCCTGTCGCTGTCCATGTACGGGCAGGTCCCCGCCGAGCGCGGCCTGGCGCACCTCATCGGCGCCCGGTTCACCCGCTCCCGGCCGGCCCGCGGCCAGAGCGAACCCGACTACTACCGGCAACTGCTGCCGGAACTGCTCGCCGACCCGGCCGACGCGGTGTTCGTCCACCTCAAGGGCCCGGACGAGCCCGGGCACGACGGGCGGCCGCACGACAAGGTCCGGGCCGTCGAGGAGATCGACGCCCACTTCGTCGGGCCCCTGGTCGAGGCCCTCACCGAGCAGGACACGCTGGTCGTCACCTGCGACCACGCCACCCCGTGCGAACTGGGCATCCACAGCCCCGACCTGGTGCCCGCCGTCGCGGTCGGCCCCCGGATCGCCGCCGACGCGGTGACGGAGTTCGGCGAGAAGGCCGCGCTCGGCGGTTCGCTCGGCGCGCGCCGCGCCAGCGACCTGCTCGCCGTCCTGCTGGCCGGGCCCGACGGGAGGCGTCGATGACGATCACGTCCGTCCGGCTGCGCGGCATCCTGGACTCGCGGGCCCGCATCACCCTGGAGGCCGAGGTCTCCCTGGACTCCGGCCACACCGGCACCGGTTCGGCACCCCGGGCCATCGCTCCCGGCCGGCTGGAGCGCCGCCGCGGTCCCGATCCGGTCCTCGGCCCGGTCACGGCACCCTTGCTCACGGCCGCGCTCACCGACGGCACCGTCACCGGCCAGCGGCAGTGCGACACCCGGCTCGCCGAGGTGTACGAGGCGGGGGAGGCCGGCTCGGACCTCACCCTGGCGGTGTCCCTGGCCTACGCGCGCGCCGCGGCGACGGCCCGGCGGCTCCCGCTCCACGCCCACCTTGCGGAGCAGTACGGCCTCGGCGGGCCGGGACTGCCTCGGCTGATGGTCAACGTGTTCTCCGGCGGCATCCACCGCGAGGGGCCGCCGCGCGGCTTCCAGCAGGTGATGGTGCTCCCCGCCACGGGCCGCATCCACACCGACATCGAGGTCGCGGACCAGGTGTTCACCGCGGCGCACCGGGCCGTGGAACGCCGCTTCGGCCCGGTCCCGCTCTCCGCCTCCAGCGGCCTGCTCGTGCCGCTGGACAGCGAGGAGCAACTCGCCCTGCTCGAAGCCGCCGTGACCGAGGCCGGCCACTCCGGCGCGTGCACCCTCGGGGTGGACGTGGCGGCCGAGCACCTGCGCGAGGACTCCGGCCGCTACCGCTTCGGGGACCGGCACTTCACCACCGGGGAGTTCGCCGAGCACCTCGCGGCACTGGCGCGCCGCTTCCGGCTGACCTTCCTGGAAGACCCCTTCGACCCGGCCGACGACGCCGGCTGGGACCGGCTGCGCGGCTCCCTGCCCGCCGCCACCAGCGTCGTGGGCGACGACCTCTTCGCCACCGACGCGGAGCGGATCACCCCGGGCCGCGCCGACGGCATCCTGCTCAAGCTCAGCCAGGCCGGAACCGTGAGCGCCACCCTGGCCGCGGCCGCCGCCGCCCGCCGGGCCGGGATGCTGCTCGCCGTGTCCCACCGTTCCGGCGAGACGGAGGACACCGCCATGTGCGACCTGGCCGTCGCCGTCGCGGCGGAATTGATCAAGGTCGGCGGGCCGCGCCGCGGCGACCGCCTCGCCAAGTACAACCAGCTCCTCCGGCTCGACGAGTCCCTGGCGGACCTCGTGGCCGCCCCCTCGACCCGATGACCCGTCGGCGCGGTCCCGCGCCGATACCGACGCAAGGCACCTCCGAGGAGAGAAGAGATGGCCGTGACCAAGGCACGTACCTTCCGCGAGCTGATGAACGCCCCCGAGATCCTCGTCGTCCCCAGTGCGTACGACGCCCTGAGCGCCAAGGTCATCCAGCAGGCCGGCTTCCCCGCGGTGCACATGACCGGCTCCGGCACCTCCGCCAGCATGCTCGGCCTGCCGGACCTGGGCTTCACGAGCGTGTCGGAGCAGGCCACCAACGCCAAGAACATCGTGCTGGCCGTCGACGACCTGCCGGTGATCATGGACGCGGACGCCGGTTACGGCAACGCCATGTCGGTGTGGCGGGCCACCCGGGAGTTCGAGCGGGTCGGCATCGTCGGCTACCACCTGGAGGACCAGGTCAACCCCAAGCGCTGTGGCCACCTCGAGGGCAAGCGGCTGATCTCCACCGAGGAGATGATCGGCAAGATCGAGGCGGCCGTGGAGGCACGCGTCGACGAGGACTTCACCATCATCGCCCGCACCGACGCCCGTGAGTCGCTCGGCCTCGACGAGGCCATCCGCCGCTCCCGCGAGTACCTCGCCGCCGGCGCCGACTGCATCTTCCTGGAGGCGATGCTCGACGTCGACGAGATGAAGCGGGTGCGCGACGAACTCGACGCCCCGCTGCTGGCCAACATGGTCGAGGGCGGCAAGACCCCCTGGCTCACCACCAAGGAGCTGGAGGCGATCGGCTACAACCTGGCGATCTACCCGCTGTCCGGCTGGATGGCCGCGGCCTCCGTCCTGCGCAAGCTCTTCGCCGAACTCCGGGATGCCGGAACCACCCAGAAGTTCTGGGACGACATGGGCCTGAAGATGAGCTTCGCCGAGCTGTTCGAGGTCTTCGAGTACGAGAAGATCTCCGAGCTCGAGGCCCGGTTCGTGCGCGACCAGGACTGACCGCCCCCGCCACACCCCCGGAAAAGAACCCACCCGGAAGAAACCACGGCTCGGGAGTCACGATGTTCGTCAACGGAGCACTGCAGCCGGCCCGCCGGCACACCACCGTGCACGACCGCTGGACGGGCGAGCCCGTCGGGTCCGTGCCGCGCGACAGTGCCGAGGAGGCGGCGGCCGCCGTCGCCGCGCTGGCCGCCGGCCGCCGTGCCATGACTCCCCAGCAGCGGTCGGCCGTCCTGGCCCGGGCGGCTGACCTGCTCACGGCCCGGACCGAGGAGTTCTCCACCCTCATCACGGCCGAGTCCGGGGTCTGCCGCAAGGAGACCCTGCGCGAGGTCGCCCGGGCCGCCGCAAATCTCAGGGTGGCCGCCGCCGAGGCGGAGCGGATCCGCGGCGAGTCCATCCCCCTGCCCGACGGCACCCGGCTCGCCGTCACCCTGCCCGAGCCGGTCGGCGTGGTCCTGGGCATCACGCCGTTCAACCGCCCGCTCAACCAAGTCGTCGTCAAGGCCGCACCCGCCCTCGCGGCGGGCTGCCCCCTGCTGCTCAAGCCCTCGGAGAAGACCCCGCTCACGGCACTGGCCTTCGCCGAACTGCTCGTCGAGGCCGGCTGTGCCAAGGACATGCTCGCCGTCGTCACCGGCGAACCGGGCGAACTCGGCCCGCTGCTCGCCGCCCACCCGGACGTCGCCATGGTGACGTTCACTGGCAGCGTGGCCACCGGGCACACGGTGGCGGCGCAAGCGGCCGGCAAGCGGCAACTGCTCGAACTGGGCGGCAACGACCCGCTGTTCGTGCTGCCCGACGCCGACCTGGAGCGGGCCGCGCGGCTGGCCGCGGACGGGGCCTGCGCCACCGCGGGCCAGTCCTGCCGCGGCATCAAACGCGTCTTCGTCTGGGAGGAGGTCGCCGACGAGTTCACCGTCCTCCTGGAGCGGGCCGTCACGGTCAAACGCGTCGGCGACCCGCGCCGGGACGACACCGACCTCGGTCCGCTCGTCAGCGAGGAGGCGGCCCGCGTGGTGGAGCGCCGGATCGCCCGGGCGGTCGAGGACGGGGCGCGCCTCGTCACCGGCGGCGAGCGGGACGGGGCCCTGGTGCGCCCCGCCGTGCTCGACCGCGTCCCGGCGGACACCGAGCTCGTGACCGAGGAGACCTTCGGCCCGGTCGCCCCGGTGATCCGGGTCCGGGACGCGGACGAGGCGGTACGTCAGTCCAACAGCACCGCGTACGGCCTCCAGGCCGGCGTCCTGACCCGGGACAGCGCCCGCTTCTGGGACATCGCCGCACGGCTGCGGGTGGGCGCGGTGAACCTCGGCGAAGGCCCTCACTTCGACTCTCCGCACATCCCGTTCGGCGGCGTGAAGGCGAGCGGAGTCGGCCGGGAAGGCATCCGCTACAGCATCGCCGAGATGACCGTCACCAAGACGGTCACCCTGCCCGGCCCCTACCCCACCGGCTGACCCCACAGCAGGCGGCCGACGCCGAACGCCCGGGCGCGCGAGAGGAGAGAGACGGTGAAGCACTGCATCGTGGTGGGATACCACGAGACGGACATGTCCGGCGAGGAGCTGCAACTGGCGCTGGAGCACGGGGGAGACGATTTACCCGCGCCCATCCGCAGCATGCTCCGCACGAAGATCACATTCGGCGGCGCCCATTACTCCTACATGGACGCCCTGAGCGAGGTGCGTAACCAAGACCGGAGCACGGGCCACGCCTACACGGTCTCCGAGCTGCCCAGCCTCGGCACGCTCTACCTCGTCAACTACCTCCAGGAACAAGGCCATCCGGCCGACTTCGTCAACAGCTTCACCTTCGAGCAGGACCAACTGGTCAAACTGCTCGCCGACAACCCGGCCTCGGTCGCCATCACCACGACCTTCTACATGATGCCGGCGCCGGTGATCGAGATCATCCGCTTCATCCGGCGCCACAACGCCGCCGTGCCGATCATCGTCGGCGGCCCGCTCGTCGACAACCAGTGCCGGGCCGGACGCGGCGAGAAGCTCGACCGCTTCTTCGACCGGGTCGGCGCCGACTACTACGTCTGGGAATCGCAGGGCGAGGCCGCCCTGGCCGGGGTGGTCGGGGCCATCGTCAACGGCGACGCCCCCACCGAGGTGCCCAACGTCTTCGTGCGCTCCGCGGCCGGCACGTGGCAACTCACCCGCAAACGCCCTGAGGCCAACGACCTCAACGCCTGCTCGGTGCGGTGGAACCGCTTCGACCCCGCCGTCCTCGGCCCCACCCTGTCCACCCGCACCGCCCGCAGCTGCGCCTTCAGCTGCGCCTTCTGCGACTACCCCGAGCGGGCCGGCGCCCTCACCCTCGCCGACCTGGCCACCGTGGAGCGGGAACTCGAGGAACTCGCCGAGATGGGCGTCAAACGCGTCGCGTTCATCGACGACACGTTCAACGTTCCCATGCGCCGCTTCAAGGACCTGTGCCGCATGCTGGTGCGCCGCGACTTCGGCATCGAGTGGTTCTCGTACTTCCGCTGCGGCCACGCCCGCGAACCCGACGTCTACGACCTGATGTACGACTCCGGCTGCCGCGGCGTGCTGCTCGGCATCGAGTCCGGCGACGACCAGGTCCTGCTCAATATGGACAAGCGCGCCACCACCGCGCACTACCACTACGGCATCGAACAGCTGAAGGCCCGCGGCATCTTCACCCACGCCTCGTTCGTGGTCGGGTTCCCCGGCGAGAGCCCGCAGACGGTGGAGAACACCATCAACTTCATCAACTCCGCGGGCCCCGACACCTTCGCCGTCAACCACTGGTACTACATGCACGCCACGCCCATCCACGTACGGGCGCCCCAGTTCGAGCTCACCGGCAACGGCCACACCTGGTCGCACCGCACGATGAACTCCCGCGAGGCCCTCGAGGCCGCCGACCACATCTTCGACTCGGTGGTCAACGCGGCCTGGAT
The DNA here is from genome assembly GCF_040303825.1 of Streptomyces sp. NPDC094143. NCBI lineage: Bacteria > Bacillati > Actinomycetota > Actinomycetes > Kitasatosporales > Streptomycetaceae > Streptomyces > Streptomyces sp. NPDC094143. Next base: position 26,140 of record NZ_JBEOTZ010000026.1, read on the forward strand.
GCCCGTCAACGGCCTCGACTTCTGGGGCGTCCCCTACCTCCTCGGCAAGGGCATGGACCGATCCGAGATCGTCCGCTTCCTCGAACTGGCCAAACCGCTCACGGTGGCGAACGTCTCCCGCGGCGGCGCGGAGGAGACCGCCGCCGCCGAACGCCGGTTCCGCGCGTTCGTCACCGGCCTGGACCTTGCACCCGCCCGTTACCGCACCGCAGGGAGTGAGTTTCGATGACCATCCACAACCCCGAGGAACCGGAGTACTTCCCCGAGGTCTTCCCGCGTGACGCCTTCCCCCGCCACACCTGGGACGACGGCATGCGGCCGCTCACCCTGCCGCAGGAGGTGTGGCTGTCGGAGACCACCCACCGCGACGGCCAGCAGGGCGGTCTGCCCCTCTCCCTGGCCACCAGCCGCGCGATCTACGACATCCTCTGCGAGATCACCGGCGAGTCCACCGCGATCCGCCACGCCGAGTTCTTCCCGTACCGCGACTCCGACCGCAACGCCCTGATCTACGCGCTGGAACGGCACCGCGACGGCGCCCCGATCGAGCCGACCACCTGGATCCGCGCCCGCCGCGAGGACGTCGAGCTGATCAAGCGGATCGGCGTCAAGGAGACCGGCCTGCTCAGCTCCTCCTCCGACTACCACACCTTCCACAAGTTCGGCTCCGGCGGCCGCACCGAGGCCGCGTCGATGTACCTGGACGCCGTCTCCATGGCCCTGGACCACGGCATCAAGCCGCGCGTCCACCTGGAGGACACTACCCGCTCCGACCCGGACTTCGTCCGCGCCCTCGTCGAGGAGGTCCTGCGGATCTCCGCCGTATACCCGGCCGAACTCCAGCCCCGCTTCCGGGTCTGCGACACCCTCGGCATCGGCCTGCCCTACGACGACGTCGCCCTGCCCCGCAGCATCCCGCGCTGGATCCGCCTGCTGCGCGGCTTCGGCCTGACGCCCTCCCAGATAGAGCTCCACCCGCACAACGACACCTGGCTGGTCGTCGCCAACTGCCTGGCCGCCGTGCGCGAGGGCTGCGGGGTGATCAGCGGCACCACGCTCGGCACCGGCGAACGCACCGGCAACGCCCCGCTGGAAGCCGTCATGGTGCACCTGCTCGGCATGGGCTACTGGCCCGACGGCGGGATCGACCTCACCGCGGTCAACAAACTCGTCGACCTCTACGACGGCATCGGCGCCGGCCCGTCGCAGAAGTACCCGCTCTTCGGCCGCGACGCCTACGTGACCCGGGCCGGCATCCACGCCGACGGCCTCAACAAGTTCTGGTGGATGTACGCGCCGTTCAACGCGCCCCTGCTCACCGGCCGGGAGCTGGACGTCGCCCTCACCAAGGACTCCGGCCAGGCCGGGCTGGTCTTCGTGCTGAACAAGCGGCTCGGACTGCGGCTGGAGAAGGGCGACCCGAGGGTCGTGGAACTGCTCGCCTGGATGGACGAGCAGTGGGACGCCGGGCGCGTCTCGGCGATCGAGTGGAGCGAGCTCGAACCGGTCGTCGAGAAGGTCTTCGCCACCGACGAGCAGACGAGCTGACGTGCAGGAAGAGGCCCGAGGAGGCAGCACAGCATGACCGCCGCAACACCGGACACGGCACCGGAGCGGACCGGCCCGCCCCCGGGGGACTGCCCCGTCGTCGCGGATTTCGCCCGGCAGGCCGAGGCCGGACCCGACCGCCCGGCGATCGTCTCACCCGAGGAGACGGTCGGCTACCGTGAACTCGCCGCACGGGCCGACGCCGTCACCCGCGCGCTGCTCGACGCCCGGGGCGAGGGCTCCGAGCCCGTGCCCCTGATGGTGCTCGACCCGGCGTGGATGCTGGCCGCGTGCCTGGGGGTGCTGAAGGCGGGCAAGTTCTACGTCCCGCTCAACCCCCACCACCCGGACGCCCGCAACCGGAACCTGCTGACCCGGCTCGGCGCCGCGGTCGTCGTCACCGACGGCCCCGGGCAGTCGCCCGGGCAAACCGCCGTGATCCGCGTGGCCAACCTCGACGTCCGGCCCGGCGCGCCCGCCACCCCGGGCCCGGCCGTTGAGCCGGACGCCTGGGCGTACGCCCTGTACACCTCCGGATCGACCGGTCTGCCCAAGGGCATCCTGCAGAACCGCGCCGACATGCGGCAGAACGTCGACCGGCACGCCGCGCTCGGCATCGGCCCCGAGGACCGCGTCACGCTGATCAACGCCGACGGCTTCGTGGCCGCCGTGTCCAACCCGTACACCGCCCTGCTCAACGGCGCGGCACTGGTGCCGTACTCCTTCCAGCGGGACGGGGTGCACGACCTGATCGAGCGGCTGGACGCCGCGGGGACGACCGTCTACTACTCGTTCCCCTCATTCCTGCGGCAGGCGGCCGCGGTCTCCGAAGGGCGCACGACGGAGCGCGTCCGCCTCGCCTACCTCGGCGGCGAGAGCGTCCACCGCAGCGACGTCCTCGCCGCCCGGCGACTGTTTCCGGCCGCCACCGTCGCGGTCGGGCTCAACTCCACGGAAACCGGCCTGACCCGGCTCCACCTGATCCCCCCGGACGCCGAGGTGCCGGACCCGGTGCCCGTCGGCGAGCCGGTGCCCGGGGTGGAGGTGCACGTCGAGGCGGCCCCCGGCCGGCCCACGGCTACGGGCGAGGCAGGGCGGATCGTGGTCCGCAGCGCCCACCTGCATCCGGCGCAGTGGACGGACCAGGGCCCCAGGCCGCTCACCGAGCCGGCGCCGCAGACCGGGGCGCTCGGCCCGGCCGCGCGGGACTTCCGCACCGGCGACCGCGGACGCATCGACGGCTCCGGCCGCCTGATCCACCTCGGACGGGTGGACGGCATGGTCAAGGTCCGCGGCTACCGCGTGGAGACGGTGGAAGTGGAGTCGGCCGTGTCCGCCGTGACGGGCGTGGCCGAGGCCGCCGTCGTCCCCTACGAGACCGAAGAACACGCCACCGAACTCGCCGCCTACGTGGTCGCCAAGGACCCCGACCTCACCGACGCCGCCGTGCGCGGTGCCCTCTCCGAGACTCTGCCGGCCCATCTGGTGCCGTCCTCTGTGCTGCTGGTGCCCCGGCTGCCGCGCACCCGGAACGGCAAGATCGACCGCAAGGCCCTGCCCGACCGCGCCAGTGGCACCGCCACCGGCCGGCCCGCCGCCGAGCCGGCCACCGCCTCCGCGGCTGCGGACGGTCTGCGGGCCCGGGTCCTCGCCCAGGTGGGGGAGATCTGGGGCGACGTCCTCGGGGCCGGTCCGGTGCTGCCCGGCGACGACTTCTTCTCCCTCGGCGGCACCTCGATCTCGGCGCTGCGCGTGGTCTCCCGCATCCGCAAGGACTTCGGTGTGCCGCTGCGGCTCGCCGTGATCTTCGAAACGCCGTCCCTGGAAGCGGTGGCCGAATCGGTGCTCCGAGAACTGGACCGGACGTAGTAAAGAGGTGCTCGCCCATCCGATACCGAGAAACGCCGAAGGAAGCCCACACGTGAGCCCCGAACGACGCCCGGTCGACATCCGCCCCGCCACCGTCGCCGACATGCCCGCCGTCTGCGACATCGTCAACCACTACATCGAGACGAGCACCGTCAACTTCCGTACCGAGCGGCAGACTCCCCAGGAGTGGATCCAGGACCTGGAGCACCTCCGGGAGCGCTATCCCTGGCTCGTCGCCGAAGTCGACGGCGTGGTCGCCGGCATCGCCTACGCGGGTCCCTGGAAAGCGCGCAACGCCTACGACTGGACGGCCGAGTCGACCGTGTACGTCTCCCACCGCCACCAGCGGCTGGGGCTGGGCTCCACCCTCTACACCCACCTGCTGAAGTCCATGGAGGCCCAGGGCTTCAGGAGCGTGGTCGCCGTCATCGGACTGCCCAACGATCCGAGCGTGCGCCTGCACGAGGCGCTCGGATACACCGCGTGCGGAACGCTGCGGGCAGCCGGCTACAAGCACGGGGACTGGCACGACGTGGGGTTCTGGCAGCGCGACTTCCCGCTGCCGGCTCCGCCGCGCCCGGTCCGGCCCGTCACCCAGATCTGAGCGGAGAGCGCATGGCATCGTCGGAGTTGGAGCTGGTGCGGGAACTGATCGAACTCAACTGGCACACCCGCAACGGCGATGTGGAGCCACGGCGGATCGCCTACGACCGTGCCCAGGAGGCCTTCGGCAACCTGGGCCTGCCCCCTGGCGAGACGGTCGGCGTCGGCGCCTGCACGGCGGAGTGGGTGCGGCCCGCCCGGGAGGACGGCAGGACCCTGCTGTACCTGCACGGCGGGTCGTACGCGCTGGGTTCGCCCCAGTCGCACCGCCATCTGTCCAGCGCCCTGGGTGCGGTGGCCGGTGCGGCGGTGCTCGCCCTGCACTACCGCAGACCGCCCGAGTCGCCCTTCCCGGCGGCCGTGGAGGACGCGGTGGCGGCCTACCGGATGCTGCTGGAGCGGGGCTGCCCGCCCGGCCGGGTCACCTTCGCCGGCGACTCGGCCGGCGCGGGCCTCGCCGTCGCCGCGCTGCAGGTGCTGCGCGACGCCGGGGACCCGCTGCCGGCCGCCGCGGTGTGCATCTCGCCGTGGGCCGACCTGACCTGTGAGGGCGCGTCGCACACTACCCGCAAGGAGCGGGAGATCCTCCTCGACACCGAGGACCTGCTCCGCATGGCCGGCCGCTACCTGGCCGGTACCGACCCGAGGAACCCCCTGGCCTCTCCCGCCCACGGCGATCTCACCGGCCTGCCGCCGCTGCTGATCCACGTCGGCTCCGAGGAGGTGCTGTACGACGACGCCCGGGCCCTGGAGCAGGCGGCGGTCAAGGCGGGTGTCGACGTCACCTTCGACGAGTGGCCGGAGATGTTTCACGTCTGGCACTGGTACCACCCGGTGCTCCCCGAGGGACGCGCGGCCGTCGAGGCGGCGGGCGCGTTCCTGCGCCGCGCCACCGAGGAGGGCGAGAAGTGACCGACTGGATCCAGAGTGCCGCGGCCCCGCACGCGGCGGCCCGCGTGGTCTGCCTGTCCCGAGCGGGCGGCAGCGCGCGCGACTTCGACCAGTGGCGCAAACCGCTGGGCGAGGAGATCGAGCTGTGCGCGGTCCAACTGCCGGGCAGGCTCGACCGGTTCCACGAGGAGCCGCTGAGCGACCTGCACCGGATCGCTGAGGAGGTCGCCGCCGCCCTCACCACGCTGCCGCCGCGCCCCTTCCTCCTCTTCGGCGACTGCATGGGCGCCCTCGTGGCCTTCGAGACGGCGAGCGCCCTGCGCCGGCTCGGCGCCGCCGCCCCCGGCTGCCTCGTCGTCGCCTCCTACCCGGCCCCCGATCGGATGCGCACCGAGCGCCCCTACTCCGACGGCAGCGCCGAGGACCTCAGGGAGCGGCTGCGCGAGGTCGGCGGCGTGCCGCTGGCCGTCCTGGACGAGGACGAACTGTTCGAGCTGATGCTGCCGATGCTCCGCGCCGACTTCGCCGCTTTCGAGGGGTACCGCTACTGCGAGACCGCGCCCCTGCCGTCGGCGATCCACGCCCTCGTGGGCGCCGGCGACCCCTATGTCACCGTCGACGACCTGCACGGCTGGCGGCGCCACACCACCGGCGCGTTCACCGCCCGCGCCCTGACGGGCGGTCACTTCTTCCTGCACGAGAGCGACGAACCGGTCTCGCTCGTCCGGGATCTCGCCCTGGACGTGGCACGGTCCACCGAACCGGGGAGGGATACGTGAGCGATCCGGCCCAGTGGCTGCGCGCCCACCGCACCGTGCCCGATCCCGCCGTCCGGCTGCTCTGCTTCCCCCACGCCGGCGCGGGGCCCGGCGTCTACCGCCCCTGGGCCGAGGATCTGCCCGCGCGCACCGAGCTGTGGGCCCCGCGCTACCCGGGCCGCGAGGACCGGCTGGTCCATCCCTTCGCCCTCAGCCTGGCGCAGCTCGCGGACGAGATCGCCGACGCCGTCGCGGCGGGATTGGGCGGCGAGGTCCCCCTGGCCCTCTTCGGCCACAGCATGGGCGCGGTCATCGCCCACGAGGTCACGGCACGGCTGGAGAACCTCCACGGCATCCGGCCCGTGCTGCTGGTGGTCTCCGCACGCGAGGGCCCGTCGCAGGTCGGCCCGGCGGGCCTGCACCTGCTCGACGACGAGGAACTGCTCGCCCGGACCCGCAGCATGGGCATGCAGCCGCACGCCGACGCCTACGCCGACCCGGAGCTGCGGGATCTGCTGCTGCCCGTGCTGCGCGACGACTGCCGGCTGCTGGAGAACCATCCGTCCGTGCCGGTCACGCGGGTGCGGGCACCGGTACTCGCCGTCGCCGGGCGGGACGACCGGGCCAGCCCGCGCGCCCTGATGACGTCCTGGTCCGAGGCCACCAGCGGCGGCTTCCGGCTGCTGGAGCTGCCCGGCGACCACTTCTACCTGTTCTCGCACACCAAGGAACTGCTGTCCGAACTGATGCCGGTGTTGTCGGGGGAGGCCCGTGCATGGCAGTGAGAGAAACCGATCCGGCCGCCGAGACCCCACCGGCGCGGCCCTGGCGCCAGCTGCTCAGTGGGGGAGTGGGACACACCGTCGAGTCGCACGACTGGTACGTGTACACCTTCCTCGCCGTCTACTTCGCGGACGACATGTTCCCCAAGTCGTCGGGCGATCCGCTGGTGCCGCTGCTCAACTCCTTCGCCGTCTTCGCGATCGCCTTCGCCGCCCGCCCGGTCGGGGCCACCGTGATGGGCGTCTGGGCGGACCGCTTCGGCCGCCGCAGCGCGCTCATGGTGACGATCCTGCTCATGGGCCTCGGCAGCCTGCTGATCGCGCTCACCCCGAGCTATGCGACGGTGGGGCCGCTGGCCCCGGCCCTGCTGGTGGTGGCCCGGCTCATCCAGGGCTTCTCGCTCGGCGGTGAGTACGGCGCGGCGGTCAGCTTCCTCGTCGAGTCCGCCGGACCCCGCCGCCGCGCGTTCTTCGGCAGTTTCCAGTACGTCGCCTCCTCGGCGGGCCACATCATGGCCGGGCTCTCCACCCTGGCCGCCGTCCAGGTGTCGGACGACGGCATGGACCAGTGGGGCTGGCGGCTGCCGTTCGTGTGGGGCGCCGTCCTGTCCCTGGTGGGGCTGTTCATCCGCCACTCGGCCCAGGAGACGTACCGGCCCGATCCGGACCGGGCCGACGGCCGGGCGCGCCCGGGCGCGTTCGCGGCGCTGCGCGAACACCCGCGGCAGGTGGCCATGGTGGTCGGCCTGACCACCGGCGGCACCGTCGCCTTCTACACCTGGACCACGTTCCTGCCCGCCTACGCCACGGTCAACGCGGGCGCCGACAAGGAGGACGCCGTCCTCGCGGGCACCGTCTCCCTGATCTTCTTCGGTCTGATCCAGCCTTTCGGCGGCATGCTCTGCGACCGGATCGGCAGAAGACCGATGATGATCGCCTTCGGCGTCACCTCCGCCGTGCTGACGGTCCCTCTGCTGACGGCGCTGGGTCCGTCGTTCTGGTCGGTGCTCGTGGTGCAGTGCGCCGGCATGTTCCTGCTGACCGCCTACACCTCGATCGCCGGGGCGGTCAACGCCGAACTGTTCCCGCCCGCCCTGCGCGGCCGGGGCATCGGACTGCCGTACGCGGGGGCGGTCGCGCTGTTCGGCGGGACCGCCCCCTATGTGGGGACCTGGCTCAAGTCCGTCGGGCACGGCGGCCTGTTCCCCTGGTACGTCGCGACGCTGTGTGCCGTGACAGCCCTGACGGCGACACGACTGCCCCGCGCGGCCCCGGCCATGCCACGGGAAACGCCCGATACCGCGGGAAGTCTTCCCAGGGATTCCCGGCAGAGCCGCTAAGTTTTTCTGCCGGTGCGCCACGCCGCAGGCATGTTCATATGAAGTCTTCCTGAGAAAGCTCGGCACTGGCAGGGCGAATTCCGGACATCCCTCGTTTCGTCCGCAGGACGGCCTTGTTTGCGCGAGTCAGTTCGCTACACTGGCAGATTACGTGTGAACTGGTGCGTCAAGGGTGCCGCACATAATTTTTCAGGGGAGGCGGCATTGTCTTTCGAGCAAGTGGCGGCGTACGAGTTTTCCCAAGCGGCACACAGAAATGGGTCACCCGCCCGATTTTTCTCTCGTGAGGGCCTGCGGCCGGTACTCGCCGCCGCGGAGTCCGGAGACGACGCGGAATCCGTGATCTCCCAGATCATCAGCGCGAACCGCAAAGTCGTACACGATCAGAGCCGGCTGCTTGAGGCGCTGGAGTCCGCCCTTTCGGACCTGTTGCGTTCCGCGGCGACCCGGCCCGTGGACGCCTCGGAGGAGCCGGAATGCCGGGTCGTGGAGTGCGTCTTCGGCGGCGACACCCCGCCGCCGGCGGCCACGGAGGTCCTCCTCTGCCTCGACCCGATGGATCTGGAGGAGGACCGTTTCAGCGCACTGCTGCGGTATGCCCGGGAAGCGTCCGCCCGAGGTGTTGGAATCCGCTGCATCTGCGCCGAGTCGATGGTGAATGTCCCGGGTGGGCGATCACATATCCAGGATCTTCAGGAGGCGGGAGCGGAAATCAGGGTGACTGTCCTGTTACCGTTCCGGCTGCTCCTCGTCGACAGTCGCATCGCTTATGTGTATGTGGCCGACCGGGATGGCCGCATGCCGCGTCTGGAGATCACGAATGCGGGCACGTGTCAATTCGTGCACCAGGTATTCGACTACTGCTGGCTGGCAAAGACTTCCTCAAGAATCATCGAAGAAGATTCCATTCCGCTGAATTTCTCCGAGCGTGAGCTGATCATTCTGCGCATGCTCGCGAACGGCATGAAGGACGAGGCCATGGCGCGCGCCCTGGGCGTGTCCACGCGTACGCTCCGGCGGGCCATTACGGACATGATGGGAAAACTCGGCGTCAGCAGCCGGTTCCAAATGGGGGCACGGGCCGAGGAATACCGTCTCCTATGGTCCTCCGTCCCCTGCAGGTGACATCGCCGCGAGGGCGGCACCGGCCGCGACCAGTGCGGCCAGCACCAGGAACGCTCCGGGGTAGCTGCTCAGTCCGGCGGCGAGCAGGGCTCCCGCCGCCGGTGCCACGGCCAGTGCCGTACCGGCGGGGGCCGTGGCGAACGCGTTGAGCGTCGCGTAGCGTCTGACGCCCCATCGGTCGCTGACCGCCGTGGCCTGCAGTAGGGTGAACATGCCCCGGACCGCCCCCGCCGCCATGGCCGCCACGCACAGCAGGGGCGCCGGGCCGGGCACGAGCGCGAGGAAGGCGATCGCGAGCGCGCCGGCCGTCAGCAGCAGGGTCATCCGGTGGTGCGTGCTGGTCCTCCGGGTCAGCGCCGGATAGCCGAGCCGGCCGAGGATCTGCCCCGTGCCGCACAGGGCGATCGCGCCGGCCGCGATATCGGTGCCGAAGCCCCTCTCGGCCAGGAACGGCACCAGGTTGAGCGTCGTCGCGTAGAGGCTGAGCGCCGCCAGGGCGAGGGCCGCCGCCAGCAGGGCGAACTCCCGGCTGAGCACCACGGGCCGGACGTCGGAGAAGGCCGTGCCCGGCCGCGGTCCCTCGGCGCCCGGCCAGGGTGCCCGCAGGCAGAACAGGTGCAGCGGCGTGGCGGTGACCAGCAGGACCGCCCCGAGCAGCAGGAACGTGGCACGCCAGTCCAGATAGGCCAGCAGCAGCGCCGTGACCGGTGCGAAGACCACACTGGCCAGCCCACCCGCCAGGGACAGCAGGGTCAGGGGGCGCAGCCGGCGCGGGCCGTACCACCGGGTGAGCGCGGCGAAGGCCGGGGGATAGAGCGCCGCCGCCTGAGCCGTCCCGGCGAGGACCCAGGCGGCTGTGAACCAGGCCAGTCCCGGCGCGGTCGCCACCGCGACCAGGGAGAGGCAGCCCAGCACGGATCCCGCGCTCATCACCCAGCGGGGACCGTACCGGTCGAGCAGGCGCCCCACCGGGATGCCGGCCACTGCACTGGCGATCAGGCCGACGGAGAAGGCGCACATGGTCGCCGTCACCGACCAGCCGGTGTCGCCCGTGATGTTCGTCAGGCTCACCGGGAACGCGTAGTACAGCGTCCCCCAGCTCACGATCTCCGTGACCGACAGTGCGACCAGGGCCCGGCGCAACGCCGGATCGGTCCGCGGCTCCTCCCTGTGTTTCTCTATAGAGAAAATCACATCGCTATAGTACTACGATGGTCGCTCTCGCAACACTAGGCAGCCGGATCCAGGAACTGCGCCTGAGCCAGTCGATGACCCTTCAGGACCTCGCCGATCGCGCGGCCGTGAGCGTCAGCATGCTCTCCTCTGTGGAACGGGGCCGGAAGGCGCCCACGGTCGTGGTGCTGTCCCGTATCGCCGAGGGGCTCGGCGTCACCGCCGCGCATCTGCTGACCGAACTCGCGCCGGTGCGGGTGCGCCGCGCCGCCGAGCAGGACGTCGTGGAGGAACCCGGCGGCTGGCGGCGCACGATCCTGAGCCCCGTCGTCCCCGGCGTGAACTTCGAGTGGATCCGGTCCGTCCTGCCGCCGCACTGCGACGCCGGGGAGTACCCCGCGTACGCCCCCGGCTCCCACGAGTTCGTCTTCGTCGAGTCAGGGGTCCTGCGGCTGACCGTCGGCGAGACGGTCACCGAACTCGGCGCGGGCGATTCCGCCTACTTCGCCGCGGACGCGGTACACGGTTACGTGAACCCGGGCGGGACGCCCTGTGTCTACTACGTCGCCGCCCTGATCATGCGCTCCCGGGGCCGCGGCGGGCGCACGAGCCCCTGACGGCGCGCGCCACCGGCCGGAGGAAGGGCGTCGTGCCATGCCCGAGCTGCCATAGGTCGAGGGATTCCGGCAGGTGCTGGAGTCCTGCGCGACGGGCCGGCTCGTCCGCCGCGTCGACGTGCGGGACCCGGGTGTCCTGTACGGCGTCGACGCGCCGGGGCTGCGCGACGCGCTGGCGGGACGGCGGTTCGGCTCACCCCGGCGGCAGGGCAAGTGGCTGCTCGCCCCCACCGGCGGCCCCACCCTCGCCCTGCACTTCGCCATGACCGGCAGCCTCGTCTGCGGCCGCGCCGACGACACCGTCGAAGCCCATGACCGCGTCCTGTTCACCCTGGGCGCCGGCCGGCCGCTGCGCTTCCGGGACCAGCGCGAACTCCAGGGACTTCGGCTCGCCCACGCCCGGGCGGAGTTCGACCGTGTGCCCGGGGACCGCCGCGGCCGGCTCAAGACGGCGCTCACCGACCAGTCCGTCCTCGCCGGCCTCGGCAACCTGCTCGCCGACGAGATCCTGTGGCGCGCCCGGCTGCGTCCCGACCTCCCGGCGCACGATCTCACCGAGGCCGACCGCCGGCGCCTGTACCGGGAGATGCGGCGGACGCTGCGCGCCTCCGTCCCCACCGGCCGCGTCCCGCCGCGCGACTCCTGGCTCACCGGCCGCCGCGACGACCGCGGTCCGAGGTGTCCGCGCTGCGGCACCGCCCTGCACCGCTCCCGGATCGCGGGCCGCGGCACGGTGTGGTGCCCGCGCTGCCAGCCGGACGACTGACCCGCACCGCCGTCACCCGAAGGGTCTTGTCACCCGAAGGGCGTCGTCACCCGAGGGGCGTCCGACCGGCGGTCCGCCGATCAGGGCGCGTCCACCGTCCGGCGTTCCTCGTCCGGTGCCACCAGCGACTGGGTGAGCGGAATGCGCGCCAGGGCGAGGACCCCCGCGGCGATCAGTGCCACACCGAACAGCTGGGGCAGCAGCCACCACCCGGAGCGGACCGTCTCCTCGTACAGCAGGATGCCGAGCGCGAGGCTCACCAGCGCGTCCCCGAGGGTGAGCGCCGGCTGCGAGGCGACCAGCGGACCGGCCTGCATGGCGTTCTCCAGCAGGAACAGCGCGCACACCCCGGTCACGGCGAAGGCATACGTCTGCCAGGCGGTGAGGAAGCCGGCCAGCCCCTGCTTGTCGAGGATGTGCGTGGCCGCCTTCATCAGGGCAGCGGTCACCGCGTAGCTGATCGCCGTCGCCGCACCGAGGCAAGCCGCCCGGGCACGGCCCTCCGGGCGCTTCAGAGCCGCGAGGGCGAGACCGGCGACGGCACCCGCGCACACGGCGAGCGCGGGGATCCAGCGGTCCAGCTGCACGTGGGTGCGGTTGCCGGACGGGGAGGCCGCGGCGAGCGCGACCGCCAGCCCCGCCACCACCACCGTCACAGCCAGCCAGCCAGAACCCGGCAGCCGCCGGTGCATCAGAAGGGAGGCGACGACCAACGTGAGCGGCAGCTCCAGCACGAACACCGGCTGCACGATCGTCAGTGGCCCGGTCGCCAGCGCCAGCGCCTGGCAGACGGCGGCGCCGATCACCGCGAGGATGCCGGCCAGCCAGACCGGCCGGCGCAGCAGATCGAGCATCAGCCCGGCCCGCAGGCCCTCGGAGCGCGGCACGGACAACGCCGCCTTGCGCTGCAACACCGTCGCGACGGCGTTGCTGAGGGCCGCGCAGACCGCGAACAGCACGGGGAGCACGGGGAGCAGCGTGGACACCTCCCGGATCGGCGGACGTGTGACGCCGGCTGGGCCGCCTCCTGCCATGGTCACCGGATCGGGGCACTGGCGCGATCGGAGCCGTCCGGCCGGAGCACGCCGCAGGTCAGCCCAGCTTCCGGAAGAGCCCCTCCTGCACGACCGAGACCACCAGCCGGCCGTCCCGGTCGTAGATACGCCCGCGGGCCAGACCGCGGCCGCCGACCGCGATGGGGGACTCCTGGTCGTACAGCAGCCAGTCGTCCGCGCGGAAGGGGCGGTGGAACCACATGGCGTGGTCCAGCGACGCCATGTCGAAGCCCCGCGGCCCCCACAGCGGCTCGACCGGGATGCGGACGGCGTCCAGCAGGGTCATGTCGCTGGCGTAGGTCAGGGCGCAGGTGTGCACGAGCGGGTCGTCGCCGAGGGGCCCGACGGCGCGCATCCACACGGCGCTGCGCGGCTCGGCGTCGCGGACCTCCTCGGCGCTCCAGCGCAGCCGGTCCACGTACCGGATGTCGAACGGCTGGCGGCGGGCCATCCGCTCCAGCTGCTCGGGCAGCGCGCCCAGGTGCTGGCGGATCTCGTCCGTGACCGTGGGCAGGGACTCGGGGTCGGGAACCTCGCGGGCCGGGGGCAGCTGGTGCTCGAAGCCGCCGTCCTCCGGCTTGTGGAAGGAGGCGGTGAGGTTGAAGATCGTGCGGCCCTGCTGCACGGCCGTGACCCGCCGGGTGGTGAAGGAACGCCCGTCGCGCACGTGCTCCACCTGGTAGACGATCGGCACGCCCGGGCGGCCGGGGCGCAGGAAGTAGGCGTGCAGCGAGTGCACGGGCCGGTCACCCTCCGTGGTGCGGCCGGCGGCGACCAGCGCCTGGCCCGCCACCTGCCCGCCGAAGACCCGCTGCAGGGACTCCAGCGGGCTGCGGCCACGGAAGATGTCGACCTCGATCTGCTCCAGGTCGAGCAGGTCGACGAGCCTCTCGGCCGGGTTCGTCGTCATGGATGGATTCTCCTGTGCTCGCTGCTGCCCGGCCGGTCACAACTGGCCGACGTCGGTGACGCGCACGACCGCGCGGCCCTCCGCGTCCGAGGCGGCGAGGTCGATCTCCGCGCTGATGCCCCAGTCGTGGTCGCCGTTCGGGTCGTGGAAGATCTGCCGGACCCGCCACAACCCGTTGCGCGGCTCCTCCTCGATGAGCAGCAGCTTGGGGCCGCGGGCGTCGGGGCCGGTGCCGAGGTCGTCGTACTCGTCCCAGTACTTGTCCATCGCCTCGCCCCAGGCGTCGGCGTCCCAGCCGGACTCGGCGTCCATCTCGCCCAGTTCCTCGACCTGGTCCAGGGCGGCCAGTTCGACGCGGCGGAACATGGCGTTGCGGACCAGGACGCGGAAGGCGCGCGCGTTGGCGGTGACCGGCTTGACCTCGTCGGCCTTCTCCTGGGCCTCCTCGGCTGTCATCTCCTCCGGGTTGGCCAGCTGCTCCCACTCGTCGAGCAGGCTGGAGTCGACCTGGCGCACCATCTCGCCCAGCCACTCGATCAGGTCCTGCAGGTCCTCGGACTTCAGGTCGTCGGGGACGGTGTGGTCGAGGGCCTTGTAGGCGCTGGCGAGGTAGCGCAGCACGATGCCCTCGGTGCGGGCCAGCTCGTAGTGGGACACCAACTCGGTGAAGGACAGCGCCCGTTCGTACATGTCGCGGATGACCGACTTCGGCGACAGCGGATGGTCGCCGACCCAGGGGTGGCTCTTGCGGTACGTGTTGTACGCGTGGAAGAGCAGCTCCTCCAGGGGCTTGGGGTAGGTGATGTCCTGGAGGCGCTCCATGCGCTCCTCGTACTCGACGCCGTCGGCCTTCATCTGGGCCACGGCCTCGCCGCGCGCCTTGTTCTGCTGGGCGGCGAGGATCTGCCGGGGGTCGTCCAGGGTCGACTCCACGACGGACACCATGTCGAGCGCGTACGACGGCGACTCGGGGTCGAGCAGTTCGAACGCGGCGAGGGCGAACGTGGACAGCGGCTGGTTGAGGGCGAAGTCCTGCTGGAGGTCGACGGTGAGCCGGACGATCCGGCCGGTCGGGTCCGGCTCGTCGAGCTTCTCGACGATGCCGCCGTCCAGCAGCGAGCGGTAGATGGCGATGGCCCGGCGGATGTGCCGCAGTTGCTGCCTGCGCGGCTCGTGGTTGTCCTCCAGCAGGCGGCGCATCGCCTCGAAGGCGTTGCCGGGCCGGGCGATCACCGACAGCAGCATCGTGTGCGTCACCCGGAACCGGGAGGCCAGCGGCTCCGGTTCGGAGACGATGAGCTTCTCGAAGGTCTGCTCCGACCAGGCGACGAACCCCTCCGGGGCCTTCTTGCGGACGACCTTGCGGCGCTTCTTGGGGTCGTCGCCGGCCTTGGCGAGGGCCTTCTCGTTCTCGACGACGTGCTCGGGGGCCTGCGCGACGACGAAGCCCTCCGTGTCGAAGCCGGCCCGGCCGGCCCGGCCCGCGATCTGGTGGAACTCCCGGGCCCGCAGGGTGCGCACGCGGGTGCCGTCGTACTTGGTCAGGGCCGTGAACAGCACGGTGCGGATGGGCACGTTGACGCCGACGCCGAGGGTGTCGGTGCCGCAGATGACCTTCAGCAGTCCGGCCTGCGCGAGCTTCTCCACCAGGCGGCGGTACTTGGGCAGCATGCCCGCGTGGTGGACGCCGATGCCGTGCCGGACGTAGCGGGAGAGGTTGCGGCCGAACTTGGTGGTGAAGCGGAAGTTGCCGATCAGGTCGGCGATCTGCTCCTTCTCCTCCTTCGAGCACATGTTGATGCTCATCAGCGCCTGTGCCCGCTCCACCGCCTGTGCCTGCGTGAAGTGCACGATGTAGACGGGAGCCTGCCGGGCCTGGAGCAGGTCGGTCAGCGTCTCCGTGAGCGGTGTGTAGCGGTACTCGTAGGACAGCGGGACCGGGCGGGTCGCCGAGCGGACCACCGCCGTCGGGCGGCCGGTGCGGCGGGTGAGGTCCTTCTCGAAGAAGGAGACGTCGCCGAGCGTCGCCGACATCAGCACGAACTGTGCCTGCGGCAGCTCCAGGATGGGGATCTGCCAGGCCCAGCCCCGGTCGCCCTCGGCGTAGAAGTGGAACTCGTCCATCACGACCTGGCCGACGTCCGCGTCCTTGCCGTCGCGCAGCGCGATCGAGGCGAGGACCTCGGCGGTGCAGCAGATGACCGGGGCGTCGGCGTTGACCGACGCGTCGCCGGTGAGCATGCCGACGTTCTCCGTGCCGAAGATCTTGCACAGCTCGAAGAACTTCTCCGACACCAGCGCCTTGATCGGAGCCGTGTAGAAGGTGACCTCGTCCCGGGCCAGGGCCGCGAAGTGGGCGCCCGCCGCGATCATGCTCTTGCCGGATCCGGTGGGCGTCGACACGATCACGTTCGCGCCGGAGACCACCTCGATCAGCGCCTCCTCCTGGTGGGAGTAGAGCGTGAGCCCCCGCTCACCGGCCCACGCCTCGAAGGCTTCGTACAGGGCGTCGGGGTCGGCGGTCGGCGGCAGCTGATCGATGAGGGTCACGCCCCCATCTTGCCTGGCCCGGTCCCCGATGCGGGAATCGGCTGCGGTCCGGAAGATCACGAACGCTACGCTGAGGCGCCGACGACGCGTCAGCGCTCCCGGTCAACTGGACAGCGGCACACGAGGAATGGGGCGGGCAACGGCCATGATGGGACCAGCACACTCACTGTCGGGCGCCGCCGCCTGGCTCGGCGTCGGTGCGGCCGCGGCCGCCGCCGGGCAGCCGATGCCCTGGCCGGTCCTCCTCGTCGGCGCCCTGATCTGCGCCGGAGCCGCCCTCGCCCCGGACCTGGACCACAAGGCCGCCACCATCTCCCGGTCCTTCGGGCCGCTGTCGCGCTGGCTGTGCGAGATCGTCGACAAGCTGTCGTACGCCGTCTACAAGGCCACGAAGAAGCAGGGCGACCCGCGCCGCTCCGGCGGGCACCGCACGCTCACGCACACCTGGCTGTGGGCGGTGCTGATCGGCGTGGGCACCTCGTTCGTGGCGATCAGCAGTGACCGCTGGGGCGTGCTCGCCATCCTCTTCGTGCACCTGGTCCTGGCCATCGAGGGCCTGCTGTGGCGGGCGACCCGCGGCTCCAGCGCCGACGTCCTGGTGTGGCTGCTGGCCGCGACCACGGCGTGGATCCTCGCGGGCATGCTCGCCAAGCCGGGCAACGGCGCGGACTGGCTGTTCACGGCGCCGGGCCAGGAGTACCTGTGGCTGGGCCTGCCGGTGGTGCTGGGGGCGATCGTGCACGACATCGGGGACGCGCTGACCGTCTCCGGCTGCCCGATCCTGTGGCCCATCCCGGTCGGGCGCAAGCGCTGGTACCCGGTCGGGCCGCCGAGGTTCATGCGGTTCCGGGCGGGCAGCTGGGTCGAACTCAGGGTGCTGATGCCGGCGTTCATGCTGCTCGGCGGGGTGGGCTGCGCGGCGGCGCTCAACGTGATCTGAGCGCCGTCCACCAGCCGGGCCCGCGGCGCCGGGGGACGGGGCTCAGCCGCTGCCGTACCGCCGCTCGAAGGCCGCGACCCGGCCCTCCGAGTCCACCGTGCGGGCCTTGCCCGTGTAGAAGGGGTGGCTCTCCGAGGAGATCTCCACGTCCACGACCGGGTAGGTCTCGCCGTCGTCCCACTCGATGGTCCGGTCGCTGGTCGCCGTGGACCGGGTGAGGAAGGCGTACCCGGCGGCGCGGTCGCGGAAGACGACGGGGTGGTAGTCGGGGTGCTTGTCCTGCTGCATGGATGCTCCTCGGGCGGCTCGGGTCCGTTCTGCAATCAACGGGTGCGATCAACCGGTGCGATCAACCGGGCAGGGTGTCCTCGTCGACGATGTGGACGGCTGCCTCCTCGGCCGACGCCGCGGCGCCGTCGATGCCCACGTCCGTGGCGACCAGCGCGGGCTCCTCGTCCTCGTGGGCGCCCTCGTCGGGGGCGACGAGCCGGCCGGAGCGGGCGGCGCCGACCTCGTTGTCCAGGAGTTCCCCGTCGCTGCCCGCGCAGTCCCCGAGACCGTCGCCGTCCTGGGCGACGGTGTCGGGCAGTTCCTCGGCGAGCCGCTGGTCCAGCGTCTCGCCCCGCAGCCGCTCGGCCGCCGTCACTCCGAGGTGCTCGACGGCCCACGGCCGCTCCGGCGGGGACCAGCCCCGGTCCAGGGGATCGTCGACGCCGTCGTACTCCAGGGTGTCCTCGGCGTCGAGCAGCCCCGTGTCCTCTCTCTGCTCGTCCTGATCCGGCTGGTAGACGTCGTCTCCCCAGCCGTCGGAGCTGTTCACGGGTACCTCCAGGGGGTGGGGACGGGCCCGCCGTCGGGGCCCGCGCCGGGCCGCCGCCGCACCGCACCGGCGCCGCCCGGGGACCGCTCGCCCGCCGGCTTCCCCGAGCCGGTGCCTGCTTCCAGCCTTCCACCGAGCCTCGGCACCGCGCAACGCCACGACCCCCGGGCGCCCAGCCCCAGCCCGCTCAGCCGTGCCAGGACCGCCACAGCGCCGCGTACGCCCCGTCCGCCGCGACCAGCTCCTCGTGGCTGCCCAGCTCGCTGATCCGGCCGTTCTCGACGACCGCGATGACGTCGGCGTCGTGCGCGGTGTGCAGCCGGTGCGCGATGGCGACCACCGTGCGGCCGTCGAGGACCCGGGCCAGGGACCGCTCCAGGTGGCGGGCGGCGCGCGGGTCGAGCAGGGACGTCGCCTCGTCCAGGACCAGCGTGTGCGGGTCGGCCAGCACCAGGCGCGCCAGGGCGATCTGCTGGGCCTGCGCCGGGGTGAGCGCCAAGCCGCCCGAGCCGACCTCGGTGTCCAGGCCGTCGTCGAGGGCCCGGGCCCAGCCGTCCGCGTCGACCGCGCCGAGCGCCGCCCACAGCTCGGCGTCGACCGCGCCGGTCCGGGCGAGCCGGAGGTTGTCGCGCAGGGAGCCGACGAAGACGTGGTGCTCCTGGTTGACCAGGGCCACGTGCGAGCGGACCCGCTCGGCGGGCATCCGGGACAGCTCGGCGTCGCCCAGCGTGACACGGCCGTTCCTCGGCGCGTAGATCCCGGCGAGCAGCCGTCCCAGGGTGGACTTGCCCGCACCGGAGGGGCCGACCAGGGCCAGCCGGGTGCCGGGCGCGACCTTCAGGGACACCTCGCGCAGGACGTCCACGCCCTCCCGGTAGCCGAAGTGGACCCGGTCCGCGCGCACCTGGCGTCCCTCGGGCACCACCGCGGCGTCCCCGGCGTCCGGCTCGATGTCGCGGACCCCGACGAGCCGGGCCAGCGACACCTGCGCCACCTGCAGCTCGTCGTACCAGCGCAGGATCATGCCGACCGGGTCGACCAGCATCTGCGCGATCAGGGCGCCGGTGGTGAGCTGGCCGACGTCGATCCAGCCCTCCAGGGCGAACACACCGCCGATCAGCAGCACCGAGGCCAGCACGGTCACGTGGGTGACGTTGACGACCGGGAAGAGCACCGACCGCAGCCAGAGCGTGTAGCGCTCCCAGGCCGTCCACTCCCGGATCCGCTGCTCCGACAGCGCGATCCGGCGCTCGCCCAGGCGGTGGGCCTCCACGGTCCGGCCCGCGTCCACGGTCTCGGCGAGGACGGCGGCCACCGCGGCGTACCCGGCGGCCTCCGAGCGGTAGGCGGCCGGCGCCCGCCGGAAGTACCAGCGGCAGCCGACGATCAGCAGCGGCAGCGCGACCAGCACGGCGAGCGCCAGCGGCGGTGCCGTGACGACCAGCCCGCCCATCAGCAGGACCACCCACACCACGCCGATCGACAGCTGCGGCACGGCCTCGCGCATCGCGTTGGCCAGCCGGTCGACGTCCGTGGTGATCCGGGACAGCAGGTCGCCGGTCCCGGCCCGCTCCAGCACGCCCGGCGGCAGCCCGACCGACCGCACGAGGAAGTCCTCGCGCAGGTCGGCCAGCATCCGCTCGCCCAGCATGGCGCCGCGCAGCCGCACCTGACGGACGAACACCGCCTGCACGGCCAGTGCCACCACGAACAGCCCGGCGGTGAGCTCCAGCCGCAGGTCCCGGGCCCCGTCGGACACCCGCTCCACGAGCCCGCCCAGCAGCCACGGACCGGCCATCGAGGCGAGGACGGCCGCCGTGTTGACGGCGATCAGCAGCAGGAACGCCCGGCGGTGGCGCCGCAGCAGTTCGGCCACGTACGCGCGGACGGTCGCCGGGGCACCGACGGGCAGCGTGCTCGCCGTGGTCGGAGCCGCCGGGTCGTACGCCGGGGGCGCGACGCCGATCATGCCTTCTCCTCGATCTCTTCCAGTTCCTGCAGTACGTCCTTCAGGGCGACGGAGCCGTCCAGCGCGGCCTCGTCGTCCGTCTCGCGGGTGACCACGGCCCGGTAGCGCGGCTCGGTGTGCACCAGTTCGCGGTGGGTGCCCACCGCCACGACCTCGCCCTCGTGCAGGAACGCCACCCGGTCGGCGCGGTCCAGCAGCAGGGGCGAGGAGGTGAACACCACGGTCGTGCGTCCGGCACGCACCTCCCGTACGCCCTGGGCGATCCGTGCCTCGGTGTGCGAGTCGACGGCGGAGGTCGGCTCGTCCAGGACGAGCACCTCCGGGTCGGTGATCAGCGACCGGGCGAGCGCGAGCCGCTGCCGCTGGCCGCCGGACAGGGACCGGCCGCGCTCGGTGATCCGCGCGTCCATGGGGTCGGCCGCGTTCAGCGAGCCCTGCACCAGCGCCGCCAGCACGTCGTCGCACTGCGCGGCCGCCAGTGCCGCCTCGGGCGGGACGTCGCCCGAGGCGGGCACGTCGAGCAGCTCGCGCAGTGTGCCCGACAGCAGCACCGGGTCCTTGTCCTGGACGAGGACGGCCGTACGGGCGCTGTCCAGCGGCAGGTCGTCCAGCGGCACCCCGCCCAGCAGCACGGGCACGCCCTCCTGCGAGGGGTGTCCGCCGAGCCGTTCCGCCAGCCGGCCCGCCGCGTCCGGGTCGCCGCAGACCACGGCGGTCAGCAGGCCGGCCCGCGCGAGCAGTCCGGTCCCCGGGTCGTACAGGTCGCCCGAGGGGATCTCGGCGGCGCGCGATCCGGCCGTGTCCGTGGCCCGCTCCAGCGACAGCACGCCCGCGGCCCGCTTGGCCGAGGGCCGGGAGAAGGAGTACGCCATGGCGATCTCCTCGAAGTGCCGCAGGGGATAGGTGAGGACCATCACCGAGCTGTAGACGGTGACCAGTTCACCTACGGTGATCCGGCCCTGGCGGGCCAGCCCCACGCCGTGCCAGACGACGGCGATGAGCAGCAGCCCCGGCAGCAGGACCTGGATCGCGGAGATCAGGGACCACATCCGGGCGCTGCGCACGGCCGCGTGGCGAACCTCCTGGGAGGCGCTGCGGTAGCGGTCGAGGAACAGTTCCTCCCCGCCGATGCCGCGCAGCACGCGCAGGCCGGCGACGGTGTCCGAGGCGAGTTCGGTGGCGCGTCCGGCCTTCTCCCGCTGGACGTCGGCGCGCCGGGTGGCGCGCGGCAGCAGCGGCAGCACGGCGAGTGCCAGCGCGGGCAGGCCCACGGCGACGACCACGCCGAGCGCCGGCTGGTAGACCAGCAGGCCGGCGCAGACCAGCACGATGGTGACGAGGGCCGCGGTGAAGCGGGACAGGGCCTCGACGAACCAGCCGATCTTCTCCACGTCGCCCGTGGACACGGCCACGACCTCACCGGCTGCGACG
This sequence comes from Streptomyces sp. NPDC094143, assembly GCF_040303825.1. Classification (NCBI taxonomy): domain Bacteria; kingdom Bacillati; phylum Actinomycetota; class Actinomycetes; order Kitasatosporales; family Streptomycetaceae; genus Streptomyces; species Streptomyces sp. NPDC094143. The sequence goes on from NZ_JBEOTZ010000026.1 coordinate 47,287, forward strand.
CGCCGGGTCAGCGCCGGGCCCAACCGGGCGGCCTTGCGGGCGAGGAGCTGCTGGACGCGGGCGGCGGCCGTGATCCAGTTGGTGATGGCGGTGCGGTGCAGGAAGGTGTCCCCGACCGCGTTGCCGACACAGGCCAGCGCCAGCAGGCCGCCCGCCAGCGCCAGGTGGGAGCCGGAGCGGTCGACGACGGCCTGGACGGCGACACCGACGCAGAACGGCAGGGCGGCGACGGAGGCGAAGTGCAGCAGCCCCCAGCCCAGTGACTTGAGCTGACCGCCCAGCTGGTTGCGGAAGAGCCACCACAGGAATCGGGGCCCCGAACGCGCGTCCGGCACGCCCGGGTCGGGATACGGAAGGTCTTGAATCTGCATGACGTCCCAGTGGCTCGTGTCAGGGAGAACGGGGGGTAGGGGGAGTCGGGGTGAGGGGTGCGGGCCGGAGGCAGCAAACCGTGACAGGTTCGCGTCGCCACGTGGTCGGAGGCAACAGGTTTTCCGCCCACCGAACGGAACCGGCCGACACGGGTGGGAACAGGGCGGCCCCGGCGCACCGGTGCGCATTGCGCGGGCGGCGGACTGCCCGTAGAACACCGCACATGAAGAGCCGAATCGTCATGTCCATGCTTGCCGGGGCGACGCTCCTGGCGAGCACCCTCCTCGGGACCGGTCCCGCCCAGGCGGCCGATGTCCCCACCGAGTTCGGCACCGACTGGCACGACCCCGTCACGGCCGCCCCGCCCGTCGAGCGGCCGCCCGGGAAGTCCTGCGACGTCACCCTCGCGCGGGCGCAGTTCCGCGACTTCACCCCCTACCGCGGCACCTACACCCCGCCCCAGGACTGCGGCGACCGCTGGAGCAGGGTGGTGCTGCGGCTCGACGGCAAGGTGAAGGGCCGTCAGTACGACCGGCTCGGCCACGTACGCGTCGGCGGGGTCGAGATCCTCCGCACCTCGACGCCGCAGCCCTCGCCCGACGGCATCGAGTGGTCGGTGGAGAAGGACGTCACGCGCTACGCCGACACCTTCCGCCGGAGCCAGGACGTCGAGATGCTCATCGGGAACGTCGTCGACGACACCTACACGGGCGTGCTCGACGTCGAGGTGACACTGACCTTCCACCCGGGCGTCCCCGGCCCCGCGAACCCCGACCGGGTCCTCACCCTCGACGGCGGCACGACCCTCACCACCCCGCGCAACAGCGAACGCATCGTCGCCGAGGTCTACGCGACCGGCTCCGGCGGCGGCTGCGAGGAGTACTGGTACCTGACCGTGCCCGACCCGGCGCCCTACTCCTGCAAGGCCGGCCGCGTACCCTACCGCGAGGTGCAGATCCGCGTCGACGGCCGGCTGGCGGGCATCGCCACGCCGTTCCCGACCGTGTGGACCGGGGGCTGGTCCAACCCGTTCCTCTGGTACGTGATCCCCGGCCCGCGCGCCTTCGACGTCAAGCCGATCACCTACGACCTCACCCCCTTCGCCGGGGTCCTCAACGACGGCCGCCCGCACCGCGTCGAGGTCTCGGTGGTGGGCGTACCCGAGGGACAGACCGGCTGGAGCACGCCCGTGAAGGTCCTCGTCTGGCAGGACGAGCGGCGCGCGCGGGTCACCGGACAGCTCACCGCGCACCGTGCGGGAGACCTGACCGGCTCCTCCGTCCACACACCCGGTCCGGAACACCGGGTGGACACCGAGGGCGCCCACCGCCTCACCGTCGCCGGTTACGTCGACACCTCGCACGGCCGCGTCCACACCACCGTCGCCCGCGCTCTGGCCCACACCTCCGCGCACCGCTGGACCGACGGCGAGACGAGTGACGCGCTGGAAGCCACGTGGACCGACGCCGAGTCGGTGACGATCGACGGCCGCGCCACGCGCACGTACCGCACCTACACGATGGACGGCACGACCACCCTCGGCGCGGGCGACCGGCTGCGCACCGTCCTGACCCTCGGCGACCGCGCCACGACCGTCGAGACAGATGGCACCCGGCGCACCGCCTGGTCACGGCTCGACGACACCTACTCGGGCGACGCGACCTACACGGCGAACGTGCCCCGCGACCAGCGCCACGCGGTCGGCACCACGAGCGAACGCCACCGCCTGTACGGCTCGCACGGCTGCCACGACCGGACGCTGACCACCGTGCAGGGCGTGCTCACCGAGGACCGCGACCGCTGCTGACGCGAAGGGACCGCAAGCACGCGTCCGGAACCGGCCGGCCGGTTCCGGACGCGTGCCTCGGTCGCCGCCGAGGCGGAACCGGCGGTGGCCCCGGCGGCTGCCGGTACCGCCCGGGTCAGCAGGACTGCACGGGGGCGCCGTCGACGAGGGTGTCCAGCAACTCCCCGAGCGCTTCCCGCTGATCCTCCGTCAGCGGCGCGAGGATCTCCTCCGCCGCCGACCTGCGCGCCGCCCGCAGCTCGCGCAGCGCGGCCCGCCCGTCGTCCGTGAGCTCGATGCGGATCACGCGCCGGTTCGCCGGATCCGGCACCCGCCGCACCTTGCCGCTCGCCTCCAGCCCGTCGACCAGCGATGTCACGGCTCGCGGCACCACCTCCAGGCGCTCGGCCAGGTCGGCCATGCGCGGCGGCGAACCCCAGTGCGCGAGCGTGCGCAGCAGCCGGGACTGCGCCGGCGTGATGCCCAGCTCGCGTTGGGCCAGATGACGCTTCTGGATGCGGTGCACCCGGCGGGTGAGCCGGAGCAACTGCTCGGCGAGCAGGCCGTCGGGATCGGGGGTGGTCATGCGGGAACAATATCAGGATGATGTTCATTGTGAGTGTAGGTAACAATGAGCTACGATCCGACCCGCCGCACCCTCTCGAAGGAGCCCATGCATCCCGACCGTGAAGCCCCCTGGACCCCACCCGCGGGAGCGGAGGAACAGCCCCGGCAGGTCCGCCGCATCCTGCGCCTCTTCCGCCCCTACCGCGGCCGGCTCGCGATCGTCGGCCTGCTGGTCGGCGCCGCGTCGCTGGTCTCGGTCGCCACGCCCTTCCTGCTGAAGGAGATCCTCGACGTCGCCATCCCCGAGGGGCGCACGGGCCTGCTCAGCCTGCTCGCCCTCGGCATGATCCTCAGCGCCGTCCTCACCAGCGTCTTCGGCGTGCTGCAGACCCTGATCTCCACGACGGTGGGCCAGCGCGTCATGCACGACCTGCGCACCGCGGTCTACGGCCGTCTGCAGCGCATGTCCCTGGCGTTCTTCACGCGCACCCGCACCGGTGAGGTGCAGTCCCGCATCGCCAACGACATCGGCGGCATGCAGGCCACCGTCACCTCCACCGCGACCTCGCTCGTCTCCAACGCCACCAGCGTGATCGCCACCATCGTCGCGATGATCGTCCTCGACTGGCGCCTGACCGTCGTGTCGCTGCTGCTGCTCCCGGTGTTCGTGTGGATCAGCCGCCGCGTCGGCAACGAACGCCGGAAGATCACCACCCAGCGTCAGAAGCAGATGGCCGCCATGGCCGCCACGGTCACCGAGTCGCTCTCCGTCAGCGGCATCCTGCTCGGCCGCACGATGGGCCGCTCCGACTCGCTGACGAAGTCCTTCGCCGACGAGTCCGAGGAGCTCGTCGACCTGGAGGTGCGCTCCAACATGGCGGGCCGCTGGCGCATGGCCGTCATCACTATCGTCATGGCCGCCCTGCCCGCCGTCATCTACTGGACCGCCGGCATGGCCTTCCGGCTGGGCGGCCCTCAGGTCTCCATCGGCACGATCGTCGCCTTCGTCTCGCTCCAGCAGGGCCTGTTCCGCCCCGCCGTGAGCCTGCTGTCGACCGGTGTGCAGATCCAGACCTCGCTCGCCCTCTTCCAGCGCATCTTCGAGTACCTCGACCTGCCGATCGACATCACCGAACGCCCGGACCCGGTCCGCCTCGACCGGATCAAGGGAGAGGTCCGCTTCGAGAACGTCTCCTTCGGCTACGACGACAAGGGCGGCCCGGTCCTCGACGGCATCGACCTCACGGTCCCGGCCGGTGGCAGCCTCGCGATCGTCGGCCCCACCGGCGCCGGCAAATCCACGCTCGGTTACCTGGTGCCCCGGCTCTACGACGTCACCGGCGGCCGCGTCACGCTCGACGGGGTCGACGTCCGCGACCTCGACTTCGACACCCTGGCCCGCGCGGTCGGCGTCGTCTCGCAGGAGACGTACCTCTTCCACGCCTCGGTGGCCGACAACCTGCGCTTCGCCAAGCCCCACGCCACCGACGAGGAGCTGCACCGGGCGGCGAAGGCGGCACAGATCCACGATCACATCGCGTCCCTCCCCGACGGGTACGACACCGTCGTCGGCGAACGCGGCCACCGCTTCTCCGGCGGGGAGAAGCAGCGCCTGGCCATCGCCCGCACGATCCTGCGCGACCCGCCGGTCCTCGTCCTCGACGAGGCCACCAGCGCGCTGGACAACCGCACCGAGGCCGCCGTCCAGGACGCCATCGACGCCCTGTCGGCGAACCGCACCACGATCACCATCGCCCACCGGCTGTCCACCGTCCGGGGCGCCGACCAGATCGTCGTCCTCGACGCGGGCCGGGCCGTCGAACGCGGCACGCACGAGGAACTCCTGCGGCAGGACGGCCGTTACGCCGCCCTCGTACGCCGGGACGCCCAACTGGAGCCGACAAGATGAAAATATGCCGGGTTTGTGGCGATATGCGGGTTACCGTGCCCGCATGCAGAAGAACACTCCGCCACGGAGCACGATTCGACTGACGCGCCGGGGCCGTATCGCCCTCGTCGTGACCGGGGCCGTCGTGGTCGGTACCGCCGTGGCGGTGCCGCTGCTGACCCTGCCGCCCGAGGAGGAGAGCCGCCCCACCACCCTGGTGATCCCCGAGGGCTGGCGCGCGAGCCAGGTCTACGCCGCCGTCGACAAGGCCCTCGCCCTGCCCGCCGGAAGCACGAAGAAGTCCCTCGCGAAGGCGATGCTGAAGCTGCCGAACGACGCCGAGGGCAACCCGGAGGGGTACCTCTTCCCGGCCACCTATCCGCTCCCGGAGAAGGCGAAGCCGGAGAAGCTCCTGCAGCTCATGGTCGACACCGCCAACGAGAAGTTCAACGGCGTTCCCATCGCCGCCGGGGCGCAGCGCAACGCCATGAACGTCTACCAGGCCGTCACCATCGCCAGCATCGTCCAGGCGGAGGCCGCCACCCGCGCCGACATGGGCAAGGTCGCCCGGGTGATCTTCAACCGCCTGGAACGCGGCATGCCGCTGCAGATGGACTCCACCCTCAACTACGCCCTGAACCGCTCCACCCTGCGGACCACGGCGAGCGACACCCGGATCAACAGCCCCTACAACTCCTACCAGCGCATGGGCCTGCCGCCCACCCCCATCGACAACCCCGGCGAGGACGCCGTGCGCGCCGCCGTCAACCCGCCCCCGGGCGACTGGCTCTACTTCGTCACGGTCCGCCCGGGCGACACCCGCTTCACCGCCGACTACCGCCAACACACGCGCAACGTGGCGGAGTTCAACGCCCACCGCGCCAAGAGCGCGGAGGCGCGCCCTTGAGGACACGGGGAACCGACGGGCCGGCCGCGGCCGCTCCCGACGCGGCCGGCCGTCTGGTGGGTGAGCCCTAGGCGGCGGCCGGCTCCCGCTCCAGCAGCCGCCTGATGTCGCGCACCGCCGCCCGGCCCGCGCGGTTCGCGCCGATCGTGCTGGCCGAGGGGCCGTAGCCGACGAGGTGGACGCGCGGATCGGCGGCCGCGTGCGTGCCCTCCATGCGGATGCCGCCGCCGGGGCCGCGCAGCCGAAGCGGAGCCAGGTGGTCGATGGCCGGGCGGAAGCCGGTGGCCCACAGGATGACGTCGGCGTCGACGTGCCGACCGTCGTCCCACGCGACTCCGTCCGGGGTGATCCGGTCGAACATCGGCTGCCGGTCCAGCACCCCGTCCGCGATGCCCTGCCGGATCGCGTCGTTCAGCGGCAGCCCCGTCACCGAGACCACGCTGCGGGGCGGCAGCCCCTGCCGTACCCGCTCCTCGACGAGGGCGACGGCCGCCCGGCCCGCGTTCTCGTCGAACGGCCCCTCGCGGAAGACCGGCGGGCGCCGCGTCACCCACGTGGTGGCCGCGGCGTACGGGGCGATCTCCAGCAGATGCTGCGTGCCCGAGGCGCCGCCGCCCACCACCACGACCCGCTGCCCGGCGAACTCCTGCGGGCCGGGGTACTGCGCGGTGTGCAGCTGTCGCCCCGTGAAGGTCTCCTGGCCCGGGTAGCGCGGCCAGAACGGCCGGTCCCAGGTGCCGGTCGCGTTGATCAGCGCCCGTGCCGACCACACCCCGTCCGAGGTCTCCACCAGCAGCCGCCCGCCGGTGCCCTCGCGCACCGCCCGCACGTCGACCGGCCGCCGCACCCTGAGGTCGAAGGCCCGCTCGTAGGAGTCGAAGTACGCGCTGATCACCTCGGCCGACGGCCGCGCCGGGTCCGCGTCCGTGAGCTCCATCCCCGGCAGCGCGTGCATCCCGTGCACCTTGCCGTAGGTCAGCGACGGCCAGCGGAACTGCCAGGCGCCGCCGGGCCCGGGGGAGTGGTCCAGCACGACGAAGTCGCGCTCCGGCTCGAAACCGGATCGCCGCAGGTGATAGGCGCCGGCCAGACCGGCCTGACCCGCGCCTATGACGACCGCCTCGACCTCGCGTGTGTTGTTCACGCTTCTACCAACCGTGCCGAAGGCGAGGATCTTCCCCGCTACGAGGCCTTCGAGGGCCGGGCCGCCGACGTCGACGGCGGCAGGTCGCCGTTGAACCGGGTGTCGGTGAACGCGGCGAAGTCGACCTCGCGCGGGATGAGCTTCAGCGCCGTGAACGTGTCGGCGATCTCCTGCTCGGAGGCGATCAGCGGCTTGTCGACCGCCACCGCGATCCGGGTCGTGTACGTCCGCTTCACCGCCGCCAGGGCCACGTCCTCGGGGAGCCCGGTCTCCTTCGCCCAGACCTTCGCCCACTCCTCCTCGTGGTCGTGGACCCAGGTGTAGGCGCGCCGCAGCCGCTCCAGGTAGTCCTCGACGGCGGTCGCCTTCTTCCCGTCCTTCAGCGCGGCCGGTGCGGCGACCTGGAAGGTGTGCCCGTTGGTCACCCCGTCGCCGTCGGTCAGCACCCGGCCCTGCCCGCCCTTGAGGATCTGCGAGGTGTACGGGTCCCAGACCGCCCACGCGTCGACCTTGCCTGCGGTGAACGCGGCGAGCGCGTCGGCCGGCTGGAGGTACTTGGCCCGGACGTCGCTCAGCTTCAGCCCGGCCTTCTTCAGGGACGCGACCAGCTGGAAGTGCGCGGAGGAGCCCTGCGCGACGGCGACCGAGCGGCCCTTGAGCTGCTCCGGGCGCTTCAGGGGCGAGTCGTCCGGGACGAGGATGGTGTCGCCCTTGGAGGTGCCGTGCCAGGCCGCCACCACCTTGATCTTCGAGCCCGCCCCGGCCGCGAAGACCGGCGGGGTGTTGCCGACGCCGCCGATGTCGACGGCCCCCGCGTTGACGGCCTCCAGCAGGGGCGGACCGGAGGTGAACGTCGACCACTTGATCCGGTAGTCGAGGTCGTCCAGCTCCCCGGCGGCCCGCAGGACGGCCTCCGAGCCGCCCCTCTGATCACCGACGCTGATCGTGACCGAGCCCTGGCCGTCGGTGCCGCCGTCCGACGTACTGGCGGACGAGTTCCCGCCGCAGGCGGTGAGCAGCAGGGCCAGGGGGAGGAGCAGGGCGGCGGGGGGGAGGTGTCGTCGCATGGCGGTTCCGTTCGTGTGAGCCGTAACGGCAGGGGCGTACGGGCGGGTCCTACGGTCGTCGCGGGGAGGGTCAGGCGGTGCCGGCGGCCGTCGCCTCGACACCGAGGCGTCCGAGCAGGCCGGCGCGCAGCGCGGCGAAGCGCGGGTCGGTGATGTCCCGGGGCCGGTCGAGACCGACGCGCTGCTCGTGCGCGATGACACCGCCGTCCATCACCAGGACCCGGTCGGCGAGCAGCACGGCCTCCTCGACGTCATGGGTGACGAGCAGCACCGCGCAGCCCCGGCGCTGCCACAACTCGCCCACCAGCCGCTGGGCCTTGATGCGGGTGAGCGCGTCGAGCGCGCCGAACGGCTCGTCGAGCAGCAGCAGATCGGGCTCGCGCACCAAAGCCCTCGCCAGGGAAGCGCGTTGGGCCTCGCCGCCGGACAGGGTCTTGGGCCAGGCGTCGGAGCGGTGGCCGAGGCCGACCTCGTCCAGGGCCTGCTCGGCTACGGCGCGCTCGGGCTTGCCGGGCAGACCGAGCAGGACGTTGCGCCACACCTTCTTCCACGGCATCAGCCGCGGCGACTGGAAGGCGACGGCCTTGCGGCGCGGCACCAGCACGGTGCCCTCGATCTCGCGGTCGAGCCCGGCGAGGATGCGCAGCAGTGTCGACTTGCCGCAGCCGCTGCGGCCGAGCAGGGCCACGAACTCGCCCGGCCGGACGTCCAGTCGCAGGTCGTCGATGACGGCGCGCCCGTCGAAGGAGCGGGTGAGCCCCTGGACGTGGACCGCCTGCGGGATCACCGGCCGGTGAACGTCGGTCGCCATTGCAGCAGCAGCCTTTCGAGGAAGCGGACGATGAAGTCGGCGAGCAGGCCGAGGAAGGCGTAGACGACCAGGCAGACCACGATCACGTCGGTCCGCAGGAAGTCCCGCGCCTGCACCATGAGGAACCCGATGCCGGAGTCGGCGTTGACCTGCTCGGCGAAGACCAGCGCGAGCCAGGCGATGCCGAGCGAGTAGCGCAGGCCGGTCATCGCGCCGGGCAGTGCCCCCGGCAGCACCACGTGCCGCACGAGTCCCCGGCGTGAGAGCCCCAGCGACTCCCCGGCCTCGATCAACTGGGCGTCCACGCCACGGATCCCGGCGTAGACGTTGAGGTAGAGCGGGAAGGTCACGCCGAGCGTGATGATGGCGACCTTGGGCGCCTCGCCGATGCCGAACCAGATGATGAACAGCGGGATCAGACCCACGAACGGCACGGTCCGCAGCATCTGCACCGGCGCGTCCACGAGGTCCTCGCCGATCCGGAACAGACCGGAGATCAGGGCGAGTCCGGTCCCCACGACCAGGCCCAGCGCGAGCCCGGCGGCGACCCGCTGCAGCGAGGTGGCCATGGCCGCGGGCAGTGAACCGTCCGCCACCAGGTCCCCGGCGACCCGCGCGATGCGGCCGGGCGAGGCGAGGACCTCCGAGGGCAACACGCCGGAACTGCTGAGGAGTTGCCAGAGTGCCAGCAGCAGGACGGGACCGCTGGTGCGGCGCAGCCAGCGGGGGACCCGGGCACGGCGGGAGGAGGCGGGGACCAGGGGCTGAAGGTCGGGACCGGAACCCTCCATAGGCGATATATCGGGTTTCGAAGGGGTGGGCGGGGCATGGCTGATGCTCATGAAGGCTCCACGGGAGGAGAGCGGGGGGCCGAGGTGAGGGCACGCCTCACACGCGCGTCACGCCGAGCGGACCCGGGCCGTACCGGCCGGCGGGCAGGCGCGACGAAGGCGGGAAGGGGCGGCGAAAGGAGAAGAGGGGGAAGAGGGGGGAGGGGCGTCAGCGGCCGCGGCGACACGCGGCGGAGGCCACCCGCAGCAGGTCGATGTGACCGCGCGTGGTGAGCAGGGCTGAACGCAACATGCCGCAAAACCTAGTCAGATGGCATGCGCACGGTCAACGGGCGTCTCGTCCAGTGGACCGGCGGTACCGGAACACGGCCGGCCGGGTCCGGGTGAACCCCGCCGGGTGCGTCAGGATGGAGGGTATGCCAGATGCCTTCACCACCCGAGTTCTGCACATCACCACCGGTTCCGCGGAGAGGGTCGTCGACATCACCGGCGACTGTGAGTCCTTTCTGCGCGAGGCGGCCGCCGGGCGCGACGGCCTGCTCAACGTCTTCGTCCCGCACGCGACGGCCGGCATCGCCGTGCTGGAGACCGGCGCCGGCAGCGACGACGACCTCCTGGCCGCGCTGCACACGCTGCTGCCCGCCGACGACCGCTGGCAACACCGGCACGGCAGCCCCGGCCACGGCCGCGACCACGTCCTGCCGGCCCTCGTCCCGCCGCACGCGACCCTGCCGGTCCTCGGTGGGCGGCTGGAGCTCGGGACCTGGCAGTCGGTGTGCCTGGTCGACACCAACCGGGACAACCCGGATCGCAAGGTGCGGCTGAGCTTCCTGGGGTGAGCGGACCCGGCCGGCCCGCCCGCTCCCCGCGCCCGAGGCGCTCGGGCGCACGGTGACGCGTGCCCGTAAGGCCCGCGTCCTCGTCGATGCGATGTGCTGACCCGGAGAGATCATTTCCGGGGCGGCGGGCAGGCGCGGGGCGTGAGTGAGGCGGATGAACGCCCGGACACCGGACCCGGCCGGCCCGCCCTGCAGAAACGCTCGCGCAGCGGGGCGGGCCCCGTGACCTCAGCCGCCCGTCACCCACCCCCCGTCGCTACCGGCGAGTCGCCCCTGGGGTAGGGTCCCCACCGTTTCCGGCTACCGACTGATGGTGTGCCGGTACAGGGCGTGTCGGAGGGTGGCAAGACGATGGACTCCCAGTGGGATGACGGCGGATCCGTGGACCTGGACGACACGCGGCTGGAGACACTGAGTCCCGAACCGCTGCTGACCCGGGACTACGAGACGCGCCCCGCGCTCGTGTACGAACGGCTGCGCAGGCAGCACGGCCCGGTCGCCCCCGTCGACCTGCTGGGCGTGCCCGCCTGGCTCGTCCTCGGCTACCGCGAGGCGCTCCAGGTGCTCCAGGACGACGACGGCTGGCCCAAGGGGCTGGAGAACTGGCGGGCCCGTTCCGAGGGCCGCGTGCCCTCCGACTGGCCGCTCCGCCCGTCCCTGGAGGTCAACCACATCCTGATCCAGGGCGGCCCCGGCTACCGGCCGCTGCGCACCGCCTGGGACGTCGCCCTCAAGCCCTTCCAGGACCCGCGCCACCCGCAGGCCAAGCGCCTGAAGTCCGCCGTCACCGCCTACGCCGACGAACTGATCACCCTGATCGGGCAGGGCGGGAAGACCGGCGTGGCCGACCTGTCCGCACAGTTCTCCCGGCCGCTGCCGCTGATGGTGGCGAGCCACCTGCTCGGTTTCCCCGGCTCCCAGGGCGACGACGCGCTGATGGACATGTGGCGCGTGCTCGACGCGGGCCCGGACGCCGAGGCCGCGCTGGAACGGCTGCTGGCGACGCTGGCCGAACTGGCCGCGCTGAAGCTGGAGAAGCCCGGCGACGACTTCCCCTCCTACCTGCTGGCCGCCCACCCCGACCTGTCGCTCGACCATCTGGCCCGCGAACTGTTCATGCTGCTCGGCATGACCTCCGACCACGTCGGCATCCTCATCTCCAACACCGTCGTGGAGGTCATCTCGGGCGAGAGCAGCGTGCGCGCCAGCCTGTCCGCCGGCATGGTCAGGGAGACCATGAACCGGGTCGTCATGCGCAAGCCGCCGCTGGTCAACTTCGTCCCGCGCTTCGCGGCCCGGGACACCCCGCTCGGCAACTACACGATCCGGGCCGGCGACCCGGTGTGGGTCTCCTCGGCCGCCGCGCACGCCGATCCGCTCTTCGCCGACCACGTCGCCTCCGGCACCACCATCAGCACCCGGGCGCACCTGTCCTGGGGGGCCGGACCCCGCCAGTGCCCGGCCCGCGAACTCGCCTCCACGGTCGCGGCGGTCGGGGCGGGGCGCGTCTTCGAGCGGTTCCACCACCTCGATCTGGCCCTGCCCGCCGACCAACTGCCCTGGCGCTCCTCCCCGTTCATGCGCGGCCTGCGCTCACTGCCCGTGCGCTACGAACTCGCCCCGACGCCCGCGCGACGGGCGGGGACGGTGGACGACCCCGCCCCCGAGGCGGCCGGGGAGGTCCTGCCCGACCCGTCCGCCCGGCAGCGCTCCTCCCTGTGGCGCTATCTCACCGGACTGATCCGCGGCGGCCGCTGACCGGGAGCAGCCGGGCGGAACGCCCATCCGGCACCGACGTTCCTCCCGGGTCCCCGGTACGGCCTCACGCCGTACGCGTGACGAACGGCGCTGGTCCGCGCCGCTCCGGCTCTGAGCTGCTCGGGCCGGCTCCCGGAACAGGGGCGTGAGGGCCCACGAAGGCCGGGCAGTTACACCCTCGATGACCCGCCCGGCCGTCCTCTGCCAGGGGGCGATCCGGGCCCGGCAGGGCTCACACCCAGCCGGACCCGGTGGCGGAGTCCACGTCGATCACGGCCACGTCGGGCCGGCACGCCAGGGCACGCGCCACCACGTCGCCGTCGGTCTCGGCGACGACCTCGATGTCGTCCTCACGGGACAGCAGCGCGGCGCACGCTCCCCGCACGAGACGGGTGTGCTGGACGAGCGAAACGCGGATCACGATCGGGTTTTCACCGCCCGCCCGAAGGCCGCCCCCGAGCGGGCGCGACCGGCGCGCCGGACGGCACGAGTGGTGAGGTCCGGGAGGCGGGCGTACCGTCGAACGGTGGACACCGCAGGCAGCAGCCCGCAGCCGGCCGCACCACGGACGACCGCCACCAGGGAACCCGGTGGCGGCGGGAACGCGATGGCGCTGTTCGTCATCGCCTCCTGCCAGTTGATGGTGGTCCTCGACATCACCATCGTGAACATCGCGCTCCCGCACATCCAGAGCTCGCTGGACTTCTCCACCACGAGCCTGTCGTGGGTGGTGAACGCCTACACGCTCACCTTCGGCGGACTGCTGCTGCTCGGCGGCCGGGCCGGCGACATCCTGGGCCGGCGGCGCGTGTTCATCTTCGGCGTGCTCCTCTTCGTACTGGCCTCACTGCTCGGCGGGTTCGCCCAGAACTCCGGCCAACTCCTCGCCGCCCGCGCCCTGCAGGGTGTCGGCGGCGCCATCGCCTCCCCGACGTCCCTCGCCCTGATCAGCACCACCTTCCGCGAGGGCCCGGAACGCAACCGCGCCTTCGGGGTGTTCGCCGCGGTCTCGGCGGGCGGCGGCGCCATCGGCCTGCTCGCCGGCGGAATGCTGGTGGAGTGGCTGAACTGGCGGTGGGTGCTGTTCGTCAACGTGCCCATCGGCCTGCTCATCGTGCTCGCCACACCCAAGTGGATCCGGGAGTCCGAGCGCCACCCCGGGCGCTTCGACATCACCGGCGCGGTCACCTCCACCGCGGGCATGGTGCTGCTGGTCTACGGGTTCATCCGGGCCGCGCAGGAGGGCTGGCGCGACGCGCTCACCCTGGCCTCGTTCGCCGGGGCCGTGGTGCTGCTGGTGGCCTTCATCCTGATCGAGCGGCGCTCCAGACAGCCCATCACCCCCCTGCACATGTTCGCCGACCGCAACCGCGCGGGCACCTACGGCATCATGCTGTGCCTCGCCGCCGCGATCTTCGGCATGTTCTTCTTCCTGACGCTCTTCGTGCAGAACGTGCTGGGGTTCAGCCCGCTGGCGGCCGGCCTCGCGTTCCTGCCGGTCAGCGCGGTCATCGCCGTCGGCGCCGGACTGGCCTCGCGGTTCCTGCCCGTGTACGGGCCCAAGCCCTTCATGGTGCTCGGCGCGATCCTGGCGGCGGCCGGACTGGCCTGGCTCACCCTGACCGACGTGCACTCCACCTACGCCGGCAGCGTCCTCGGACCCATGCTCGTCTTCAGCCTCGGCATGGGCATGGAGTTCGTGTCGCTGACCCTCATGGCGCTCTCCGACGTGCCCACCCCGGAGACCGGCGCGGCCTCCGGCCTCCTGAACGCCACCCAGCAGGTCGGTGGCTCCCTCGGCCTGTCCATCCTGGTGACGATGTACGGCACGGCCAGCACCAACGAGGCCGACAGGCAGGTCCCGGACTTCCTCCGGCAGGCCACCCCGGCCGAACGCCTGCGGTTCGAACGCACCGGGCAACTGCCCAAACCCTGGTCGGACGAGATCCTCACCGCCGGTGTCTCGGCCGCCTTCATCGTGGCGGCGATCTTCACCGCCGTCGCCGCGGTGATCGCCCTGCTCGTCATCCAGGTCCGCCCCTCCGACCTGGAGCGCCTCAAGGGCGGGGCGGGCCCCGGCCCGATGTGAGGCACGCGCGGCTTCCGGGAGCAGATGGGGCACCGGGCCCGGCACAACGTGCGACCGCGCTGAGCGGCGGAGCCAGGTCGCGTCAGCGCCCCGTGCGGGGGCAGGCCGCCAGGGCGTCGGCCAGGCCCGTCGCGTCCGTGCCGAGCTTGCGGAAGACCGACGACAACTGCTGGCGTACCCCCTGCTCGGTGATCCGAAGGTCCTTCGCGACCACGGAGGCCGGGTGGCCCTGGACCGTCAGCTCGGCCGCCCTGCGTTCCTGCGCCGTGAGCATGTCCGTGTGGGCGTAGCGCAGGGGGAGCGGGCGGAGCCCGGCGGCGGAGAGCTCCCGCCTGGCCCGTGCGGCCAGCCCCTCGGCGCCGCAGTGCACCGCGCCCTCCAGACCTTGGTAGAGCCGGTCGGCGGCGTCGTGCAGACGGCCGTTGCGGGCCAGCGCGGCGCCGTGGCCGACCAGGGCACGGGCCAGCTCGTACGCGGCCGGGGAGCGCTGCAGATGGTCGACGGCCTGCGCGTGCAGGTCGAGCGCCGCCTCACCGCCCGTCACCTCCGCCTGGGCGTGCAGCGCCTGGCCGATCGCCGAGGCCGCGCCGAAGTCCCGGGCCCGCTTCACGGCGTCCCGCGCGTGGTGCACGGCCCGGTCCGGAGCACGGCGGTACAGGGCCTTCGCCAGACCCAGCTGCCACGGGCACCAGGCGGGGTTGCGCCAGTCCCGGCCCTCCAGCCACTCGCCCACGGCGGACAGCAGGGCGGCCGCCTCGTCGGGCCGGTCCTCCGCCAGGAGCAGCTCGGCGTAGACCGTGCGCGGGTCGGGATAGATGACGGCGTTCGGGATGATGTCCCCGTAGCGGTACTTGTCGGCGAGCCGGCGCGCCGCCACCACCCGGCCGCGGGCCAGCAGGGTCTGGATCAGGATGCCGATGGCGAACCACTGGGCGGGTACGGCCCCTTCCACCCGGTCGGCGATGTCCAGCCCCTCCCGGACCAGGTTCTCGGCCTCGGCGAGGCTGCCCCGCCGGTAGCGGATGTAGGCGGACAGGGTCTGGCCCAGGGCCAGGTGGGAGCCGCGCCAGCCCTTGGACTCGCACTCGGCCACGCCCTTGGCGAACAGCTCCTCGGCCCGTCGCGGCTGGTCGCAGTACATGAACACCAGGGCGACCGAGACCGGCACCTCGAAGCCGCGGTTCTCATGGGTCCAGCTCAGGCCGCCGTCCAGGGCCTTCTCGGCGTACGCGAGGGCCTTCTGCCGGGGCTCGCCGCACATCATGGCGTCCCACGCCCGCAGCCCGAGGATGTAGCGCTCCTCCAGCCGGCGGCCGGTCAGGCGGTCGGCCAGCCGGGCGAGCCTGCGCGAACGGCCGGCCGAGCCCTGCTCGTCGGTGCGGAACGCGCTCCAGACGAAGTGGTCGGCCTGCATCCGCAGCCGGATGCGGGGGTGGCCGGCCGCCCGCCGCGCCTCGTCGGCGGCCACCGTCGCGGCCTGAGCCATCCGGTCCGTGTGGGCCAGCGCCTGGGTCAGCCGGTACACCATCGAGGCGCGCAGCTCGGGATCGATGCCGTCCTCCGCCAGCGCCTCCCGCAGATACCTGACGGTAGCCGCGGGTTTGATGAGGAAGGTGGCGCAGGCCAGTTCGTGCAGCAGGGCGGCGCGCTCCTCGGGGAGGGGCGGCTCCTGCAGCGCGCGGTCCAGCAGCCGCCGGGCCGCCTCCGGGGCGCCGGAGTGCAGATACTCCCGCGCGGCCTGCCGCAGACAGGCGATGGCCTCGGCACTGCCCTCGCAGGGGACCTCCAGCAGGTGCCGGGCCGCCGCCGTGGGGCCGAGTCCGGCCGCGCGGACGGCCTCGGCGGCCGAGTTGTGCATGCCCTCCCGCAGGCTCGTCCCGATGGCCCGGTAGATCGTGGTGGCGATGGTCGGATGGACGAACTCCAGGCGGCCGCCGGGCCCGTCGCCGTCGGTCAGGATGCGGGCGGCGCGCAGTCTGTCCGCAGCCTCGGCCGCCGCCGTGCTGCCGATCGCCGCGATGCGGGCGGCCAGCTCCTGCGAGATGGCCTGGCCCAGCACGGCGGCCGCGTAGGCGAACCGGACGGTCGTGGTGCCGAACCCGTGGAGGCGCTCGATCAGTCCCGGCCCCGTCACGGCGGCGGCCAGGTCGCGCATGAGGGGCAGGTCCTCGCC
Source organism: Streptomyces sp. NPDC094143 (assembly GCF_040303825.1). Classification (NCBI taxonomy): domain Bacteria; kingdom Bacillati; phylum Actinomycetota; class Actinomycetes; order Kitasatosporales; family Streptomycetaceae; genus Streptomyces; species Streptomyces sp. NPDC094143. The sequence goes on from NZ_JBEOTZ010000026.1 coordinate 63,479, forward strand.
GGTGCCGCGCAGACGGTGCTCGCCGAGCCTGATGGCCAGTTCGACGGCCTCGAACGGGCTCCCTCCGGTGACCTCCCAGCACTCCTCGCAGAACCCGTCCTCGGCCTGCTCGCCCACTTCGTCCCGGACGATCCGCGCCACTGCCGTGGCGCTTAGCGGTACCAGGGCGAAAGGCCGGTTGCCCGTCTCGGGGGTGCCGAAGGAGTCCGCCTCCGGCGGCAGTTCGTCGGGCCGGTAGGCGACCACCATCAGCAGGGACAGGTCCACGGCCCGGGGAGCGAACGAGGAGAGCCAGGTCAGCGACTCGACGTCGGCCCAGTGCAGGTCGTCCAGGAGGAGGACCACGGGTGCCTTCTTGACCGCCAGACGCGTCATCACCCAGTCCAGGCCGTCACGCACCCCGGTCGGGTCCGGCGCGTGGCCGCTCGGTGTCGCCACCAGGCCGAGCGCGGCGGCGACGATGTCGTACCAACTGCCCAGGAAGGTACGGAGCTCCGTCTCGTCCATGGTCGCCAGCGCGGGCTGCACGAGCTGGCGCACCACGTGGAACGCCAGCTCCTGCTCGTTCTCGCCGCCCCGGCCCGACAGCACGGTGAAGCCCCGGGCGCGGGCCCGCGTACGGGCCTCGGTCAGCAGGGCGGTCTTGCCCACCCCGGCCGGGCCGGTGAAGGCGAGCAGCCCGCCGCGCGGCGCCTGGGGCACGCCGTCGGCGCTGTCCCGCAGGGCCGCCAGCGCCGAGTCGAGGGCCCGCAGCTCCCGGCGGCGTTCGAGCAACGGCCGGGACTCGGGCGGGGGTTGCCGCAGCTCGTTCGCCATGTGCCGTACCGCTTCCTGTCGTCGGCCATCGGAGGCAGCGCAGAGCGTACGCCTCCCGGTGGGACACCCGACCGGATTCCGGAACGAGCACGACGAAGAAGGGTGAATGGCCCGCTGCCGCGGAGTGGAGCGCGGACCGCGTGGGTAACGTGGTTCGAATGGGTGCCTGCCGGCCCGGCCGGAAGGGAGCCTTCCGGCCGGCCGGCGGCCGTCCTCACTCCAGGGCCGCGGCCGTCCCCGCGTCCGCGTACCGCGGCACGGTGCGGGACCAGTAGTAACACCCGCGGATCCAGCCGGCCATGCCTTCCACGTAGCCGACGCCCGAAGGGCTCAACTCCGGTGCGATCTCCTCGTACAGCCTCTCGAACTCCCTGATGGTCCGGTTGATCCGCCGGACCGCCAGGGTGACGGCCACCGGCAGGGGACACTGGTGCGCCCGCTGGTAGGCGAGGGCCAGGTTGATCAGCTCGCCCGCCCGTTGCTCCTTGACCGCGGAGAAGAGGTCGGGGATCCACACCGCGGCGTCGGCCGACAGCCGGCTCAGGTGCCGCATCAGCGGGTGGTGCAGCTCCCCGTCGGTCAGCTCGCACGGCTGCGCCGCCTCGCACAGCGGGTAGAACGGCTCGACGCCCGCGGTGAGGGACCGTATCGAGGTGCAGATCCCGGACCGCAGGGGCGAGGGATGGGTCTGGGCCACCGCTTCGTAGAGCAGGCCGTGCACGTACTCGCGGCTCCTGTCCGCCCAGCGCGCGGCCTGGGCGGGGGTGCACCGTTCGCGCACCTGCCGGTGGAGGTCCGCCAGGGCCGCTCCCAGCGGGGTGCTCGGCGCCGCGCCGTCCCGCAGGATCGCGATGCTCTCGCACAGCATGGGCAGCAGCTCGCCGGGGCGGTGCCGCCCGACCTCCTCCGCGCGGTCGTCGTAGACGAACTGGTAGGCGATCTGCCGGGCGACGAGCCGGAGGATCTTCGCGTCGGCGTCCGGGCTGTTGTAGGAGGCGAGCTCGGCGGGACGGGTGAGGGAGATCATCGCCGTGACCCCGGGTTCGCCGCCCAGACCGGTCGCGCGCAGCCAGTGGTCGACGTCGGCGGCGGCCTCGGACTCGAGCGGGTTCCGCCGGAACGGGAAGGGCATGTGCAGCTGGGTGTCGATCAGCTCCACCAGGGTGGCGGCCGGCATGCCGCCCGGCGCGACGGCCTCGGCGTCCTCATGCGTGGTGGACATCCTGGTCACCGTCCCTCCGGGTGTCTCCCGCCTCCGCGGGCACGGCGGGGACTGACGGCGCCTGGGCGGCGGCCCGGGGCGAGGCGCCGCCCGGTGCGTCCGCCCGCGGTTCGCAGATCATCGTCAGGGACCGCGGCCCCAGCGTCGCCCCGGGCCGCGTGGGAGCGACGGGCCCCGGCGGATGGCGCAGCCGCCAGCGGCCGGCGAGGGTGGCGAGGGCCACCGTCATCTCGGCCATGGAGAACAGGTCGCCGATGCACTTGCGGCTGCCCGCGGAGAACGGGATCAGGGCCCCGTGCGGACCGGCCGCCGCCTCGCCCTCCAGCCAGCGTTCGGGCAGGAACCGCTCCGGCTCGGGGAACGACGCCGCGTCATGGTGCAGCAGGTAGGGGCTGTACAGGACGGTGGTGCCGCGTGGCAGTCGGCGTCCGGCGAGCTGCGTCTCCCGGGTCGTGACCCGGGTGAAGAGCCAGCCGGGCGGTGAGTGGCGCAGCGTCTCGGTGAGGACGGCCCGGGTGTAGACCAGGCGCGGCAGGTCACCGGCCTCCGGCAACCGCCCGGCGAGGACGGAGTCCACCTCCGCGTGCAGCCGGCGCTCCACCTCCGGGTGCCGGGCCAGCAGGCCGACGGTGGAGGCGAGGCACATCGAAGGGCTCTCGGAGCCGGTCAGCAGCAGGGACACCAACTGGTCGTGGACCTCCTGGTCGGTGACCGGCGCCTGCTCGTCGTCCTGGTCCGTGGCCGCGAGCAGGAGTCCCAGCAGATCGTCGCGGGGGGCTCCCCGGCGGCGCTCCGTGATCGCGGCGTCGACGAGCTCGTGGGTCCGCTCCACCGCGCGCCGGTAACGGCGGTTGGCGGGAGTGGGAAGGCGGAACAGCACGTCGATGGGTACGACGGTGCGGACGAACAGACCGCGGACGATGGCGGCGAGACAGCGCCGCACCTCGTCCGTGGCGGCCGGGCCGAGCGCGTCGGACAACAGGACGCGGCTGACCAGCCGCGTCGTCAGGCCCAGCATGGCCGCGCTGACGTCGACCCGCTGCCCGCCCCGCCAGTCCCGGCACAGTGACGCCGTCTCCTCGGCCATCAGGTCCGTGTGCCCGGCGACGGCGGCCGGACGGAAGGTGGGTTGCAGCAGCCGGCGCTGCCTGCGGTGCTCGCTGTGCGGGCAGGTGACGACCCCGCCGCCCATCAGGGTCCGCAGCCGCTCGTACTGCGGGCCGCCCTTGTCGAACGTGCGGGTGTCCCGGAGCATCCTGTGGACCAGTTCCGGGTGACACACCATCCACGCCCGCTGAGGACCGAGGCGTATCTCGACCAGATCGCCCTGCGCGGGGAGAGAATGCAGAAACTCCAGCGGCCGGCGGAACAAGGCGATACCGTGGCCGATGGATGGGAATATGCCTGGAGCAGTACCAACCGTCCATGCCTGTTCCGGGTTCGGAACGCAGCCGTTCATCGAATGCCACCTGCTTCGGTCGGCCAGAAATATAGAGTGCCGCTGCACCTGCAGGGCACTTGCACCATGTCCTGCCCAGTTCAAGCTTGCCGCCGACTTGATGAACCCTTTTTCCAGGGGGGCGCACGGGTGCACACCGAAGCGCTGGGTGCATCACTTCCGAAGCGCGTTCCGCGGTTCATGAACGGTGAAAACTCTCCGACGGTGCCGGAGAACCCCCGGGAGTTCCCCCGTGCCGATCACTATCTGCGCCACCGCCATTCCCGCGTCCACCATGAAGACCCTCAGCAGTCCCACGCTTCGCCCCGCTTGCCGGCCCCGGGCGCCGGATGCCGGCCGAGGTGGAGCGGACGCCGGGCGCACCCCGACGCAGTGATCCAGCTCGGCACGCGGTCGGGCGCCACCCAGGTGGGCCCCGACCTCCGGGGAGGCGAACAGGTGGAGGAACCAGGCGCGGTCGCGGGCCTCGGACGGGCGGAGCACGAGCCGTTCGGTGCTGAGCGGGGCAGGTGGCCAGGGAAGGGGGCCGTGTTCGGTCATGGACGGCGATCCCGAGCGCGCCCGTGTCCTTGATCCGTAGGAGAGGGACTGAAGATGTCCGACTCGACGAACCGGGCGAGCTTTTCCAGGGCCGCGCGCGTGCCCGTCTCGATGCCGGCGGCGGGGACCGCGTCGGGGACGCCCTCGTGGAGCACGACGACGTCCGTGCCGCCCGTCCCGTCGTCGGTGAGCGTCCTCGTCAGGGTCATCGTGCCGCCGAGCGCGGGGTCGTCCGTCTCGAACTCCAGCACCTCGACGACCTCCCGGTCCGGCACGAGCCGCGCGAAGCGGCCGTGGTAGGTGTCGGTGCGCGCGGCCGACTTCCCCACGGCGTCCGGCGCCTCGCACGTGAGCGAGACACGGAACCCGCCGCCCTCCCGGGCCTCGAACTCGTGCACCTCGCAGGTCATCCCGTCCGGCACCCGCCACCGCGCGATCGCCTCGGCGCTGACCAGCGCCCGGTAGACCACCGCACACGGCGCGTCGACACGGCCGGAGACCCGCGTGGTGTACATGGGGCCACCCTAGGGCGCGTCCGGCCGTTGCCACCCCCCTCGCGCCTGCGTCCCGTCCGCCCCGGTCGGCAGCGGGGGTTCCGACTCGACGCGGCGCAGTTCCTCGTCCGTGAGGAGCCGGGAGCGGAGCAGGAAGCGGACGCCCTCCGGGGCCTCCAGGGAGAAGCCGCCGCCCCGGCCGGGGACGACGTCCACGGTGAGGTGGGTGTGCGACCAGTACCGGTACTGGTCCGCGCTCATCCAGAACGGGACGTCCCCGGCGACGTGCCCGAGCAGGACGTCCGAGGCGCCGACCCGGAACTCGCCGAGCGAGTAGCACATCGGGGCGCTGCCGTCGCAGCAGCCGCCGGACTGGTGGAACATCACCGGGCCGTGCGTGGCGGTCAGCCGCCGCAGCAGGTCCTCGGCGGCGGGCGTCAGTTCGACACGTGCCGTGCGTGTGGTCATGCGTTCCCTCCCGGGCCGGACCGGCAACCACCCCGACGAACGTACCTCCTCGCGGGCCGGAACGGACCGGTGCGGACGGGAGGTCCCGCCGGCGACCGCCTCACGCTCCGGCGGACAGGGGCAGCTCCGCCCAGATGGTCTTGCCCGTGACCGTCTGGCGGGTGCCCCACCGCTCGGCGAGCTGGGCGACCAGGAGCAGCCCGCGTCCGCCCTCGTCGAAGACGCGGGCCCGCCGCAGGTGCGGCGCGGTGCTGCTGCCGTCGGACACCTCGCAGATGAGGGTCGCGTCGCGGATCAGGCGCAGTTCGATGGGAGCGCCGCCGTACCGCAGCGCGTTGGTGACCAGCTCGCTGACGATCAGTTCGGTGGCGAACTCCGCCTCCACCAGGCCCCATTCGGCCAGCTGCCCGCCCGCCATCTTGCGGGCCCGGGCCACCGCCGCCGGTTCGGGCGGCAGCTCCCAGGTGCGGACCTGCCCCTCGTCGAACACGGCCGTGCGGGCCAGCATCAGCACGATGTCGTCGGCGGGCCGGCCGGCCGGCACGGCACGCAGCACCCGGTCGCAGGTCTCCTCCAGGCTGCCGGCCGGGTCGCCCAGCGCCCGGCGCAGCAGGGCGACTCCCACCTCGACGTCGTGGTCGGCCGCCTCGATCAGCCCGTCGGTGTAGAGGGCGAGCAGGCTGTTCTCCTCCAGGAGCACCTCGGCGGCCTCGAAGGGCAGCCCGCCCAGGCCGAGCGGCGGACCGGCCGGCAGGTCGAGGATGCGGACGTCGCCGCCGGGCGTGACCAGGGCGGGCGGCGGATGCCCCGCCCGGGCCATGGTGCAGCGCCGGGACACCGGGTCGTACACGGCGTACAGGCACGTGGCGCCGACCTGCCCCGACGCCTCCTCGGCCCCGCGCGCCTCCGGGCCCTCCTCCCGGTCGAGCCGGATGACGAGGTCGTCCAGCTGGGTGAGCAGCTCGTCGGGGGCGAGGTCGACGTCCGCGAGCGTGCGCACGGCGGTCCGCAGCCGGCCCATCGTCGCCGAGGCCTGGATGCCGTGGCCCACCACGTCGCCCACGACCAGGGCGACGCGGGCGCCGGAGAGCGGGATGACGTCGAACCAGTCGCCCCCGATGTCCGCTCCCGGTGCGGCCTGCGGGGCCCCGGAGCCGGTCGGCAGATAGCGGTAGGCGACCTCCATCGCCGCCAGCCGCGGGGGCCGCTCGGGCAGCAGGCTGCGCTGGAGCGCCAGCGCCGTACGGCGTTCGCGGGTGTAGCGGCGGGCGTTGTCCACGCTCACGGCCGCACGGGCGACGATCTCCTCCGCGAGCAGCAGGTCGTCCTCGCTGAACGGCTCGGGCGTCCGGTGCCGCAGGAAGTGCACCAGGCCCAGGGTCACGCCCCGGGCGCGCAGCGGCACCATCATCACCGAGTGGATCATGTGCCGGGTCATGGACTCGGCACGCGCGGGGGTCGTCGCGAGCCACTGGCGCAGCTCCGGGTCGCCCGGCCGGTGCCGGGTGGCCCGGCCCGCGGCCAGGGTCCGCAGCGGGAGCGTGCCCACCGGGTAGCGGGTCACGTCGCCGGCGGCGACCACCGACTCCGGGCAGCCCGGGAGCACCGACCGCTGCGCGGTACGCCGCACGGTGACCGGGGCGTCGGCCGGGAGCGGGCCCGGCTCCGCACCCAGCGCCACGGACTCCAGCAGGTCCACGGTGACGAAGTCCGCGAAGGCGCCGACGGCCACCTCGGCCAGCTCCTCGGCCGTCCGGGTCACGTCCAGGGTGCTCCCGATCCGCAGACTGGCCTCGTTGAGCACCGCCAGCCGCCGTCGGGCCCAGTACTGCTCCGTGGTGTCGAACACCGTCGCGGACATGCCCTGCACGGCGCCGGACTCGTCCTTCAGCGGCGCCAGGAACATCGACCAGGCGTGCGGCCGGGTCTCGCCCGGGGCCTGGCCGTTGTCCTCGTGGAAGATCATCTCGCCCGTGCGCAGCACTTCCCGCTGGAGCCGGTCGTAGGTGTCGAAGGGCGGGCTGGGCTGGATCTCCCACAGCGTCAGGCCCCGCATCTCCTCCTCGGTCCGGCCCATCACCTGCGTCATGATCTCGTTGGCGGCGACGAGCCGCGCCTGCCGGTCGTAGACCGCCACGGGCACGGGCAGCTGGGAGAGCGTGAGGTCCCACAGGGCCGTGGGCCGGTACCCGGTGCGCCGGGCCAGGTGCGCCGGGGCGCTGCCGGTCACCAGCCACAGCCGCCTGCCGTCCGCGTCCAGCAACGGCGTCCCCTGCAGCCGGACCACGATCCGGTCACCGTTCCGGTGCCGCAGCGCGACCTCGCCGGACCACGGCTGCCCGTCTGCCACGTGCCGCCGCGTGGACGAGGGGAGGGCGGCGGCCAGCAGCTCGGCGACGGGCCTGTCCACGATCTCGGCGGAGGTGTGCCCCAGCAGGCGGCGCGCCCCGTCGCTCCACACCAGGACCGCCCCGCCGGCGTCGACGACCACCGCCAGGTCCTCCGGTACGCGTCCCTCCACGGTGCCTCCGGATGTGACGCCCTCGGCTGCTCACGATGCTCCTGCCCCGATTGTCCCGCTCCTGCCCCCGCGGGGCGCGTCTGCCGACAGGGGCGCCGGTGACCAGCGGCGACGCCTCAGATGACCGTGCGGATCGCCCGCTCGAACCCCTCGACGTGCCCGCGGGCCAGCCGCGCCGCCCGCTCCGGCTCACCCGCGACGACGGCCTCGATCAGCGGCCCGTGCTCCGCGACGTGCCCGGCCATGCCGGGCAGGCGGTCGAGGAACAGGCACCAGATGCGGGTGGCGAGGTTGTCGTGGCGGACGAGGGTGTCCTCCAGGTAGGGGTTGTGCGCGGCCGCGTAGAGCGCGCGGTGGACCTTGAGGTCGAGGTGCATGAGCTCGGCGTCCTGCCGGCCGGGAGCCGCGCCGTCGAGTTCTGGCCGCAGCGTGGTCAGGACCGCCCGGTCCGCGGCCGTGGCCCGGCGCGCGGCCCGGGCCGCGGCCAGCGGCTCCAGCTCCAGACGCACCTCGCAGATGTGGGCGAGGTCGGTGATGTTGACCTCCGTGGCGAAGGTGCCGCGCCGCGGGTAGGTCGTGATCAGCCGCTCGTACTGAAGCCGCTTGAGCGCCTCGCGCACCGGTGTGCGGCCGACGCCGAGGGACTGGGCCAGCTGCTCCTCGTGGACGGGTGCGCCGGGGCGGATCTCCAGCATGACGAGCCGGTCGCGGATGGCGCGGTAGGCGCGTTCGGCGAGGGACAGCTCCTCGCTCCCGGGCTCCCGGGCCCCGGGCTCGGTCACCAGCTGCTGCATGAAGGCCCCCTTGACCCGTCCGGTGAGCTCCCATACCGTACCGCACGGACTGATATATCAGTTGTGCATGAGTCGGCCGTCAGGATGGAGCCCGGCATGACCGACCGACCGCCGCCCGAGCACCCCGACTTCCTCTGGCGCAACCCCGAGCCGCGCTCCTCCTACGACGTCGTGATCGTCGGCGGCGGCGGGCACGGCCTGGCCACCGCCTACTACCTCGCCAGGAACCACGGCATCACGAACGTCGCCGTGCTGGAGAAAGGCTGGCTGGCCGGCGGGAACATGGCCCGCAACACCACGATCATCCGCTCCAACTACCTCTGGGACGAGAGCGCCGCCCTGTACGAGCACGCGCTGAGGCTGTGGGAGCGCCTCCCCGAGGAACTGGACTACGACTTCCTGTTCAGCCAGCGTGGCGTCCTCAACCTCGCGCACACCCTCCAGGACGTCCGCGAGGGCGTCCGCCGCGCGAGCGCCAACCGGCTGGGCGGCATCGACGCCGAGTGGCTGGAGCCGGACGAGGTCGCCCGGGTCTGCCCCATCCTCAACGTCTCCCCCCACATCCGTCATCCGGTCCTCGGCGCCACCTTCCAGCCCCGCGCCGGCATCGCCAAGCACGACCACGTCGCCTGGGCGCTGGCCCGCGCCGCCGACGCCCTGGGCGTCGACCTGATCCAGGGCTGCGAGGTCACCGGCTTCCTCAAGGACGGCGACCGGGTCGTCGGCGTCGAGACCGACCGCGGCCGCATCCACGCCGGGCGGGTCGGCCTCGCGGCGGCCGGGCACAGCAGCGTCCTGGCCGGACGGGCGGGCGTGCGGCTGCCCGTGCAGTCCCATCCGCTCCAGGCGCTGGTCTCCGAGCTGCACGAGCCGGTGCACCCGACCGTCGTCATGTCCAACCACGTGCACGTCTACGTCTCCCAGGCCCACAAGGGCGAACTGGTGATGGGCGCGGGCGTCGACTCCTACAACGGGTACGGGCAGCGCGGCTCCTTCCACGTCATCGAACGGCAGATGGCCGCCGCCGTCGAGCTGTTCCCCGTCTTCGCCCGCGCCCATGTCCTGCGCACCTGGGCCGGCATCGTCGACGTCACCCCGGACGCCTCCCCGATCATCGGCCGCACCCCCGTGACGGACCTCTACGTCAACTGCGGCTGGGGCACCGGCGGTTTCAAGGCCACCCCGGCGGCCGGCTGGACCTTCGCGCACACCCTCGCCACGGGCGAGCCGCATCCGCTGAGCGCGCCCTTCGCCCTCGAACGCTTCACGACGGGCGCCCTGATCGACGAACACGGCGCGGCGGCCGTGGCCCACTGAGGAGGACACCACCGTGCTGCTGATCACCTGCCCGTGGTGCGGCCCGCGGGACGAGACGGAGTTCCACTACGGCGGACAGGCCCATGTCCCGTACCCGGTGCGTCCCGCCGGCCTGAGCGACGAGGAGTGGGCCGCCTACCTCTTCCACCGCGACAACCCCAAAGGCGAGTTCGCCGAGCGGTGGGTGCACGGCACCGGCTGCCGCCGCTGGTTCAACGTCCTGCGCGACACCGCCACCCACGAGGTGCTGACCTCGTACCGGCTCGACGAGCCCCGCCCCGGAGGGACCCGATGACCGACCAGCGCTTCCGGCTCCCGCGCGGCGGCCGGGTGGACCGCGCCACCGTGCTGCGGTTCACCGTCGACGGACGGGAGCTCACCGGCCACCCCGGCGACACCGTCGCCTCCGCCCTGCTCGCCCACGGTCTCGTCGAGGCCGCCCCCTCCCTCTACCGGGGCCGCCCGCGCGGCATCGTCGCCGCGGGCGTCGAGGAGCCCAACGCCCTGCTGCGCATCGACGGCCCCTGCGCGGAGAGCATGCTCCCGGCCACGACGGTGGAGCTGTACGACGGCCTGTCCGCCACCACCCTCTCCGGCCGGGGCCGGCTCGACCCGGCCCCCGACCCGGCCGTCTACGACAAGAAGTACGTCCACACCGACGTGCTGGTCGTCGGGGCCGGACCGGCCGGGCTGGCGGCCGCCGCCACCGCCGCCGGTTCCGGCGCCCGCGTGCTGCTCCTCGACGACCAGCCCGAGCCCGGCGGTTCCCTGCTGTCCGGCGACCTCGACCGGGTCGCCGGGCTGCGCGCCGCGCTGGAGGCGGCACCCGAGGCCGTCGTCCTGTCGCGCACCGCGGCCTTCGGCGCGTACGACGACAACTACGTGACGGCCCTCCAGCGGCGCACCGACCACCTGGGTCCGGCCGCTGTCGAGGGCGTCTCCCGGCAGCGGCTGTGGCACATCCGGGCCCGCCGGGTGGTGCTGGCGACGGGCGCGCACGAACGTCCCCTGGTCTTCGCCGGCAACGACCGGCCCGGGGTGATGCTCGCCGGGGCCGTCCGCACGTACCTCGGCCGCTACGGCGTCGCGGCGGGCTCACGGGCCGTGGTGAGCACCACCGGCGACAGCGCGTACGACACGGTCGCGGACCTGCACGCCGCGGGCGTGGCCGTGGCGGCGGTCGTGGACGCGAGGGCCGGGCGGTCCGCGCGGGCCGCCGAGGTCGCCGCCGCGACCGGTGTGCCCGTCCGCACGTCAGCCGCGGTCGTCAGCACGGCCGGCACGTCACGGATCACCTCCGTCACCGTCCGCGGGATCGGCGCGGACGGCGAACCCACCGGGGCCCCCGAGTCGTTCGACTGCGACCTGCTGGCCGTATCGGGCGGCTGGAGCCCGGTGGTGCACCTGCACAGCCAGCGCCAGGGCCGGCTGCGCTGGGACGCGGACCGGGCCGCCTTCGTCCCCGCCGGGACCGTCCCCGGCCAGCGGATCGTGGGCGCGGCCAACGGGACGTACGACCTGGACGGCTGTCTGGCCGAAGGGGCGCGGGCCGGGGCGCTGGCCGCGACGGAGGCCGGTTTCCCGGTGCCCGTACCGCCGCCCGCCGCCGCCTCTCCCGGCACCCTTCCCGGCGCCCCGACGCGCGCCCTGTGGCTCGTCCCCGGCACCGACGGCACGTGGGACACGCACTTCGTCGACCTCCAGCGCGATGTCACGGTCGCCGACCTGCGGCGGTCCACCGGCACCGGCATGCGCGGTGTCGAGCACGTCAAGCGCTACACCTCGCTCGGCACGGCCAACGACCAGGGCAAGACGTCCGGCGTCAACGCCATCGGCGTGCTCGCCGGGCTCCTCGGCGGTTCCCCCGGCGAGATCGGCACCACCGCCTACCGGGCGCCGTACACGCCGGTCGCCTTCGCCGCCCTGGCAGGGCGGGAGCGCGGCGAGTTGTTCGACCCGGTGCGGACGACCTCCCTGCACGCCTGGCACCTGGCGCACGGGGCGGTGTTCGAGGACGTGGGGCAGTGGAAGCGCCCCCGCTACTACCCCCGGCCCGGCGAGGACATGGACGCTGCCGTGGCCCGGGAGTGCCGCGCGGCCCGCGAGGGCGTGGCCCTCATGGACGCCTCCACCCTCGGCAAGATCGAGATCCGGGGCGCGGACGCGGGCGAGTTCCTCGACCGCGTGTACACCAACGCCTTCAGGAAGCTGAAGCCCGGCACGGCCCGCTACGGCGTGATGTGCAAGCCCGACGGCATGATCTTCGACGACGGGGTGACCCTGCGCCTCGACGGCAGCCGCTACTTCACGACCACCACCACCGGCAACGCCGCCGCGGTCCTGGACTGGCTGGAGGAGTGGCTGCAGACCGAGTGGCCCGAACTCGACGTGTACTGCACCTCGGTGACCGAGCAGTGGGCGACGATCGCGGTGGTGGGCCCCCGCTCGCGCCAGGTCCTCGCGCCGCTCGCACCGGAGGTGGACCTGTCGGCCGAGGCGTTCCCCTTCATGGCCTTCCGCGAGACCACCCTCGCCTGCGGTGTCCCGGCCCGCATCTGCCGGATCTCCTTCTCCGGCGAACTCGCCTACGAGATCAACGTCTCCGCATGGTACGGCCAGGCCGTCTGGGAGCGGGTGCACGAGGCCGGGCAGCCGTACGGCATCACCCCCTACGGCACCGAGGCCATGCACGTGCTGCGCGCCGAGAAGGGCTACATCATCGTCGGGCAGGACACCGACGGCACCGTCACCCCGCAGGACGCGGGCATGGCCTGGGTGGTGTCGCGACACAAGGAGTTCCTCGGCAAACGCTCCTTCTCCCGCGCCGACACCGCCCGCCCGGACCGCAGGCACCTGGTCGGCCTGCTGCCGGCCGACCGCGCCACCCGGCTGCCGGAGGGCACCCAGCTCGTCGCCCCGGACGTCCGTCCGGACACGGTGCCCGTGCCGATGCTCGGGCACGTCACCTCCAGCTATTACAGCCCGGCCCTCGGCCGCCCCTTCGCCCTCGCGCTCGTCGCCGGCGGGCGGTCACGGATCGGCGAGACCCTGCTCGCCCCCGTGGGCGAGGACCTGGTGCCCGTCGAGGTGACCGACTGTGTCCTCTACGACCCGGAAGGGACCAGGCGCGATGGCTGACCCCACGACCGACGCACGGGTGAGCCCCCTGGCGCACCTGGCGGAGCGGATGCGCGCCGCCGCCGTCACCGGCGCCCGGGGCGTCACGCTGACCGAACTGCCGTTCCGCACCATGGTGAACCTGCGCGCCGACCCCGCCCGCGAAGCCGCCGGGCGCCTGGAGAAGACCCTGGGCGCGCCGCTCCCGGACCACTGCGGCCACACCACCTCATCCGGGCGCCACACGCTGGTCTGGCTCGGCCCGGACGAGTGGCTGGTGCTGTCCGGGGCCGACGGGGCGGCCCTGACCGCCGAGTTGCGGGAGGTCCTCGGAGCGGACCCCGGGTCGGTCGTCGACGTCTCCGCCCAGCGCACCACCCTGGAGCTGAGCGGCCCCGCCGCCCGGCAGGTGCTGGAGAAGGGCTGCCCGCTGGATTTGCACCCGCGGGCCTTCGGACCCGGCCGCGCGGTGTCGACCACGGTCGGTCCCGTGGGCGTGCTGATCTGGCAGGTGGACGACCGGCCGGCCTACCGCCTGTTCCCGCGCTCCTCGTTCGCCGACCACCTGGGGCGCTGGCTCATCGACGCGATGGGCGAGTTCCGCGGACCGGAGGTGCCGTGACGGCGACGGTCGCGCCGCTTCCCGCGAGCCGGGCCGTCAGCCGCCCAGGCGTTCAACCAGCAGCAGACCGCCGATGACGATCATCACCGCACCGGAGGCCCGGGTGACCGCCCGGGCCACGGCGGGCCGGGTGCTCAGCACCGTGCGGGCCAGGACCCCGACCGCGAGGTAGACGACGGCGCAGGCGGTCATGTGCAGGGCGCCGAGCAGACCGGTCTGCGTGGCGACCGGCCAACTGCCCGCAGGGTCGATGAACTGCGGGAACAGCGAGAAGTACAGCAGCAGCGCCTTCGGGTTCAGCCCGCTGGTCCCGGCGCCCCGGAGCATGACCCTCAGCCGGGAGGAGCCCTCCGTCCCCGCCCCGGGCCCGGCGGCCCCCGGCACGGCCGGCTGCCGCAGCGTCTCCCACCCGAGCCACACCAGGTAGCCGGCCCCCGCGACGGTCAGCGCGGTGAGCAGGGTCCCCGAGCTCGCCACGACCACGACCAGACCCGCCACGGCGAGCAGGGTGTATCCCGCGTAGCCGGCCACCAGCCCGGCGACCGCCGGCACGACCGACCGGTCGCGCAGGCCCGCCGTGATCGCGAAGGCCCAGTCCGCGCCGGGTGTGAACACCAGCAGCAGATCCATGGCCAGGAAGGCCGCCAGCGTCGTCGTGTCCATGAAGCGATCCCTCTCACGTGCCGTGGTGCGAGAGGAAGGCTAGGCCGGAACGGCGCGAAGGTGTTCCCTTCTTTACTCCATGATCGCGAGATCCGGGGCAGAATCTTCGCCATGGATGCCCTCGACCGGAAAATTCTCACCGAGCTGCAGCGGGACGGCCGTCTCACCGTCACCGAGCTGGCCGCCCGTGTGCGGCTGAGCGTCTCGCCCTGTCACCGCAGGCTGCGCGACCTGGAACGCGAGGGCGCGATCCGCGGGTACCGCGCGGTGGTGGACCCGGCCGCCGTGGGCCTCCATTTCGAGGCCCTCGTCTTCGTCACCCTGCGCTGGGAGGACGCCGGCACCGTCTCCGCCTTCGAGGAGGGCGTGGCGGCCGTCCCGCACGTGCTGCAGGCCCAGCGCCTGTTCGGTGACCCCGACTACCTGCTGCGCGTCGCCACCACCGACCTGGCCGCCTTCCAGCAGCTCTACGACGAGCGCCTCGCCCGGCTGCCGGGTGTCCAGCGCCTGAACTCCACGCTGGTCATGAAACACGTGGTGGACGACCGGCCGCTGCCCGAGTGACCGCATGCTCCCGCAGCCGGCCGGAGCGGGAACGACCCCAAGTGCCCGGTCGTTGCCCAGGAGTTCGCCCGCGTCGCCGACCCGAGGGAGCACCGTGCCCGATGCCCTGCCCGACCCGTCCACCGTCCTCCCGGCACTGCCGGCCCCGACCGCGCAGGCCGAGCGGCTGATCGAGCTGGGGGTGCACGAGATCGCCGGGCTGTCCGCCGACGATGTCCGGGCCTTCGCCGCCGCCGCCGAGGGCGACGGTGCCCTGCTGGCCGTGCACCCGGACCGGGTCCCCGCCTCCGCCCTCGCGCCGTTGCTGCGCCGCGACGGCAAGCCGGGCTTCGTCGTCGTCGACATGCCCGACGTCGACGCGTTCACGCCGTGCGGCGTCGAGCTGCCCGAAGCCCCGCTCTACCTCGTCACCGGCGTCGACCGGGGCGACCACCTGGCCAACCGGAGCCCCGAGGAGGCCCTGCCGGCGCTCACCGGGGAGGACCGCACCCCGCTCGTCCTCACCGAGGGCATCCACTGGCTGCTCCAGCAGCCCGAGGCCCTGGAGCGCAACCGCTGCTTCATGACCATCGGCTCCCGGCTGCGCAAGCCCGACGGCAGGCTGGACGCCCGCACCCCGGCGATCTGGATCAGCAACGGCACCGGGCGGGACGGCCGCGAGCGCCGCGACGCCCCGAAGGTCGGCTGGTGCTGGTGGAACAACCGCCACACCTGGCTCGGCTTCGCCTCGGCGACGGGCCGCGGGGCCTAGGCCATGTCCGCGATGTCCCTCCCGCCGACACGGCCTCAGGGCGCCGGCGCGGGCCGGCTCGTGCTGCTTGGGAAGACGATCACCGTGGGTGACGGAAGGTGGCCCGGGTGAGTGGCCCGCCCGCCCGCGGTCGCGGACGCGCGTCCGGTCGTGTGTGCTGGTGCCCTGGTGGGGAACCTGGTTCGCCCGGGTCGGCCCCTGGCGGAAGGAGCTCATGTGACGGCATCGGCGCCGGGCGGCGGGACCCGGGGCACAGCGGAGAGCGACCACGAGCCGGAGCCGCGCCGCTGGCGGGCCCTTTGGGTCACCCTGGTCGCCGGCTTCATGAGCCTGCTGGACGTGTCGATCGTGGCGGTGGCCCTGCCCACCATCCAGCGGGAGCTGCACGCCTCCGCCGCGCAGGTGCAATGGGTGGTGTCGGGCTACGCCCTGAGCTTCGGCCTGGCCCTGGTCACCGCCGGCCGCCTCGGCGACGCGCTGGACCGGCGCCGCATCTTCCTGCTCGCCCTCAGCGGCTTCGTGCTGTTCAGCGCGGCCTGCGGAGCGGCTCCCAGCATCGCCCTGCTGGTGGCGGCCCGCCTCGCCCAGGGCCTGGCGGCCGGCTTCATGGCACCGCAGAACTCCGCGCTCATCCAGCAGATGTTCCGGGGCGCGGAACGCGGACGCGCCTTCGGGTTCTTCGGCGCCACCGTCGGCATCTCCTCCGCGGTCGGCCCGCTCGCCGGCGGGCTGATCCTGGCGCTGGCCGACGGCCCCCAGGGCTGGCGGTGGATCTTCTACATCAACGTCCCCATCGGCATCCTCGCCGTGCTCCTGGGCCGCCGCCTGCTGCCCCGCACCCGGCGGTCGGGCCGGGGACACGTGGACCTGCCCGGGGTGCTGCTCCTCGGCCTCGGCGTCCTGGCGCTCATGTACCCGCTGGTGCAGGCCGAGGGCGGCGGCCTCACCCGACTGTGGTGGCTGTTCCCCGTCGGCGCCACCCTGCTGGTCGTCTTCACCCTGTGGCAGCGCCGCCTGCTGGCCCGGGACACCCAGCCGCTGCTCGACCCGCGCCTGTTCACCGAGGTGCGCGGTTACGCCGTCGGCGCCGGCGTCGGCACGCTCTACTTCATCGGCTTCAGCGGCATCTGGCTGGTCTTCGCCCTCTTCTACCAGCACGGGCTCGGCTTCTCGCCGCTGCGGTCCGCCCTCGCCGTGACGCCCTTCGCCGTCGGCTCGGCCTGCGCCGCCGCCGTCTCCGGCCGGCTGGTGGACCGGCTCGGCCGGCTGCTGACCGTGGGCGGGCTCACGGGGGTGATCCTCGGGCTGGGCTGCACCGCGCTGCTGCTGCGCTTCGCGCCGATCGGGATCGCCCCCTGGCTGTCCGCTCCGGCCCTGTTCCTCGGCGGCCTCGGCGGCGGGTGCGTGATCTCGCCCAACATCACCATGACCCTGCGGGACGTCCCCGTGCACATGGCCGGGGCTGCGGGCGGCGCGCTGCAGACCGGGCAGCGGCTCGGCGCCGCCGTGGGCACAGCGGCCCTGCCCGGCCTCTTCTACCTGGTGCTCGGCCACCGTGACGACGACTACCGCGGCGCCCTCTTCCTCGCGCTGGTCGCCGGCATCGTCGGCATGGCGGCCTCCCTGGCCCTCGCGGCGTTCGACTGGCGGCGCGACCGGCGTTCGCGGGAGGCGCACCCCACCTGCCCGGACGACGTCGCCAACAGCCCGGTGCACGCCCGGCAGAGCTGAACCTCAGCCGGTCGCGGGCGCCGGCGCGGGGTCCGGCAGCTCACCGCCCAGGGCGGCGACGACGAAGGCCGTCGTGAACCCGGCAGGCCGCCGGGCCGCGGACGGGACCGGACCACAGGCGGGAAGTGGATGATGTGTCAACCATGCGTAGACTTCGCCCATGGCAGAAGAAGCGCGATGGCTGACGCCTCAGGAGCAGCGCGCCTGGCGGGGCTTCGTTCGTCTGCAGGAGCGGCTCGGAGGGCGTCTGGGACGTCTGCTGCAGTCGGTGTCGAACCTCTCGCCCGCCGACTTCGCGGTCCTCGTCCAGCTGACGGACGTCCCCGACGGGCGCCGCCGTCACCACGACCTGGCCCGCGCCCTGGAGTGGGAGAAGAGCCGGATGTCCCACCACATCGCACGCATGGCCGGGCGCGGCATGGTGGTGCGCGAGGAGTGCCCGGAGGACGGCCGCGGCGCGTTCGTGGTGATCACGGACGCGGGGCGTGCGGCGATCGAGGCCGCCGCTCCCCGTCATGTCGCCGCGGTGCGCGAGCTGTTCCTCGACCACGTCACCCCGGCGGAGCTGCGGACCCTGGCCGAGATCTCCGAGCGGGTGCTCGCCCGGATGGACGAGGAGCGACCCTGACGACATCCGCCGTGGCCGTCCGCCGGACCGCGTGACATAGTGGTTGATGTGACAACCGGAGTGGGTGAGGGGTGGTCCCGGTGAGCAACGTGGAAACCGCGCCGGAGGCCCTGCGCTGCGGGGCGAGCGCGGACGGCGGCGCACCGGCCGGGACGCCGCACGTCGAGGTACTGTCCCCGCGGGAGGTGCCCCTGGGCGGCCCGCGCGCCCTGCCCGTGCGCCGGACGCTGCCCCAGCGGGCCCGGTCCCTGATCGGCGCCTGGTGCTTCGCCGACCACTACGGCCCGGTCGACGCCACCGCGACGGGCATGGTCGTGCCCCCGCATCCGCACACCGGCCTGCAGACCGTGAGCTGGCTCTTCAGCGGGGAGATCGAGCACCGCGACAGCCTCGGCACCCACGCCCTGATCCGCCCCGGCGAGCTCAATCTCATGACCGGCGGACACGGCATCGCCCACTCCGAGGTCTCCACCCCGGCGACGACCGTCCTGCACGGCGTCCAGCTGTGGGTGGCCCTGCCCGGCGAACACCGCGACACCGCCCGGGACTTCCAGCACCACGTGCCCGAGCCGGTACGCGTCGACGGCGCCGCCGTCAGCGTCTTCCTGGGCACACTCGCCGGCCGCACCTCCCCGGTGCGGACCTTCACGCCCCTGCTCGGCGCCGAGATCACCCTCGAACCGGGAGCGACGCTCACCCTCCCCGTGGACACCGCCTTCGAACACGGCCTGCTCGTCGACACCGGCGACGTCCGTCTCGCCGGCGCCCCGCTGAAACCGGCCGAACTCGGCTACCTGCCTTGCGGATCCGCGACCCTGACCCTCGCGAACGACTCCGGCGCCCCGGCCCGGACGGTACTGCTCGGCGGGCCTCCCTTCGGGGAGGAGATCATCATGTGGTGGAACTTCATCGCCCGCTCGCACGAGGAGATCGTGCAGGCGCGCGAGGACTGGACACGGGGCACGCGGTTCGGCGTCGTCCAGGGCTACGACGGCGACCCCCTCCCCGCACCGGCCCTGCCCAACATGCCGCTGAAGCCGCGGGGAAGGGCGCGCTGACCGGCAGATCCGGTGCGCCCGGCCCGCCGGTGTGGGGGAAGTCGTGTGGGGGAAGTCTCCCCGCCCTGAGAAGCCCCAGGTCAGGCTCTTCCCGTCAGCCCCGCGACACCCCCGGACGGCCACCCCGGGTGGCGCGGCGAAGCGCCCAAACCCAGCCTGGTACTAAGATTTCCGGCTTGTTGGCAGCTGGAGCCGGACAACCCCAGGCACACCTGCGGGCCCACCAGCGCCCCGGAGGCATCCGGGATCCAGACGCGAGGACCGGGATGGCAGCCGTACAGGAGAGCGACGCTCTCGGCCTGCTCGACGAAGAGTTCGGCGCACAGATCCACCGGCGGTTCGGGGACACGGCACGTTTCCCGGGAGGTCCGGCGGCATCGCCGCGCACGCTCGTCGACGTCTTCGAGGCGTCCGTGCGGTCGTACCCGGACGAGCCCGCCCTGGACGACGGCACCACCTGCCTGACCTACCGGGCGCTGGCCGCGGACGTCGAGCGGCTGCGCAGGCGGCTCGCCTCCGCCGGCGTCGGACTCGGGGACCGGGTGGGGGTCCGGGTCCCCTCCGGCACCAACGAGCTGTACATCGCGGTCCTCGCCGTGCTCGCGGCCGGTGCCGCCTATGTGCCCGTCGACGCCGAGGACCCGGAAGAGCGGGCCGCGTTGGTGTTCGGCGAGGCGGACGTGCGGGCCGTCGTCGGGGCCGGGCACGAGATCACCGCGCACGGCACGTCCGGCACCCCCGCCGCGCGTCCCGGCGTCGGACACGACGCGTGGATCATCTTCACGTCCGGCTCCACCGGCAGGCCGAAGGGCGTAGCCGTCTCGCACCGCAGCGCCGCCGCCTTCGTGGACGCCGAGGCCGCCCTGTTCCTCACCGAGGAGCCGATCGGGCCCGGGGACCGGGTCATGGCCGGCCTCTCGGTGGCGTTCGACGCCAGCTGCGAGGAGATGTGGCTGGCCTGGCGCCACGGGGCCTGTCTGGCGCCGGTGCCGCGTGCACAGGTCAGAAGCGGCGCCGACCTCGGGCCCTGGCTGGTCGAGCAGGAGATCACCGTCGTGTCGACGGTGCCCACGCTCGCCGCGCTGTGGGAGCCGGAGACCCTCAACGACGTACGGCTGCTGATCTTCGGCGGGGAGGCCTGCCCGCCCGAACTGGCCCAGCGGCTGGTGACGGAGGGACGCGAGGTCTGGAACACCTACGGGCCGACCGAGGCGACCGTGGTGGCCTGCGCCTCGCTGCTGAGCGGCCGGGAGCCGATCCGCATCGGGCTGCCCCTGGCCGGCTGGGACCTGGCCGTCGTCGACGAGGCCGGGGAACCCGTGCCGATGGGCGCGAGCGGGCAGCTGGTGATCGGCGGGGTCGGGCTGGCCCGCTACCTCGATGACGGCAAGGACGCGGAGAAGTACGCGCCGCTGGAGTCCCTGGGCTGGGAACGGGCGTACCGCAGCGGCGACCTCGTCAGGGCCGAGCCCGAGGGGCTGGTCTTCCTCGGACGGGCCGACGAGCAGATCAAGCTCGGCGGGCGCCGGATCGAACTCGGCGAGGTCGATGCCGCACTCCAGGCCCTGCCCTCGGTCGCCGGCGCGGCGGCCGCCGTGCGGACCGCCCGCGGCGGCAACCAGCTCCTGGTCGGCTACGTCGTCACCCAGGACGGCTGGGACCACGCCCTCGCCGTGGAGAAGCTGCGCGCCGAACTGCCCGCCGCACTCGTGCCGTTGCTCGCGCCGGTCGAGGAACTGCCGACCCGCACCTCGGGCAAGGTGGACCGGGCCGCGCTGCCCTGGCCGCTTGAGGGCCTGCGGACCGGCGGCCCCGCCGAGCCGCTCCACGGCACCGAGGCCTGGCTCGCCGAGCAGTGGACCGAGGTGCTGGGCATCCCGGTCACCGGCGCCGGCGACGACTTCTTCGGAATCGGCGGCGGCAGTCTGTCCGCCGCCCAGCTGACCACCCGGCTGCGGACCCGCTACCCGAGCGCGGCCGTCCTGGACATCTACCAGCAGCCGGTGCTGCGCAAGCTCGCCCGGCGGCTGGAGAAGTCGGCGCACGACGACGAGCCCCGGCGCACCGTCGCTCCCGTGCCGAGGCGCGCCCAGGCCGTCCAACTGCTGCTCCTGGTACCGCTGTTCACCCTGCTCGGCCTGCGCTGGACCGTGGCACTGGCCGCCCTCGGCGCCCTGCTGCCCGGCTGCACCTGGCTGCCCACGGCCCCCTGGTGGCTCCTCGCCGCCGGGGCCGTCGCCCTGCTCAGCCCGCCGGGGCGCCTCGCCCTGGCCGCCGGAGGCGCACGGCTGCTGCTCCGTGGCGTGCGGCCCGGCCGGTACCCGCGCGGCGGCGGCGTGCATCTGCGGCTGTGGACCGCGGAGCGGCTCGCCGAATTCAGCGGAGCCACCTCGCTGACGGGCTCCTGGCTGGAGCGGTACGCGCGGGCGCTGGGCGCCAGGATCGGCCCGGACGCCGCCCTGCACTCGCTGCCCCCGGTCACCGGGATGCTCAAGCTGGGGCGCGGTGCGGCCGTGGAGTCCGAGGTCGACCTGTCGGGCTGGTGGCTGGACGGCGACCGGCTGGAGATCGGCCCGGTGAAGGTGGGCGCGCACGCCGTCGTCGGCACGCGCAGCCTGCTCATGCCGGGCGCCCGGGTCGGCAAGCGCGCCGAGGTGGCGCCCGGTTCGGCCGTCACCGGGCAGATCCCCACCGGGCAGCGGTGGGCGGGCGCGCCCGCCGTCAAACTCGGCAAGGCCAAGCGCAACTGGCCGGGACAACGCCCGGCGCGGGGCGCGCACTGGCGGGTGATGTACGGCGTGACGGGCTTCGCGCTGAGCGCCCTGCCGGTCCTCGCGGGCGCGGCGGCGCTCCTGGTGGCCCACTCCTTCCTCACGCCGGACGTGACCGTACGCGGGGTCGCGCTCGCCCTCGTCCCGGCGACGCTCGCCTACGGGGCCGCGTACGCGCTGCTGATCCTGGCCGCCGTACGGCTGCTGAGCCTGGGGCTGAGTGAGGGCACGTACCCGACGCACAGCAGGACCGGCTGGCAGGCCTGGACGGTCACGCAGCTGATGGACCGCTCCCGGGAGACGCTGTTCCCGCTGTACGCCGGGCTGGTCACACCGGTGTGGCTGCGGCTGCTCGGAATGCGCGTCGGGCGCGGCGCCGAGGTGTCGACGGTGCTGGCCCTGCCCAGCCTGACGACCGTCGGCGAGGGCGCGTTCCTGGCCGACGACACGCTGACCGCGCCGTACGAACTCGGCGGCGGCTGGATGCGGATCGGGCGGGCCGAGATCGGGCGGCGGGCCTTCCTCGGCAACTCCGGGATGACCGCGCCGGGCCGGTCGGTGCCGGACGGCGGACTGGTCGGGGTGCTGTCGGCGACACCGAAGAAGGCCAAGAAGGGCAGCTCCTACCTGGGGCTGCCCCCGGTCAAGCTGCCGCGTGCGGCGGCCGGCGGTGACGGGAGCCGGACGTACGACCCGCCGGCACGCCTGCTGTGGGCGCGCGGTCTCGTGGAGCTGTGCCGGCTCGCCCCGGTGATCTGCTCGGCCGGTCTCGCGGTGCTGACGGTGGCCGCGCTGTGCGCGCTGGGGGCGTGGGCGCCGCCGCTGTCGGGACTCGTGCTCCTCACGGCGGGAGCGGTCGCGGCCCTCGTCTCGATCGTCGCCAAGTGGGCGCTCGTGGGCCGGCACCGCAGCGGGGAGCATCCACTGTGGTCCCCCTTCGTGTGGCGCAACGAACTGGCGGACACCTTCGTCGAGGTGCTCGCCGTGCCGTGGCTGGCGGGCGCCGTGCCGGGCACGCCGGTGACGACGGCCTGGCTGCGGGGTCTGGGCGCGCGGATCGGCAGGGGCGCGTGGGTGGAGAGCTACTGGCTGCCGGAGACCGACCTGGTGACCATCGGGGACGCGGCCACCGTGAACCGGGGCTGCGTCCTGCAGACCCACCTCTTCCACGACCGGATCTTGCGGACGGATACTGTGGTCCTCCGTGAGGGCGCGACGCTGGGTCCTGGCGGGATCGTCCTGCCCGGCAGCACGATCGGGGCCCGTACGACGCTGGGTCCCGCGTCGCTCGTCATGGCCGCGGAGTCCGTCCCCGACGACACCCGCTGGCTCGGCAACCCGATCGAGGCATGGCGCTCCTGAGCGCCGGCCGCGCGGAGCCGGCGGACGGCGGACCGGCACCACATGGCAGCGGCACGGCGCAGGGAGCACAGACGGCAGTGGCAGTCCAGCAGGTGGCGGGCGCGGACCCGTACTTCCCGGAGCACGGCGACCCGCGGTACCGGGTGCACCGGTACGAACTCGCGCTGGACTACCGCCCGGGCCCCAACCGGCTGTCCGGGACGGCCCGCATCAACGCCATAGCGGGACGGGCGCCGCTGACCGAGTTCGTGCTGAACCTGGCCGACTACAGAATCGGCCGGGTGCGGGTCGACGGACGGCAGCCGCACTACACGCACCGCGGCGGCAGGCTGCGCGTCCGCCCCGCCAAGCCGGTCCGCGCCGGTGCCGCCTTCACGGTCGAGGTGCGCTGGTCCGGCAACCCCGAGCCGGTCGACAGCCCGTGGGGCGGGCTCGGCTGGGAGGAACTGGAGGACGGCGCGCTGGTGGCCAGTCAGCCGATCGGGGCACCGTCGTGGTACCCGTGCAACGACCGGCCCGCCGACAAGGCGTCGTACCAGATCTCGGTCACCACGCCGTCGGCGTACGCGGTGGTGGCGGGCGGGCGGCTGCTGACCCGGACGACGAAGGCCAGCACGACCACCTGGGTGTACGAGCAGCCGGCACCGACCTCCAGCTATCTGGTCGGACTGGCGATCGGCACGTACCAGACGGTGCTGCTGGGCGACCCCGGGCCGGGCGGCGTGCCGCAGCACGGGCACATCCCGGCGCGTCTGCTGGGCGACTTCTCGCGCGACTTCGCGCGCCAGCCGCGGATGATGGAGGTCTTCCAGGAGCTGTTCGGGCCGTACCCGTTCGACGAGTACGCGGTCGTGGTCACCGAGGAGGAGCTCGACGTGCCCGTCGAGGCGCAGGGGTTGTCACTGTTCGGCGCCAACCACGTGGACGGGGTGCGGGGTTCGGAGCGCCTGGTGGCGCACGAGCTGGCGCACCAGTGGTTCGGCAACAGCGTGACCATCGCGGACTGGCGGCACATCTGGCTGAACGAGGGGTTCGCGAAGTACGCGGAGTGGCTGTGGTCGGAGCGC
Source organism: Streptomyces sp. NPDC094143 (assembly GCF_040303825.1). Classification (NCBI taxonomy): domain Bacteria; kingdom Bacillati; phylum Actinomycetota; class Actinomycetes; order Kitasatosporales; family Streptomycetaceae; genus Streptomyces; species Streptomyces sp. NPDC094143. The sequence continues at coordinate 87,444 of NZ_JBEOTZ010000026.1, forward strand.
TCGGGCGGGCGCACGGCGGAGCAACTCGCCGCCTCGGCGCACCGGTTGCTGTCGTCACTGCCGCAGGACCTGCGGCTTGCGGACCCGGGGCGCAAGTCCATGTTCGACGACCGGCTCTACGAACGCGGCGGGCTCGTCCTGCACGTGGTGCGCCACGCCCTGGGCGACATCGCCTTCTTCCGCATGCTGCGGGACTGGGCCCGGCAGCACCGGGGCGGCACGGTGACGACCGACGCCTTCACGGCGCACGTGTCCCGCTTCGCCACCGAGCCGGTGGACGAACTGCTGCGGGCGTGGATCCACGGGACGGCCCTGCCGCCGCTGCCCGGGGCCGGGCCGCGCGCGGCGGGCCAGGCGTATTGACCTGCAACGCTGCTGACACGGCCCAGCAGCGCCCGTCAGGCCGACGGTGCCGACGCGGTCCCGGGAGCCGGGGGACGTGGTGTGACGGCGGCCGACGCCGTCCGGGCCTCCAGGGCGTGCAGGACCGCCACCATGTCCTCGGCGCCGTGGCCCCGCGCGACGGTCTCCTCGTAGAGGGCGTGGCAGACGTCCAGGAGCGGGGACGCCAGGTCCGCCGCGCGGGCGGCCTCGGCGATCAGGCGGTTGTTCTTCAGGACGTCCGCGGCGGCCGCCTGGACGGCGAAGTCGCGCTCCAGCAGCTTCGGCGCCTTGACCCGGGAGACGGCACTGGCCATCGGCCCGGCGTCCAGCACGTCCCGGAGCAGCCGCCGGTCGACGCCGTGCCGGTCCGCGAAGTGGAACGCCTCGGCGAGCCCCGTGACCAGCGTGATCAGGAACAGGTTCACCGAGAACTTCATCAGCAGCGCGCCCGGGACCGCCCCGCACCCGAACGCCTCCCGGCACATCGGGGCGAGCAGGGGCCGCACGGCCGCCACTGCGGCGCTGTCACCCGCCAGCATTCCCACCAGCTCGCCCCGCTCGGCCGGGACGCGCGATCCCGACACCGGTGCCTCGACGTACCGGCCGCCCGCGGCGCGGACGTCGTCCTGGAGGCCGCTGGAGAACTCCGCGGACGTCGTGCCCATGTGGACGACGGTGCGTCCGGCGACGCGCGCGGCGAAGTCCGGTCCGCCTCGCCCCAGCACCGCGTCGACGGCGGCCTCGTCGGCCAGCATCAGGAACACCGTGCCGCACCGCCGGAAGACCTCGGCCGCGCTCGCGGCGACCTCGGCGCCCGCGGCCCGCAGCGGTGCGCACCGCTGCGCGGTGCGGTTCCACACCACCAGCGGCGTCCCGGCACGGGCGAGGTTGAGTGCCATGGGCTGCCCCATGACCCCCAGGCCGATGAAACCGACGTCCACGATGCACCGCCTCTTCCGGCCCGGCGCGGCCGGGCCGCTCCTGCCGCCCTCGGTTATGACAGCGGTCATAGTAGCCGGGTTTATGACACCGGTCATAGGGTGGGGTCGAAGCGAGTGGACGCGGCGGTGGAGGTCGGCGATGGCGGTGTCGGAACGGGGGCCGCGCGAGCGGATGGTGTTCAGCGCGGCCCAGCTGATCCGGCGCGACGGCGTCGTCTCCACCGGCATGCGCGAGGTGGCCGCCGAGGCCGACGCCCCGCGCGGGTCGCTCCAGCACTACTTCCCCGGCGGCAAGACCCAGCTGGTCGAGGAGGCCGTCGGCTGGGCGGGCCGCTACGCGGCGGGCCGGGTCACCCGCTACCTGGCCGCGCTGCCCGAGCCGACCCCGAGCGGGCTGTTCGCCGCGATGGTGCGGCAGTGGACCGACGAGTACGAGACCGCCGGCTTCGCGGGCGGCTGCCCGGTGGCCGCCGCCACGGTGGACTGCGCCGAGTCGGCCCCCTCCACCCGGGAGGCCGCGTCCGCCGCGTTCACCGCCTGGACCTCGGCGGTCGCCGGGGCCCTGGCCGAGACGGGCGTGCCCGAGGAACGGGCGGGGCAGCTCGCCACGCTGATGATCAGCGCCCTGGAGGGGGCGATCCTCCTGGCCCGGGCCGAGCGGGACGTGCGCCCCCTGACGACCGTCGCCCGAGAACTCGGGCCGCTGCTCGACGCGGCGGCGCGCACCGACGGCTGACCGGCCGCCGCGCGTGCCGCCGCCACTTGGCGGTCAGCCCACCCGGATGCCCACGATGCACGTGTCGTCGTCCGTGTCCGACTTGCTGTAGGTCAGCAGGCGGTCCAGCTGCTGGTCGAGGGTGGTGGGGGCCGCGCGCGCGGTGGTCAGCAGATGGGTCAGCGACTCCTCCACCGGCCGGTCCCGGCGTTCGATCAGGCCGTCCGTGTACATCAGCAGCGTGTCCCCGGCGGCGAGTTGCATCTCCTTCTCCTCGTACGCGGCCTCGGGGACCGCGCCCAGCAGGAGACCGCTGCCCAGCGGCAGCGGGGCCGCCTCCGCGTCCCGGACCAGGACCGGGGGCAGGTGGCCCGCCCGGGCCCAGCGCAGGGTGCGCCGCTGCGGGTCGTACAGCCCGCACACCGCCGTCGCGGTGACGGCGCCCGTCAGATGGTGCGCCACGATGTTCAGCCACGACAGCAGCTGCCCCGGCCCGGCGCCGGTCACCGCGAGGCCCCGCAGCGCGTTGCGCAGCACCACCATGCTGGTGGCGGCCTCGATGCCGTGCCCGGCCACGTCCCCGACGCACAGCAGCACCATCCCGGACGGCAGGACGACGGCGTCGTACCAGTCGCCGCCCACCAGCTGCTCGGTCTCCGCCGGCCGGTAACGGACCGCCACCTGCAGGCCGGCCACCTGCAACGGCGCCTGCGTCGGCGGCATGATGGCGTGCTGCAGCTGCAAGGTCAGCCGGTTGCGCTCGGTGGCCTGCTGCTCGGTGTGCGCCAGCTGGTCGCGGGTGGCGGCCAGCGCCACCTCCGTCCAGTGCTGCGCGGAGATGTCCTGGCAGGCGCCGCGTACCAGGAGCAGCCGGTCGTCGGTGTCGAGCACCGGCTCGGCGACGATCCGGATGTGCCGGGTCACCCCGTCCGGCCGCTGCAACCGGAAGGCCGCGGAAGCCGGCCGCCGGTGGTGCAGCAGCGTGCGCAGGAAACGGCGGATGGAGACGCCGTCGTCCGGGTGGGCGTGGGCGGGCAGTTCCTCCAGGGGCACCGGCGTGCTCGACTGCGGGCGCCCGTAGAGGTCGAACAGCTGCCCGTTCCAGGTGATCTCACCGGTCAGGACGTTCTCCTCGAACCCGCCGATCCGGCCGAGGCGCTGGGCGTTCTGCAGCAGGCTCGCCAGCCGCGCCGTCTCGTCCTCGATCCGCCAGATGAGGAGCACCGACGTGCCGTGCCGGCTGATGCTGATGTCCGCGATCGCCGACAGCGGCACCTGGTCGACGAGGGCGGTGAGGCTCATCCGCCGGGCCCGGAAGGGCTCACCGGTGGCGTAGACGCGCTCGACGCGCTGGAACAGCTCGCTGTCACCGGCGGCCATCGGATAGGCCTCCAGCAGCAGCGCGCCGTTGACCACCGCCCGGGGCCGGCCGGCCGGATCGAGGAAGCGGTCGTTGACGTGCTGGATGCGGAAGTCCACCAGATGCCCGTCGGCGTCCAGGTGCGGCACCAGGACCAGGGCGGGATCGTGCAGCCCGTCGGCCAGGTCCATCAGCTCGGCGGCGTCCGGCACGACACGCGGCTCCTGGGCCCCGGTCGGCAGCGGCGTGTACATCTCCAGCGTGTGCGCGCACAGTTCCGCCAGCGCCTCCACCTGCCGGACGATCTGCGGGCGCTGCGGCTCCAGCGGCTCGGGCCAGGCGATCTCCAGCACCCCGTGGACGCGCCCCCCGGTGCCGGCGGGCAGGGCGGCCCGGCCGCCGTCCGGATGGTGGTGCAGCCCGATCGTGGGCAGCCCGGTCTCCTTCAGGGCGGTGATCCAGTGCCCCTCGCGCTCGACGAGGCCCCGGCGCGCCACCGTCACCACCTCCGGCGGGACGTAGCGCCAGCGCGTGGCCTCGGCGGGGGAGAAGCCGGCGCTGCCCGCCAGGGTGAGCGAACCGTCGGGACCCGCGGCCCATATGGCCACGGCCACCGCGCCGAGGGGGCGCAGCGCCTGCTCCAGCAGGGCGTCCGCCACGGCCTGGGTGTCGTCCGCCGCCAGCACACCGCTCTCGGCCGCGCGCAGGCGCACGGCGGCCGACTCGGCCTCCGCCTCGTCGGCGGCCTTGGTGGCGGCCAGGAACGCGTCGGTCACCTCGGACATCCGGTCCCGGGCGGCCTGGTTGATGACGTCGACGGCGAGTTCCAGGGGACTGACCTGCGCCTGTTCGGCCAGCTCGGAGAGCTGGCGGGCGGCCTGGGCCGGACCGCACTTCAGCCGTTCGACCAGGACGCCCTTGGCGAGCTCGATCAGGGCACGCCCCTCGGCCTCCGCCTGGGCGGCCCGCACCTCCCGGCTGAGCCGCTCCACGGTGGCCGCAAGCCGCCCCACCGGTGAGGCGGTCGAGACACCGCCGAGTTCCGACAGCAGCGCCTCGGGGGACGTCAGCTGCCCGTCGGGGACCACCCACTGCTCGTCGGACTCCGGCTGGGCGGCCTCCGCCGTCCCCGACGGGGTGGCGGACACCAGGCCGGCCAAGTCGCGCTGCGGCTCGTCGGCCTGCGGTTCGCTCGGCTGCTCGGACATGCTCACGGTGTGGATGCTCCTCGGCTTCAGCGCCCGGTGGCGCGGAACGGCTGGCCCTGCGGGGTGCCCGGCCCGCCGGTGTGCGGGTCGGGCACCGGCGGGCTCACGCGGGCAGCCAGCGGCGGACGCAGGCCATGAGGTCGCGCGTGTCGACCGGCTTGGTGACGTAGTCGCTCGCGCCCGAGGCGATGCTCTTGTCCCGGTCGCCGGGCATCGCCTTCGCCGTCACGGCGATGATCGGCAGGTCGGCGTACTGCGGCATCTTGCGGATCTCCGCGGTCGCCGTGTACCCGTCCATCTCCGGCATCATCACGTCCATCAGCACGATGGCGACATCCGGGTTGTTCACCAGCGTCTCGATGCCCCGGCGCCCGTTCTCCGCGTGCAGGACCCGGAAGCCGTGCAGCTCCAGGATGCCGCTGAGGGCGAAGAGGTTGCGCGCGTCGTCGTCGACGACCAGGACGGTGCGGCCCGCCGAGGCGTCGTCGACCACCGGCGGCGTCAGCGCCTGCGCCTCCTCGGGCCGGACCAGGGACAGCACGTCACCGGGTTCCTCAGCGGACAGGTGCAGGGCGATCCGCTCGCGCAGCTCGTCGAGGCTGGACAGCAGCTCCAGCGCCCCGCCCGCCGTGCGGGCGCGCAGCGTCTCGTCCAGGGCGACGTCCGTGGGGTGGCTGCTGTGCACCAGCACCGGGACGCTCGCCAGCGCCGAGTCGCCCTCCAGAGCCTGCAGGAACCGGGACGCCTCGCCGTCGCCCATGCCCAGCTCCAGGACGACGCAGTGGCACGGGTCGGCCGCGAGGGCACCGGCCGCCTCCTGTGCGCCCACGGCGGTGATGATGTCGACGGCGGGCCGCCCGCCGTCGGACCGGCCGTGCGTCAGGTCGGCGACCACGCTCTCCGCGACGAGGGTGAGCAGACCGCGCGGCCGCTCCTCCACGACGAGCAGACGCCGGGGCCGCGGTCCCGGCCCGATCTGGGGCACCGGCACCGACTGCGACGCGTCCTGCGGCAGGGCCTCGGCGGAGTCCCGCTCCGGGGCCCTGCCGTGGTTGAGCAGTTCCTCGAAGTCGGGGCGGGCCACCGGCAGGAACAGCGTGAACGTGCTGCCCTGCCCGGGCGTGCTGTCCACCGTGACGGCGCCGCCGAGCAGCTGGGCGATCTCCCGCGTGATGGACAGCCCCAGGCCGGTGCCGCCGTACTTGCGGCTCGTCGTGCCGTCCGCCTGCTGGAAGGCGCCGAAGATCGTCTCCAGGTTCTGCTCCGGGATGCCGATGCCGGTGTCCTTCACCCGGAAGGCCACCACGGCGCCGCCCCGGACCACGCCCTCGGGCACCTCGTGGTCCGCCGCGGGCTCGATGCTCAGCTCCACGCCGCCCTGCTCGGTGAACTTCACGGCGTTCGACAGGAGGTTGCGCAGCACCTGACGCAGCCGGGAGTCGTCCGTGAGCAGGTCGGCGGGGGCGCCCGGCGCGGTCGTGACGGTGAACTCCAGGCTCTTCTGCGTCGTCATGGGCCGGAAGGTGGCCTCGACGTACTCGATGAGCTGGCGCAGCGCCACCCGCTCGGGCGCGACGTCCATCTTCCCGGCCTCCACCTTGGACAGGTCGAGGATGTCGTTGATCAGCTGGAGCAGGTCCGAACCGGCGGAGTGGATGATCTGCGCGTACTCGACCTGCTTGGGCGTGAGGTTGCGGGACGGGTTCTGCGCCAGCAGCTGGGCCAGGATCAGCAGGCTGTTGAGCGGGGTGCGCAGCTCGTGGCTCATGTTGGCCAGGAACTCAGACTTGTACTTGGAGGCCAGCGACAGCTGCTGGGCACGGGTCTCCAGCTCCTGCCGGGCCTGCTCGATCTGCAGGTTCTTCGCCTCGATGTCCCGGTTCTGGGCCACCAGCAGCGAGGCCTTCTCCTCCAGTTCCGCGTTGGAGCGCTGGAGTTCCTCCTGCTGCACCTGCAGCTCGGTGGAACGGGCCTGGAGCTCGGCCGTGAGGCGCTGCGACTCGACGAGCAGCTCGTCGGTCCGCGCGTTGGCCACGATGGTGTTGAGGTTGACCCCCAGGGTCTCCATCAGCTGCGCGAGGAAGTCCCGGTGGATCTGGGTGAACGCGGTGACGGACGCCAGCTCGATGACGCCGAGGACCTGGCCCTCCACCACGATCGGCAGCAGCACCAGCGCCGACGGCACGACCTGGCCGAGCCCCGAGGAGATGGTGACGTAGTCGGGCGGCAGCTCGTCCACGACGATGGTGCGCCGGCTGCGCGCGGCCTGGCCGACCAGGGTGCGGCCGAAGGCGATCCGGGTCGGCCGGGTGCTGTCCTCCGGGTAGCCGTAGGAGCCGACGAGCCGCAGCTCGGGCCCGTCCTCGCCGTCCTCGGCGAGGTAGAAGGCGCCGTACTGGGCCGACACCAGCGGGACCAGCTCGTCCATGATCAGCTCGGCGACCACGGGCAGGTCGCGGTGGCCCTGCATCAGCCCGGAGATCCGGGCGAGGTTGGTCTTGAGCCAGTCCTGCTCCTGGTTGGCCCGGGTGGTCTCGCGCAGGGACTCCACCATGGAGTTGATGTTGTCCTTGAGCTCGGCGACCTCGCCGGACGCCTCCACGTTGATCGAGCGGGTCAGATCGCCCTCGGCGACCGCGCTGGTCACCTCGGCGATCGCCCGCACCTGCCGGGTCAGGTTGCCCGCCAGCTCGTTGACGTTCTCCGTCAGGCGCTTCCAGGTGCCCGAGACGCCCTCGACCTCGGCCTGGCCGCCCAGCCGGCCCTCGGTGCCCACCTCGCGGGCGACACGCGTGACCTCGTCGGCGAAGGCGGAGAGCTGGTCGACCATCGTGTTGATCGTCGTCTTCAGTTCGAGAATCTCGCCGCGCGCGTCGACGTCGATCTTCTTCGACAGGTCGCCCTTGGCCACGGCGGTCGTCACCAGCGCGATGTTGCGCACCTGGCCGGTGAGGTTGTTGGCCATCGAGTTGACGTTGTCGGTGAGGTCCTTCCAGGTGCCGGCGACGTTCGGCACGTGCGCCTGGCCGCCGAGGCGTCCTTCGGTGCCGACCTCGCGGGCGACGCGGGTGACCTCGTCCGCGAACGCCGACAGCGTGTCGACCATCGTGTTGATGACCTCGGCGAGCGCGGCCACCTCGCCCTTGGCCTCGACGGTGATCCGCTGCGACAGGTCGCCGCGGGCCACGGCGGTGGCGACCTGGGCGATGGAGCGGACCTGGCCGGTCAGGTTGGAGGCCATCACGTTGACGTTGTCGGTGAGGTCCTTCCAGGTGCCCGACACCCCGCGCACCTGCGCCTGGCCGCCGAGGCGTCCTTCGGTGCCGACCTCGCGGGCGACGCGGGTGACCTCGTCGGCGAAGGCGGAGAGCTGGTCGACCATCGTGTTGATGGTGGACTTCAGCTCCAGGATCTCGCCGCGCGCGTCGACGGTGATCTTCTGCGACAGGTCGCCCTTGGCGACGGCGGTGGCCACCAGGGCGATGTTGCGGACCTGGCCGGTGAGGTTGCCGGCCATGAAGTTCACCGAGTCGGTCAGGTCGCGCCAGGTGCCCTTGACACCCTTGACGTCCGCCTGGCCGCCGAGGCGTCCTTCGGTGCCGACCTCGCGGGCGACGCGGGTGACCTCGTCGGCGAAGGCGGAGAGCTGGTCGACCATCGTGTTGATGGTGGACTTCAGCTCCAGGATCTCGCCGCGCGCGTCGACGGTGATCTTCTGCGACAGGTCGCCCTCGGCCACCGCCGTGGTGACCTGGGCGATGGAGCGGACCTGGCTGGTGAGGTTGCCGGCCATGTGGTTCACGGAGTCGGTCAGGTCCCGCCAGACGCCGGCCACGCCGGGCACCTGGGCCTGGCCGCCGAGGCGTCCCTCGCTGCCGACCTCGCGGGCGACGCGGGTGACCTCGTCGGCGAAGGCGGAGAGCTGGTCGACCATCGTGTTGACGGTCTCCTTCAGCTGCAGGATCTCGCCGCGGGCGGGCACGTCGATCTTCTGCGACAGGTCGCCCTTGGCCACCGCCGTGGCCACCTGGGCGATGTCACGGACCTGCGTGGTCAGATTGCCCGCCATGGCGTTGACCGAGTCGGTCAGGTCGGCCCAGGTGCCCGAGACGCCCGGCACCTCCGCCTGCCCGCCGAGCGTGCCCTCGGTCCCGACCTCACGGGCCACGCGGGTGACCTCGGAGGTGAACACGGACAGCTGGTCGACCATGCCGTTGAAGACCTTGGCGATGTCGCCCATGAGGCCGTCCGCGTCGTCGGGCAACCGGGTACCGAAGTCCCCGTCCCGTACGGCGGTCAGGCCGGCCAGCAGCCGCCGCAGCTCCTGGTCGCCCGGCACCACGTCGACGGCCCCGGCGCTGTCGCTGGTCATGCGCACCCTCGTTCCGCTCCCCAAGAGCCCTCGTGGCCGAGGACTCGGAACTCCCAGGACCGCGGCGGCGGCCTGGCTGTCGTGCATGCGTTTGTGCAGTCACGGATCTGCTCGATGAGAAATACGCCGCAGGCTAACCCACGTTTCGAGTCCCTCACAAAGCCTGCCCGGAACGGCCACCTCCGCACCCGGGCGGGCAAATCTGTCCGAGTCCCCACCCTCGGCGGAAACATGCCTCACCTCCCGGAGGAATTCCTTCGGGAGGCGGGGCAGGGGTGACGGGGCCGGCTCGGGACGCTCAGTCGAGGCAGAACTCGTTGCCCTCGACGTCCTGCATCAGGAGGCAGGACTCGTTGTCCTCGTCGGCGGGCAGCAGCCGCACGCGTACCGCGCCGAGCTCGACCAGCCGTGCGCACTCGGCCTCCAGCGCGGTCACGCGCGCTTCCCCCACCAGCCCGGTACCGACCCGCACGTCGAGATGCACCCGGTTCTTGACGGCCTTCCCCTCGGGCACCCGCTGGAAGTACAGGCGCGGACCCGCGCCCGAGGGGTCGACGCACGCGGACCACGCCTGCTCGCCCTGCGCCTGCGGCGGTACGACGTACCCCAGCACCTCGCACCAGAAGCGGGCGACGCGCTCGGGCTGCGCGCAGTCGAAGGTGACCTGGAACTGCTTGATCGATGCCATCCGGCCAGCCTAGCAAGCGGGCATAGCAGCTCAATTCCCTTGCCCAGGCGGCAGATTGGTGCCGGTCCCTGTATGGCGGGCGTATCGAGAACCGCATACGCCGTCGCAACGGCCCCCCGTCTGCAATGGGAGCCATGAATGCCGGCACATCCCTGTCAGCCCTCCTGCGCCGCACGCTCAGGATCGTGCTCCTCGCCCTGGTGGCCCTCGGTGCCGTGGGCGCCGGGCTCGTCCTGTGGCGGCCGCTCACCATGGCCGCTCCGGCCTGCATGGCCGGGCGGTGGCACGGCTGCTTCGGCACGTTCAACGGCGTGCTGCTCATGACACTGGTCGCGCTGCCGCCGGCCGCGCTCGTCGGGTGGGCGCTGGCCCACCGCCGGCGGGCCGCCGGTGCCGCGTCACCGTGGCGGACGTCGCTGGCCGAGGTGGGCATGGTCCACGGGACGGTGCCGTTCCTGTGGATGACCATGATGCCGGGAGGCGCCGACCCGGACACCGTCCCCGCCCGGGTGAGCCTCGTGCCGCTGCGGGACCTGGTCACGATGGGCCCGCTCGGTATCGCCGGCAACCTGCTGATCTTCGCGGCCCTGGGGTTCTTCGCCCCGACGCGATGGGCGGCACCGGCGTCCGTGCCGCGGATTTTCGCGCTCGGTGCGGGCTGCTCGGCCCTGGTCGAGACCGCCCAGTACGTCCTGCGGCTGGACCGCGTGTCCTCCGTGGACGACGTCCTCGTCAACGCCACCGGCGCCGCACTGGCCGCGCTGGCGTCGCGCCGCTGGTGGCGCGGGCCGGCGCGGACGCCGTCGGACGGCCGGCCCGGTCCCGCGTACGCACGGGCGGGCTGACCCGGCCCGCGCGCAGGGCACAGGTCCCATACGCCCGCGATATGGCGTGCTGCCTAGGCTGCGGACATGCGCGTACTGATCGTGGAGGACGAGCCCCACCTGGCCGAGGCGGTCCGTGACGGACTGCGGCTGGAGGCCATCGCGGCCGACATCGCGGGCGACGGCGACACGGCCCTTCAGCTGCTGGGCGTGCACGCCTACGACCTCGCCGTGCTCGACCGCGACATCCCCGGTCCCTCCGGTGACGAGATCGCCCGGCGCATCGTCGCCTCCGGCAGCGGCATCCCGATCCTGATGCTCACCGCCGCCGACCGGATCGACGACAAGGAGTCCGGGTTCGAGCTCGGCGCCGACGACTACCTGACGAAACCGTTCGAACTGCGCGAGCTCGTGCTGCGCCTGCGGGCGCTCGACCGCAGGCGCGCGTACGCCCGGCCCCCGGTCCGTGAGATCGCGGGGCTGCGTGTCGACCCCTTCCGCCGGGAGGTCTTCCGCGACGGACGCTATGTCGCGCTCACCCGCAAGCAGTTCGCCGTGCTCGACGTCCTCGTCGCCGCCGAGGGTGGTGTCGTCAGCGCCGAGGAGCTGCTGGAGCGGGCCTGGGACGGGAACGCCGACCCCTTCACCAACGCCGTCCGCATCACCGTCTCGGCGTTGCGCAAGCGGCTCGGCGAGCCATGGATCATCGCGACGGTGCCCGGCGTCGGCTACCGCATCGACACCGGCAGCGCCCGCCCCGACCGGACGCATGCGTAGCCGCCCGGGGCTCAGCGCCCGGCTGAAGCTCACCCTCAGCTACGCCGGTTTCCTCGCCGTCGCCGGGGCTCTCCTGCTGGCCGTGGTGTGGATGTTCCTGCTGCGCTACGTACCCGACAACAGCCAGGGCCTGCTGGGTGTCTCGCCCAACCGCTACCTCCTCGTGCGCACCTTCGCCCCGGCCGCGGCCCTGGCGATGGCCTTCCTGCTCGTGTTCGGCCTCGTCGGGGGATGGATCCTGGCCGGCCGGATGCTCGCGCCCCTCACCCGGATCACGGACGCGGCGCGCAGGGCCGGGAGCGGATCGCTGTCCCACCGGATCCGCATGGAGGGCCGCCGGGACGAGTTCCGCGAGCTGTCCGACGCCTTCGACACCATGCTCGAACAACTGGAGTCGCACGTCACCGAGCAGCGGAGGTTCGCCGCGAACGCCTCCCACGAACTGCGCACCCCGCTGGCCATCTCCCGGGCGCTCCTCGACGTCGCCCGCAAGGACCCCACACGGGACCGGGACGAGCTGATCGAACGTCTGCACGCCGCCAACGCCCGCGCGATCGGCCTCACCGAGGCGCTCCTGCTGCTCAGCCGCAGCGACCGCGGGACCTTCGTCCGTGCGGGCGTCGACCTCTCCCTCCTCGCGGAGGAAGCCGCCGAAACGCTGCTGCCCCTCGCCGAGGAGCGCCGGATCAACCTCGACGTCACCGGCACGGCGACACGGACCAGTGGCTCCGCTGAACTCCTGCTGCGGATGGTGACGAACCTCGTCCAGAACGCCGTCGTCCACAACCTCCGCGGCGGCACGGTGACCGTCCACACCGAGGCGCGGCCCGACGCGAGCGTGCTGCGGGTCGAGAACACGGGTCGTCCCGTGCCACCGGAGCTGGTCCCCACCCTCACCGAACCCTTCCAGCGCGGAACGGAACGCGCACGCACCGGCGACCACGCCGGTGTCGGCCTGGGCCTGGCCATCGTCCACAGCGTCGTCCGCGCCCACGACGGCACCCTCGACCTCACCCCCCGCGCGGAAGGCGGCCTCGTCGCCACGGTCCGCCTTCCCGGCGGGCCTTCATAGGCCCCAGTCCCTCAGGTCGTGATCGGCAGGTCCTCGCGGGCCTGTTCGAGGTCCTCCTCCCAGATCCACAGGCGGTGCTGGGGCGGCACGCCGTGGTAGCCGTACACGCCCACCTCGGTCAGTGTCCGCAGGTCCACGCACACCCGCTGGTAGGCCTGCCCGATGGCCTTGGCCGGGTCGGTCACCTCGCGGGCACCGAGTTTGACGCAGGCCCGGTACTCGTACCCCAGCAGCAGGTCCTCGCCGAACTCCGCCCAGGCGCCGAGCTGTTGGGTCCAGGCCTGCTCGGCCTCGTCCAGCAGCAGGTTCAGGTCGGCGGAGGAGGGGATGGAGGGGTAGATGAGGAAGGTGGCCGCCCAGCCGAGAGCGACCATGTCCAGGTTGAACGTGCGCCGGCGCGGGTCGTCGCGCGGCGGCAGCGGATCGGAGGAACCGCCGCCGAACCAGGGCGCGGTGTACGCCAGCAGACGTCCGTTGCTCTCGACGAGCTCGCCCGTGGCGAGCACGGCCAGCTTGCGCTGGGAGCCGTCGGGGCGGGTCAGGCGCGTGGCCACCATGTCCGCGTGGGCCTCGGCCGCCGCCTTGCCCGCGGCCTGATGCCGCTGCGCGGCGTCGGGAGTGATCCGGGAGACGAGATGGTCGCGCAGGCCTTGCGGCAGGGCGTCGTAGGTGCCGTCCAGCAGTCGTGCCCGGGTGCGGTCCAGAGCGGCCTGGGCGGTGGCGGGGGCGCCGCCGAAGTCGCTTTCCGGGGTGTCGATGGACACCATGCGGATCGCCATGGCGATGTTCGGGGTGTCGCCGTCGGTGACGCTCAGGAATCTGTAGTCGTTGGCGGGCCGACTCGGGCCCACGAAGCCGAGATCTGTCATGGCACTGTCCGAGGTCTGGCAAGCGGCGCGGTCCCTTGAAGAGTTGCTTCTCTTCATTCTCGGTCGCCGGAAAACCGCACGCCACCGCAGCGCGGACTGTTGGCGACTCGATCGCCCGGGGCCGCATGCCTTCGGCGGTGATGAGCACGCGGCTGCCCGGGCCGGGCGCGTTCGCACCGTTCGCGCGGGCCGGCGCACCGCCCAACTGCCGTCTGCCGGGCGGGATCGGCGCGGGCACCGACCCGGCACGGGGGCCGGTGGTGCCGAGGGCGCGGCCGCGGGCCGGGACACCGCCGGGGCACGGGATCGTGACGGCGGCGTCCGCGGTGCGCTGTGCGGAGGGGCGGAGCGTCAGTGGCCGGTGCCGGCCGGCGCCTCCGCTTCGTTCGCGTCGCTTCGGCCGCGCAGGCCGAGCACCGCGAGGGCCGCGCCGACGAGGGCGAGGACGCCGGTGACGAGGACGGCGGTGTGGACGCCGTTCATGAAGGCGGTGTGGCTGCCCTCGGTCACGGCGGCCCTGAGCTGCGCCGGCATGCCCTCCGAGACCGGGGCGACGCCCATGGCGACGGCGTCCTTCGCCTCCTCGAAGCGCGCTGCCACCGCGTGCGGCACGCCCGCGTCGGTCAGCGAACCGCCGAGCGTGGCGCCGACGCGGCTGCTGATGAGGGAGACCAGCACCGACGTGCCGAGCGCGCCGCCGACCTGGAGCGAGGTGGCCTGCAGGCCACCCGCGACGCCGCCGTCCTGCACGGGGGCGTTGCCGACGATCGCGTCGGAGGACGCGGACATCACCATGCCGACGCCGAGACCGAGCGCGACGAAGGGCGGCCACAGGGTGTGGTACGCCGTGTCGGCGCTCCAGGCGAGCATCGTGAAGGCGGCGCCGGCCTGGAGCACCATGCCCAGGGGCATGGTCAGGCGCGGGCCGAACCGCTCGGTGAGCTTCGCGCCGAGCGGCGAGGCCACCATGGAGGCGAGGCTCAGCGGCAGCGTGCGCACACCGGACTCGACGGGGGTGAAGCCGCGCACGTTCTGCAGGTACAGCATCACGAAGAAGATCACGCCGAGCAGGATGAAGAAGTTCAGCGCGGTGACGACCGTGCCGATCGTCAGGGCCGGGTCGCGGAACAGGCGCATCGGCAGGAGCGGGTGCGCGACGCGGGTCTCGTACCGGCCGAAGAGGGCCAGGACGACGACGCCCGCGAACATCGCGCCGAGCGTGCCGGCCGAAGTCCAGCCCCATGTCTCGCCCTTGACGACGCCGAAGACGACGGCGAGCAGTCCGAGGGCGAGCAGCACGACACCGGGTACGTCGAACTTCTGGCCCGCGGCCGCCTCGTTCCTGGACTGCGGCAGGACCATGAGGCCGAAGACGAGGGCGATGACGCCGATGGGGGCGTTGATGTAGAAGACGGACTCCCAGTCGACGTGCTCGACGAGCAGTCCGCCGACGATGGGGCCGAGCGCGGTGGAGACGGACGAGATCATCGCCCAGATGCCGACCGCCATGCCGAACTTCCCCGGCGGGAACACGGCACGCAGCAGCGCGAGGGTGTTGGGCATGAGCATCGCGCCGAAGGCGCCCTGTACGGCACGGAAGGCGATGACGCCCTCGACCGACCCGGCCAGGCCGATCGCGACGGACGCGAGGGTGAACCCGACGACGCCGACGAGGTAGAGGGTGCGGCGCCCGAAGCGGTCGCCGAGCTTGCCGCCGAGGATGAGGGTGGCGGCGAGGGCGAGCAGGTAGGAGTTGGTGACCCACTGCAGTTCGGCGGTGGTGGCGTTCAGGTCGCGGGCGATCTCGGCGTTGGCGATCGCGACGACGGAGCCGTCGAGCCCGACCATGAACAGGCCGAAGGCGACGGCGACCAGCGTGAGCCAGGGGTTGGCGCGGGGACCGCGGCGGCCGGCCACGGGCTTGGGCGCTGTGGAGACAGCGGTGACAGACACGGGTGAGTTGTCCTCGATACGTGGGGCACGCGGTTGAGGGCGCGTGGACGGAAGGGGGAGTTGCGCATCGGCGCGACACCCCGCCCCCACCGCGGCGTCAGCGGCAGGGGGGCGGGGGAGTGGCGAGGGCGGCAGATCCTGCCCCGCGGCGACAGCGGCGGGGGCGGTGGGGGAAGCGGCGAGCCGGGCCGGTCGGACGGACCGGTCAGCGGGACCGGTCGGACGGACCGGTTCGGACGGACTCGTCGCGCAGGCGCCGTGTGAGAGCTCCGAGGGCGCCGAGCGCCGAGCCGAGGGCGTCGAGGTCACCGTCGGTGAGGTGGCGCAGCGCGGGCGCGAGCTGCGCCGCCGCGATCTTCTCCACCTCGCCGATGCGCTGGCGTGCCAGAGCGGTGACACACAGATGCGCCACCCGCTTGTCGGCGTCGTCCTGATGCCGCTCCAGCAGGCCCGCCTCGGTGAGGCGGGTGACCAGGGCGCTGACGTTGTTCGGCATCATGCGCAGCGCGTCGGCTGCCCTGTGGACGGTGGCGCCGTCGTGCTCGGCGACGTACTGCAGCAGGGCCAACTGCCGCTCGGGCAGCTTGGGATAGGGCAGTTCGCGGTCGATGAGCTGCTTGAGCTGCCGGTTCAGCGCGGGCAGACAGGCCACGAGGCCGACGGCCACCTGGTCGACGCCCCGGCTCTCACGAGCCTCACTGCTTCCGGTCACGCCCGCACGTTACCTATGCAGAGAAACCTATGTCAACATACTGATCTCCTCGGGTGCCCTCGGGAACAGGGCCCGGGTCCGCTCCGGTCGGGTGCGGGGAAGCGGTCAGGGACCGGTGACCGCGCTGTCGGCGTGCAGCGGCAGCCGGATCCGGAAGGTGGCGCCCTCGCCGACGGCGGTGTCGACCTCGACCCGGCCGTGATGCGCGTTCACCAAGGACTGCACGATGGACAGGCCGAGCCCCGCACCACCGGTCGGGGTGCGGCCGCGGGCGGTGTCCGCGCGGTAGAAGCGGTCGAAGACGTGGGCGGCCTGCTCGGCACTCATCCCGGGCCCCCGGTCGCTGAGTTCGAGGACGGCCTGATCCTCCAGCGTCCCCACCCCGATGCGCACCGGCGTGCCGGGCGGGGTATGGGCGATCGCGTTGCCGACCAGGTTGGACGTCACCTGCCGCAGGCGGGCCTCGTCCCCCAGCACGGGGGCACGGCCGGGCGGGCCACCGCCTGGTCCGGTGAGTGTGACGGGGCGCTCGGGGGCGAGGGCTCGCAGATCGTGCAGGGCGTCCGCGGCCAGGGTGCGCAAGTCCATCGGGGTCAGACGCAGGGCCAGGCCGGCCCCGGCGGCGGCCTGTTCGTCGAGACGGGCCAGCAGCAACAGGTCCTCCACGAGGCGCACCAGCCGCGCCGCCTCACCCTCGATACGGCTCATCGCCGCGTCGACGTCCGCGCGCTCGGGCATGCCGCCCATCCGGTACAGCTCGGTGAACCCCTTGATCCCGAACAGGGGGGTGCGCAGTTCGTGGCTGGCGTCCGCGATGAAGCTGCGCATACGTTCGTTGGTGGCCGCTCTGGCCGCGTCCCCGGCCTCGATCCGCTCCAGCATGCCGTTCAGCGCGGCCGACAGACGGCCCAGTTCGGTGCGGGTGGCGGCCGGCTGCGGGACACGACTGGACAGATCCCCGCCCGCGATGGCCGCCGCCGTCGTCTCGACGCGCCGCAGCGGCCGCAGCCCGGCCCGCACGGCGAACCAGGCGATGACGCCCAGCAGCACCAGCACCAGCGAGTCGATCACCAGCATCCACCCGCCCAGGTGCCGGATCGTGGCATGCACCGGCGCCAGCGAACCGGCCACCACCACGGCGCCGGGCGCCGTGGCCGCCGCCGGACGGCCGGCGCCGTCCGGCAGCACCGCGATCACCCGCCAGGCGTCGCCCCCGCCCCGGGCCGGAACCTGGAAGGGGCGCCCGGCACGGGCCTCGACGGCCGCGCGGTCGAGCACCGGCAGCCGCGGGGCGCTGTCGGTGGCCACACGCAGCGTGTGCCGGACGCGGCCCCGGCCGTCGAGGTGGGCGACGAACACCTCACCGATCAGCTCACCCTCCGCGGCACCGCGCGGCTCGGCTTCCCGTTCCCCGGCCGCCGGGGCCGACGGCAACCGCGCGACCACCGTGGCAGCGGTGCGCAGCCTCGCGTCCAGCTGCTCGACCAGGTGCCGCTGCAGCAGGGTGACCAGCAGCGCGTTACTGGCGAGCAGCGCGGCGACGACGAGCAGCAAGGTGAGGGAGACCACCCGTCCCCGCAGCGACAGACGGCTGAACGGCCCCGCCGCGACAGGCGCACTCATGCGCGCGGCCTGCGCAGCACATAGCCGGTGCCGCGCACCGTGTGGATCAGTTTCGGCTCACCCGTGTCGATCTTGCGGCGCAGGTAGCTGATGTAGGAGGCGACGATCGAGTCGTCCCCGTCGAAGTCGTAGTGCCACACCCGGTCCAGCAGCTGATCCCGGGACAGGACCTGCCCGGCGTTCTCCATCAGCACGCGCAGCAGACTGAACTCGGTGGGCGACAGCTGAACGGGTCGGCCGGAGCGGGTCACCAGATGACTGCCGGGATCCAGCTCCAGGTCGTCCACGACCAGCACTCCGCCACGGTGGTGGCCGCTGGTGCGGCGCAGCACGGCCTGGATGCGCAGGACGAGCTCCTCCAGGTTGAAGGGCTTGGTGACGTAGTCGTCGCCGCCGGCCCGCAGACCGCTGATCCGGTCCTCGGTGGCGTCCCGGGCGGTGAGGAAGAGGATCGGCGGGTGCTCGCGCCCGTCGGCCCCGGGACGCTCCCGGCCGAGTCGGCGGGCGACCTCGAACCCGTCGAAGTCCGGCAGCATCACGTCCAGGACGATCAGGTCGGGACGCTGGTCACGGACCGCGTCCAGGGCCTGGGCGCCCGTCTCGGCCGCGATCACCTCGAAGCCGGCCAGCCGCAGGCTGGCGGACAACAGCTCACGCAGCGTCGGCTCGTCCTCCACCACCAGCAGTCGCTGCGTCGTCACGGCACCCGTCCTCAACCGATGATCCTCCGCCTCCACTGTCCCGCCCCGCAGCGACCTGATCCGAACGACAGGTCCTAGGCGTCGCGCCTGCGGAACACGACGAACGCCGCCGCCGTCAGGAGCGTCACACACCCGGCCATGACGCCCAGCCCGGCCCACGGGCCCAGCAGTTCAGGATCCCGCACACTGGTGACGATCTGCCCGCCGGCGATCGGCGGCCAGTACGCCGACACCCAGTCACCCATCCTGCCGGGCAGCGCAGGAGCGAAGGCCTGGACGATCAGCATCACGCCGAACAGGGTGGTCACCGTCGCCGTGGTGGAGCGGATCATCGTGCCCAGAGCCAGACCGAAGAGCCCCGCCAGTGCCAGATACATGCCACCACCGACGATGCCGCGCAGGGCCACGCCGTCGGTGAGCGCCAGATGCGGGGCCCCCGCCCCGGACAGCGCCGTCTGCCCGGCCAGGAACCCGGCCAGCGTCACCGTGATCCCGACCGGCAGCGCCACACCCACCAGCACCACGGCCTTGGACGCCAGCACCCGTGCCCGGTGCGGCACCGACGTGAGGGTGGGCACGATGGTGCGCGACCCGTACTCGGAGGTGATCGTCAGGCCGCCCAGCAGCCCCAGCGCGATCTGCGCCAGCAGATAGCCGCGGAGGCTGGTGGCCAGCGGATCGAACGCCTCCCGGTCCGCCGGGCTCATGGACGCGAAGTCGCTGCCGGCGGCCGAGCCGCTCAGCGACGCCAGCCCGATCGTGAACGTCAGCGTGCCCAGGACCAGGAACAGCGTCGACCGCATCGTACGGATCTTGATCCATTCGGCGTGCAGGCTGTGCCAGAAGGTCGTCCTCCCGTCCCGTGTCCGGTCCCCGGACGCCCGGGGGCGCCGCATGCGTCCCCGCCCGGTCGTCGCCGGCGTGACGGACGGCTGCGTGGTGGTGTGGCTCATCGGCCCGTTCCCTTCTCCGCCCGGTACTCCACCGCGTCGCGGGTCAACTTCATGAACGCAGCCTCCAGCGACTCCTGGCGCGGTGCGAGTTCGTGCAGCTCCACGCCGGCGGCCGCTGCCACAGCCCCGATCCCGGCGGCCTCCAGACCGGTCACGACCAGGGTGTCGGCGCTCTCGGCCCGCACCTGCGCCGCGGCGACGAGCAGGCCGCGCAGGACATCGGCCTGCGGGCTGCGCACCACCACCTCGCGTGCGGAGTGCGCCGCGATGAAGTCCTTCATCGTCGTGTCGGCGATCAGCTTCCCGCGCCCGATGACGAGGAGATGGTCGGCGGTCAGTTCCATCTCGCTCATCAGATGGCTGGACATCAGCACCGCGCGTCCCTCGGCGGCCATCTTCCGCATCAGGGCGCGGATCCACACGATGCCCTCCGGGTCCAGCCCGTTGAGCGGTTCGTCGAAGACCAGCACCGGTGGATCACCCAGCAGCGCCGCGGCGATACCCAGCCGCTGACGCATGCCCAGCGAATACGTCCCAGCCCGGCGCCGGCCCGCCTTCTCCAGCCCGACCTCCCCCAGCACCTCGGCGACCCGGCCGCGCGGGATACCGTTGCCGGCCGCGAGCGCCAGCAGATGGTGCCAGGCGCTGCGGCTGGGCAGCACCGCGCCCGGGTCCAGCACCGCCCCGACCGCCTTCAGCGGGGCGGGCTGCCGGGCGTACGGCCGCCCGCCCACGCGCGCGGTACCGGAAGTGGCGGCGTCCAGGCCCAGGACGATGCGCAGCGTGGTCGACTTGCCGGCGCCGTTGGGCCCCAGGAAACCGGTCACCGCCCCGGACCGGACCGTGAACGTCAGATCGTCCACGGCGAGGACGTCACCGTAGCGTTTCGTCAGACCCTGCACTTCGATCATTCGGGACTCCCGATCCGGTGTCAGCGAGGCACACGAGGACCCGTGTGCGCTGCCCCACTGTCGGGGGCCTGCTTGGACCGGAGCTGAACGAACATGTGCGCCTCATGACAACGGCAGGCTCGTGACCTGGGACGATCTCACCGGAGGCGCTGCGCGGGGCGAGGACTCCCATGAAACTCCCATGTAGAGCGCTGCCGCGGCGGCGCGACCGCCGCGAACCCGTCGACGCGCCCCGTGCTAACGTTGCCCGTTTGCAGCGTCGCTGTGCCGGTGCCCGTTCGGTGCCCCTGGCCGGCGACCGCGTCCCCGCCGCGCCTGCCTCGGTACGGTCCCCTCGGAGGAAGGCTCGACGTGAGCGAATCAGCACCCACCGACCCCACGGCCGTGCCCACGGCGACGTCCTTCGCGCGGCTGGGGCTGCCCGCCGACCTCCTGCGGACGCTCGGCGAACGCGACATGACGGTGCCCTTCCCGATCCAGGCGGCGGCGCTGCCCGACGCGCTCGGGGGACGGGACGTCCTGGGCCGCGGCCGCACCGGATCCGGCAAGACGCTCGCCTTCGGCCTCGGCCTGCTCGCCCGGACGGCGGGCCGGCGGGCGCAGCCGAAGGAACCGCTGGCGCTCGTCCTGGTGCCCACCAGGGAGCTGGCGCAGCAGGTCGGTGAGGCGCTCACCCCGTACGCCGAGGCGCTGCGGCTGCGACTCGCCACAGTGGTCGGCGGGGTGTCCATCGGACGGCAGGCCGCCGCGCTGCGCGACGGCGCCGAGATCGTCGTCGCCACGCCGGGAAGGCTGCACGACCTCGTCGAACGCAAGGGCTGCCGACTGGGACGGGTGCGCATCGTCGTCCTGGACGAGGCCGACCAGATGTGCGACATGGGGTTCCTGCCACAGGTCACCGAACTCCTGGACCAGGTACGCCCCGACGGACAGCGGATGCTGTTCTCCGCCACCCTCGACCACGACGTCGACCAGCTGGTGCAGCGCTACCTCCGCGACCCCGCCGTCCACTCCGTGGACCCCTCGTCCGGCGCGGTCCCCACCATCGAGCACCACGTCCTCGTCGTCCACGGCCCGGACCGGTACGCCGTGACCACGGAGATCGCCGCCCGGGACGGTCGCGTCCTGCTGTTCCTGGACACCAAGCACGGCGTCGACCAGCTCACGCGGCACCTGCGGGCCAGCGGCGTGGCCGCCGCCGCCCTGCACAGCGGGAAGGCCCAGCCGCAGCGCACCCGCACCCTGGCCCAGTTCAAGAACGGACAGGTCACCGCACTGGTGGCGACGAACGTCGCCGCACGCGGTCTGCACGTCGACGACCTCGACCTCGTGGTCAACGTCGACCCGGCCACCGACCCCAAGGACTATCTGCACCGCGCGGGCCGCACGGCCCGGGCCGGCCGCTCCGGCACCGTCGTGACCCTCGTCCTGTCGGCGCAGCGCCGCGAGACGAGCCAGGTCCTCGCGGACGCCGACATCGTCCCCCGGGTCGCCAAAGTGCGGTCCGGCGAGGCGGAGTTGAGCCGGATCACCGGCGCCAGGACCCCTCCCGGCACACCACTGGACGGCGGGCCGGCCCTGCCGCGCCCCAAGAACCACAACGTCCCGTTCCGCGGCCTGGGCAACACCAAGGACCCCAAGGGCGGCTCCGGTGGCAGGGCGTCCCGCAAGACCAACGAGGCCCGCAAGCTCGCGGAGGCCCGCAAGGCGGCCCGGGTACGCCGCACCGGCTGACCCCGGCTACCCGGACTGCCCGGGCGGCTGGTTCGTCTACGCTGCTGGACGGATACGCGGGACCGGCCGGAGACCGGCCGGAGCGGATGGCCTCACAACCGTGACCCGTGCGCAAGGGAAGGCGTGCAGGCGATGGGGAACGGCGCGGACCTGCCACGGCGGATCGGTGTGTACGCGGTCGAGCGGGAGCTGGGCGCGGGCGGCATGGGGACGGTCTACCTCGCCCGGTCACGGGGCGGTCGGGCCGTCGCGGTCAAAGTGGCCCGGCCGGAGCTGGCGGCCGACCCGCACTTCCGTGCGCGCTTCCGCGCAGAGGTCGAGGCCGCCCGCAGGGTCGGCGGTTTCCACACGGCTCCGGTCGTGGACGCCGATCTCGACGCCAGGGCGCCCTGGCTGGCCACGGCGTACATTCCGGGTCCCACGCTCGCTGAGCTGATCGAGCGCGAAGGCCCCATGGACGAACGGCGGTTGAGGTCGCTCGGGGCCGCGCTGGCCGAGGCTCTCCAGGCCGTCCACGCCTGCGGGCTCGTCCACCGGGATCTGAAGCCGGGCAACATCATCATGGCCGACGACGGCCCACGCGTGCTCGACTTCGGCATCGCGCGGGCCGTCGAGTCCACCCGGCTGACCGCCACGGGAGCGGCCTTCGGCACCCCCGGCTACCTCGCGCCCGAGCAGGCGCAGGGCGGTGAAGTCGACGGTGCCGCCGACGTGTTCGCACTCGGCGCCGTCCTCGTCGCGGCGGCCGGGGGCAGCGCGTTCGGCACCGGCACCCCCCTGGGACTGATGTACCGGTCGGTGCACGAGTCCGCCGATCTCTCCGCCGTGCCCGGGGAGTTGCGGTCGCTGGTCGCCGCCTGCCTCGCCAAGGACCCGGCCGGCCGCCCCACGCTCGAGGCGCTCCTGAGCTCCTTCGGTCCGGGTCCGGACCCATCTCCGGACCGGGCCGCACTCGCCTCGACCGCGCCTGATCTGCCCGGGGCCGCACCGCCGGCCCCGGCCGAACCTCCCGACGCTCCCGGCCGCGCCGACGCCCCTGTCCGGCACACCCCGGCCGAAGCCCCGCGCACACCCCGCCTGATCCTCCCGCTGATCGTGGCCGCGGTCGTGACGAGCGCGCTCGTGGCCGGCCTTCTCGTCCTCACAGGGACGTGGGCGACGACAAGGGCGGTGGCCCCTCGGTCTCCGCCTCGGAATCCCGGCGGGCCACGTCCCAGCCCTCCGCCCCGCCGTCCACGCCCGCGCCGTCCCGGGTGAGCGCAGCGCCCGAGGGCAGGGTCACCGTCGTGGTGACCGCTGCGCGCGGCCCGAGCTGGGTCTCGGCGAAGGACCACGACGACCGCGTTCTCTTCGACGGAGTCCTGGACGAGGGCGAGTCCAGGAACTTCACGGACGACGACCGGATCACCCTGGTCCTCGGCGACGCCTCCCTCCTCCGGCTCGTCGTCAACGGCAGGGAGGTCCCGAACGACTTCCCGCCCGGTGGAGTCGAACGCCTCACCTACGGCAGGGGCGACTAGACAGAGACAGAGACAGAGACAGAGGCGGAGGCGGACCGACGCGAGCCCCGTGAGGCCTCAGAAGAACCCGAGCTTCTTCGCCGAGTACGACACCAGCAGGTTCTTCGTCTGCTGGTAGTGGTCGAGCATCATCTTGTGCGTCTCGCGGCCGATACCCGACTTCTTGTAGCCGCCGAAGGCCGCGTGGGCCGGGTAGGCGTGGTAGCAGTTGGTCCAGACGCGGCCCGCCTTGATCTCGCGGCCCAGGCGGTACGCCGTGTTGCCGTCGCGGGTCCACACGCCCGCGCCGAGGCCGTACAGCGTGTCGTTGGCGATCTTCAGCGCCTCGTCGACCGAGTCGTAGGTGGTGACCGAGACGACCGGGCCGAAGATCTCCTCCTGGAAGATCCGCATGTCGTTGGTGCCGCGGAAGATGGTCGGCTCGATGTAGTAGCCGCCCTCCAGGCCGGGAACCGTCCGGGAGTTGCCGCCCGTGACGACCTCGGCGCCCTCCTTCCGGCCGATGTCGAGGTAGGAGAGGATCTTCTCGTACTGGTCGTTGCTCGCCTGGGCGCCGATCATCGTGGCCGGGTCCAGGGGGTCGCCGCCGACGATGGCCTTGGTGCGTTCCACGCAGCGGGCCATGAAGTCGTCGTAGATCGACGAGGGGATCAGGGCGCGGGACGGGCAGGTGCAGACCTCGCCCTGGTTGAGGGCGAACATCACGAAGCCCTCGACGGCCTTGTCCAGGAAGTCGTCGTCGGCGGCCAGCACGTCGGGCAGGAAGATGTTCGGGCTCTTGCCGCCCAGTTCCAGCGTGACGGGGATGATGTTCTCGCTCGCGTACTGCATGATGAGCCGGCCGGTCGTGGTCTCGCCGGTGAACGCCACCTTCGCCACGCGCGGGCTGGACGCCAGCGGCTTGCCCGCCTCCACGCCGAAGCCGTTGACGACGTTCAGCACGCCGGGTGGCAGCAGGTCGGCGATCAGGTCGACGACGTAGAGCAGGCTGGCCGGGGTCTGTTCGGCCGGCTTGATGACGACGCAGTTGCCGGCGGCCAGCGCGGGGGCCAGCTTCCAGGAGGCCATCAGGATCGGGAAGTTCCACGGGATGATCTGGCCGACCACGCCCAGCGGCTCGTGGAAGTGGTAGGCGACGGTGTCGGCGTCGATCTCCGCGATGCTGCCCTCCTGGGCGCGGACGACGCCCGCGAAGTACCTGAAGTGGTCCACGGCCAGCGGGATGTCGGCGGCGAGCGTCTCGCGGACCGGTTTGCCGTTCTCCCAGGTCTCGGCGACCGCGATCTTCTCCAGGTGCTGCTCGATGCGGTCCGCGATCCGGTTGAGGACGTTCGCGCGTTCCGTGGTGGAGGTGCGGCCCCACGCGTCGGCCGCCCAGTGCGCCGCGTCCAGGGCGAGGTCGACGTCGGCCGCGGAGGAGCGGGCCACCTCGCAGAAGACCTCGCCGGTCACGGGGGTCGGGTTCTCGAAGTAGCGGCCCTCGACGGGGGCCACCCAGTCGCCGTCGATGAAGTTGTCGTAGCGCCGGGCGAAGTTGACGATGCTGCCGTCGGTTCCTGGTTGCGCGTACACCATGGCGGCTCTCCTCGGGGCAGGGCATGTGACGGTCACGCCGTCGTGACGCCCCTCACTGTGCTCCCGGCAGGTTGGCGCAAGGTTGGCGCCCGCCACGGGCCGTGCGTCAGTCGCGCAGCGCCGCCGTCAGCCGGCCCGCCGCGATCGCCCGGCGGGTGTCGTCCGGCCCCAGCAGGCGCAGCGCGTGCTCGTGGATCTCGGCGTCGTACGGCGCCCGTTCGCCGTAGCGCAGGGCGTGTTCGGGGCGCGTGCTCGCCAGCACGGCCTCCCGTACGGCCACCTCCAGGCGGGTGCGCCACTCCTCGATGCCGGGCGCCTCGGAGCGGGGGAGCAGCGGGCCGCCGTAGTGGCGCAGGGCGGTGTCCGTGTCGCCCTGTTCCAGCGCGCGCAGCACGTCCACGGCGTCGCAGGACACGGGTGTGGTGAGGGCGTAGCGGCGGGGCGAGACGCCACCGCCGAGCGCGCGGCGCAGGTGGGATACCTCCGCCTTGAAGGTGGACGCGGTGACCGGCCGGTCTCCGTACAGGGCGGCGCGCAGCCGTTCCGGCGAGAAGCCGTCGGGTTCGAGCGCGAGCAGCGTGAGGATCTCCAACTGGCGTGGCCGCAGGGCGAGTCGGTGGCCCTCCCGCGTGGCCTGTTCGGTGCCCAGGCAGGTGAGCCGCACCTGGCCGGGCCGGGACGCCGCCTCCGTGCCGAGGCGGGCCTCGATCGTGGACACCAGTGTCCGGACGGTCGACATGGCCAGCGGGTGCGAGCGGTCCCAGGTGGTGGACAGGTCAAGGACGCCGAGGACCCGGCCGTCCGGGCCGTGCACCGGCGCGCAGTAGCAGACCCAGCCGTGCAGTGCCGACACCAGGTGCTCGGCCGAGAAGACCGAGCTGGGGCGGCCGGTGCGCAGGGCGAGGGACAGGGCGTTGGTGCCCATGGCCTGCTCGTCCCAGCGGCCGCCCGGCGCGAAGTTGACGCGCTCGGCGCGGCGGCGCATGGTCGCCCCGCCGCAGGTCCACAGGATGGTGCCGGACGCGTCCGTGACGGCCGTGACGAACCCGGCGTCCTCGGCGATGCTGCGCAGTTCGCCGGCCAGGGCGGTCACCGGCCGGTACAGAGGTGAGGACCTCCAGCGCTGGTGCACCGGGCCCCCGTCGGTCACCGGCGCGCTGTCGCGGCCGGGATCCACGCTGATCAGGGAACGCGCCCAGGACTCGGTCACCTCGTGGCGCAGCGCGGCGGTGCCGCCCGGGCGGACGCCCGGGACGCTCAGCCGCGGCACCCAGCGGGACCACTCGTGCTCCAGCACGGTCCTGCGCTGTTGGAGGTCAGGGCGCTGTGACATGGCCTCTCCCTGCCGTCGTACCGGTTCTCGGCGTGGGGTCAGTGTTACCGGATGTGCCCGGCCCGGTCGAGAAGCCCGGCGCGACCGGAAGCGCCACTCCACAGGGCAGGTGGCTCGAAAATGACCGAACGGCCGGGAGTCGACCCCCGGGCTGAACGGGCGACCGCCTGACTGGATGTTTGTCCGGTGCCCGCGTGCCGCCGTACGGGTGACGCGTTCACTCGACCCGACGGACGGCGTCCCACCCGCGTACCACCGGCGCGCGGCGCCCCGTTTCCCTGGCATGGACAGCACTGACACGGCGCGGCGCCTTCCCCACAGCGACGCCACGTCCCGTCCGTACGCCGAGATCACCAGCGCCTACGCGGGCCATCCGCCGATCTACGCGGCCCTGGTCGCCGAGTGGGAGGCGAGGGGCCACACGGTGCCCGAGCACCGCGACGGCCAGTGGGTCTCCTTCGCCGCGCCGACCGAGAGCGAGACTTGGACCGCCGTCCCCTCGTGGACGGCCGGCCCGCACATGGGGCCGGTCGCCACATCCGGGGTTCACCCGGCCGCCGGCCGCTCCATGGGCTCCCTCCTCACCAGCCGTCCGGCACCACCGGCTCCGCGCTGACCGGCGCCAGCACGGCGAGCGTGCCGGTGGCCTCGCGCAGGGCGGACTCCAGGGCAGCGGGCGCGTGCAGCGCGCCGGTGCCGTCCGGCGGGACGAGCCACTCCAGGCGGCCCGCGGGCCGGTACGGCGGCGGCACGGCGATCCAGGAACCCCGGCCGAGGTGCCGGACGCCGAAGCCCACCCACTCGCTGACCGGATCAGGTGGCAGGAAGAACCCCACTCTGCGCGCGGCCGAGTCCACCAGGGTGGGGCCCGGCACCCGCAGCGGGTCGCGCCACAGGAGGTCCAGCGCGAGCAGGCCGAGCCGGTCGGGCACGCTGAGCACGTCCCAGTACCGCCCGGCCTCCACCAGCGCCGTGCCCGTGCCGTAGTCCCACTCGCGCTTGCACTCCTGGGGATCCGTCGCGGCCGCCGCGAGCCACTCGACGGCTTGCTTCCACATGACGCTCTGCATGGCCACCCCAGGCACAGTCGGCGGCGCCGCGGTGGCGCGCGCGGGACACGGGCCGGTGACCCACGGGGTTCCGAGCGCCGCCCGGCCACAGCCATGGTCGTAGATATTTCTACGGGCTGGAAGGGGTGGCGCGGCCTGGCGTTTATGCCGGGCAATGTCCCGGTCGAAAGGAAGCACGCCAAGGTGCCGACCCGAAAGCCCCCGGTCAACTCCGGACGCGTCCGGCACCCCGGCCGCACATGGGGGAGCGCGACGACGGCCCCCACCGGAGGGCTTCCGTTCTAGGGGCCGTCTCAGACGGGAGGCGAGGGTCAGTCGTTGCGTTCGGCGTGCTTCTTCTTGAGGCGGGCCGCTTCCTTGCGGACCTCGGCCTGGGTGGCGCGCTCCCGCACCAGCCACTCGGGGCTCTCCTGCTTCAGCGTCTCGATCTCTTCGGTGGTGAGGGCCTCGGTGACACCCCCGCGGGCCAGGCCCGCGATGGAGACGCCGAGCTTCGCGGCGACCACGGGGCGGGGGTGCGGGCCGTTGCGCCGCAGGTCCTGCAGCCACTGCGGCGGGTTCGCCTGGAGCTCGTTCAGCTCGGCGCGCGAGACGACACCCTCCCGGAAATCGGCGGGGGTGGCCTCGAGGTACACACCCAGTTTCTTCGCCGCGGTGGCGGGCTTCATCGTCTGGGTGCTCTGGTGCGACGTCATGGCATCCAGCGTATCGAGCGTGTGCGCGAGGCCTGACCACGGCCGGTAACCTGGCCAGGTGACAGGCTCGGAAGTTCCCCCCTCGTTCCGGCTCGTGTACGTCCCCGGGGTGATGCCCGACAAGTGGGTGCGCGTCTGGCACGAGCGGCATCCCGACGTCCCGCTGGCCCTCGCGCAGGTGCCCGCCGCGGCCGCGGCCGAGCAGCTGCGGGGCGGGGAGGCCGACGCGGGTCTCGTCCGGCTGCCCGTGGACCGTACGGTCTTCAGCGCGATCCCCCTCTACACCGAGCGGACGGTCGTCGTCGTCCCCAAGGACCACCTGGTCACGGCGGTCGACGAGGTGATGCCGGAGGACCTGTCCGACGACATCGTGCTGCACCCGCTGGACGACGTCCTCGACTGGGAGCGGGGGCTCCCCGGGCGGCCCGCCTTCGAACGCCCCGCCACCACCGCCGACGCGGTCGAGCTGGTCGCTGCGGGCATCGGCGTCCTGATCGTGCCGCTGTCGCTCGCCCGCCTCCACCACCGCAAGGACCTCACCCACCGGCCCCTCAAGGACGCCCCCGAGTCGAGCGTCGCCCTGTCCTGGCCCGAGGACGCGACGACCGACCAGGTGGAGGACTTCATCGGCATCGTCCGCGGCCGCACGGTCAACAGCACCCGGGGCCGCGTGCAGCAGCCCCCGGCGGACAGGCCGGGGCGCACGGACAAGGACGGAGCCCGGCACAAGGACGGCGCCGGTCGAAAGCCGGGAGCGGCCGGAAAGCCGGGGGCGGCAGGGAAGCCGGGGGCGAACCGGCGCGGGGGTGCCTCCGGCGGAACCCCCAAGGGCGGCGGCAAGCGAGGCCGGCCCCGCCGTCGGTCATAGCGCTCACGGGACGCGGCGCCCGCAGCGGCGCCATCGAGCCGAGGGGCGCGCTCGGCAGCGGCGGGCGCGGCCAGCCCGCCGTCGGTCGTAACTCTCACCGGACGCGGCGCCTGCGGCGCCGCCATCGCGCCGACGGGCGCGTCCCGCGGTGGCAGGCGCGGCCAGCCCGGAGCCGGTCGTGACCCTCACCGGACCCGGCGCCCACAGCGGCGCCATCGCGCCGACAGGCGCGCCTGCTCGGGCCCGGCGCCCCCTCGGGCATTGCGCGTTCGCCCGCTGAAGAGGCCGCCGGCAGGCGGGAGGGGGCCGCCCGGGTCCGAGGCGGGCCGGGGCGCCTCGCCCTGGAGGGCCCGTCATCCCCGGAAGCTCTCGCCCCGGATCCCCCGCCTCCCCCCCCGGGTCGGCCCCCACCACCCTGAGCTGGTCGCTGTCGTCAGCCCACCGTCGGTGACGGTTGCGGCTGGGCGAAGGACGGGTTGGGGGCGACCGTCTGGAAGTCCTTCAGGTCCTCGGGGACCGGCAGCACCCGGACCGGCGCGCCCGCCTGCGGCGGCGGGGGCGTCGTCTGGTCCTGCGGCAGCTTCGCCGGGGCGGTGATCTGGAAGGCCACCTGCTCGTGGTTGACCAGGCCGGTCTTCTCCAGGATCGAGATGTGGTCGAGCACGGTGTCGTTGGTCTGGTCGGCGAGTTCCCGCACGAGGCTGTTCCGGGTGGTCGCCCGGATCTTGGCGACGGTCGGGAAGATGCTCCCGTGCGCGACGCGCATGATGGTCACCGCCGTGGAGTCGAACTCCTTGCCGGTGGCGCCTTCCGCCGTGGCCACGAACTGCTGCTGCTGCGGGGACGGCTCGTTCGGCAGGGTGATGCCGAGGTCCGTGCCGAGCTTGCGGCACGACGCGTCGAGGCGGCCGTGTCCCACCAGCAGGTGCTTGGCGACTTCCTTCATCGCCGGTGTCGTGCCCTTCGTCATCGCCATCTGCCCGAGCGGGTACTCCCAGAGCCCGGCCGCGCGCACACGGACCACGAAGTCCCGGTCGGCCTCGGTCAGCGGACCCCATTGGGTGTTGGCGATGATGCGGTCCTGGCCGGAAGCCGCGTTCTGCACGCCCAGCATGCTGGGGTAGGCGAGCGCGGAGAGCGTAAGGATCAACGCACCGCCCACGAACGCGGTACCTGCCGTGCTGCGCGAGATGCGCATCGTGCCTCCTGGGATATGAACGGCCCAACACCCAGAGGTACGGACGCCAGGAGCGAAACAATCACTCCCGCCGCGAAAAAGTTGGTGTGACGTCCGCGACCCGGTGCCGTACGGCGCGCGGCACCGGGTCCCGGGTCCGGCGCTCAGGCCCGGTAGGAGGCCGCGGCCGCCGTCCGCACCACCCGGTCGCCGTCCGCCCTGCTCAGCAGCCCGGCCGCCACCCACGCGTCCACCGTGGACCGCACCCGCGCCACCAGCGCCCCCTTGGACCGGAACGGCGCCCCGGCCCAGATCCCGTCCAGGAGCGTGGTGCCGTCGGATCTCACCGGGTTGGCGACCCCCGAGTCCTGCCCGCCGAACACCACGTCCGGCTCCGCGCGCCGGAAGTAGGCGTGGGTGGGATCCTCCGTCCCCTCGGAGAACGGTGCCCACTGCCTGCCGCCCAGGGTGAAGTGGAGCGGCTTGCCCGGCACCGGCCGCAGGGAGGCGGCCAGATCGCCGGAGAGCCCCGCGTCGCCGTACAGGGCGACCCGCAGATACTCCGTGGCGGGGTCGCGGGCCACCAGGTTGACGGGGCCGTGGAACAGCGTCTGCAGGGAGGGGTCGTCCAGGGCCTTCTCCACCCGCGTCCGGAAGGGCATGGCGATGCGCACGGTGTCACCGGCCCGCCACGTCCGGGACACCTCGAAGTAGCTCCCCGGCCGCCAAGTCCCCGGCACAGCGCGTCCGTTGACGGTCACCCGGAACCCGGCGGCCACCCACGCCGGCACCCGCAGCCGCAGCGCGAACGACGCCCGGCCGCCCCCGAAGGTCAGCGTGCTGCCCTGCTCGGACGGGAACCGGGTGGTCTGCGTGACGGTGACGCCCTTCTCCGCCCAGGTCAGCCGGGAGGCGCTGTACAGGTTGACGTAGAGGGCGCTGTCGTCGGCCTTCGCGAAGTACACCGAGTCCTGGTACTTCGTGGCGCTCTCCATGCCGGTGCCCTCGCAGCAGGTCGTCCCCTGCTTGGGCGTGTAGTCGCGCACATGACCGGGGGTCAGCCCGATGAAGTAGGTGACGAGCGGTTTCTCCGCGTCGGGCTTGTCCTGCTTGGAACCGAGCACCTGGTTGAACAGGGCCCGCTCGTAGTAGTCCATGTACTTCGGGTCCTGTTCGTGGAAGAACAGGGTCCGGCTCAGCTTGAGCATGTTGTACGCGCAGCACGTCTCGGCCGTGGTCGCGCCGATCGTGCCGGCGATCACGTCCCGGGCCTTCCAGAACTCCTGCGTACTGGTGCCGCCGATGCCGTACATCCGGTGCGGGACGACCATGTCCCAGAAGTTCCTCGCCGAGGTCAGGTAGCGCTCCTCGCCGGTCTCGTCGTACAGCCGCACGTACCCGGTGAAGATCGGGATGTGCTGGTTGGCGTGCAGCCCGTCGAGGACGTCATTGTTCGCGGCGCACGCGTCGATCAGCCGGTCCAGGTCGAACAGCCGGGCCAGCGCGAGGTGCTCGGTCTTGCCGGTGAGGGCGTGCAGATCACAGATCGCCTCGACGATGCCGCCGAACTCTCCGCTGGAGAAGATGCCCCACATGCGCTGGAGCGTGGCCTCCGGCAGCTTCGACAGCCGCGCGTGCATCCAGTCGCACATGCCGGACGCGAGGTCGAGTGCCCGGTCGTCGCCCGTGGCGGTGTACGCGTCGAGCAGGCCCCGAAGGATCTTGTGCGCGGTGTAGTACGGCGCCCACACCTTGGTGTAGTCCGAGGTGGTCCGCGACTCAAGATCGATGAACTGCGTCTCCGGGTACGCCGCGAGGAACCCGGGATGGCTGGGCCCGCCCCAGGTACGGCGCAGGGTGGCGGCAAGGCCCCGGCCGGAGGCGTCCGTGAAGGTCCCGCCGGACGTCTCGTCGAAGGCGTACGAGACCAGGTCGCCCCGGCCCGTCGAGGCGTCGGCGGCCCGGCTGTGCTGCAACTCGGTGATCTCGGCGGCGGTCAGCGCCCGCGAAAAGACGTTGAACTCCTCGAACGCGCCCGCGAAGACCGGGTCGGCGGCGTAGTTCGAGCGGCCGAGCCAGTTGTTCCGGAGTGTGCCGAGGGCCGCCGGGGTCAGGGTCATGGCGGTGTTCCGCGCGACTTCGGTGCCGTTGACGTGGAGGGTGCCGGTGCCGCCCGCGAGGGTGACCGCCAGGTGGCTCCACCGGTGCAGCGGCAGCGGTGCCGTGCCGTTGAGGGCCTGCTCGCCGCCGGCGCCCGACGTGGTGATGGCGAAGCGGGGCACTCCCGCCTGGTCGCGGGCGGCCAGGTACAGGTAACGGGTGGAGTCGTCGCCGAAATCGAACACCCGGGCCCAGGCGGAGTCGTGCGTGGGCCGCACCCAGACGGAGAGGGTGATCGCCGGGGCTCCGCCGAGCACGGCGGCCGGCAGGTCGACGTACTGGTAGGAGCCCCGCACCTGATCCGCGGCGGTCCCGAACCTCCCCTCGACGCTCAGCACCGCCGGATCCCGCCGCAGCGCCGCGCGCACCTCGGTCAGCGCGCCGACCATGGTGTCGATCCGGTCGGCGAACACCCTCTCCCCGGTGCTGCGGTACGCCTGCGCCAGCATCGTCAGGAAGTGGCCGGTGTAGTGGCCGCGCAGGTTGCCGTTGGCCTCGCCGTCCAGGCCTTCCCAGCCGCCCGGGGCGACCGCGCCGCCCGTGGCCAGACCGGCGTTGGCGCGGAACACCTGCAGCAGGCGGTTCACGTCGTACCCGCGCGCGTGATCCAGCATCAGCTTCCGCTTGTCGGCGAAGACGCCCGTGCCCAGGCTCACGTCCTCAAGCCCGAAGGGCCGGACGGTCCAGGCCGCGGGGACACCGGCGGCGGCCGCGGTGACGGCCGGGGCGGCGGCGGCCCGCCCCGCCGTCGTCCGGGAGAGGGCGGGTACGGCCGCGGCGAGGGTCGCGGCCTGGAGAAGGGATCGTCGGGAGACGGGCGGCGCCATGGGTGCTCCTCCGGTGTGTCGATATCTCGAACGCCGTACGGATGGTCGACCAGACCCTAGGGAGGGGACGGGGGAGCGTCAACGGTTCGGGAGGGAGGAATTCCCGGGGGAGGGCTGGGGGTGGCGAGAGTTCCGGGGTCGCGAGTTCAGGAGGGACCGGTTGAGCGCACGAGCCAGTCGTGGGCGGACCGGGCCGTGAAGTCCGCCTGCCCGCCCCGCAGCAGCAGACCCGCGGTGGCGAACTCCGGTGCGTCCGCCTGAGCCGGGACGTAGGGGATCGCGATGCACCGCATCCCCGCGGCATGTGCGGCGGCGGCGCCCGGGGCGGCGTCCTCCAGTACGACGCAGTCGGCCGGGGAGGCGCCCAGCCGGCGGGCCGCCTCCAGGAAGACGTCGGGGGCCGGCTTGCCGTGCGCGACCTCGTCGGCGGAGACGACGGTGTGCAGATGTGCGTCCAGTCCGGTTCCGCCGAGCACCGCCGCGATCGCCTCCGGGGACGAGCCCGAGGCCACGGCCATGGGGACGCCCTCGGCCGCCAGCAGTTCGACGAACGCCCGCATCTCCGGGTAGGCGCGAGAGGCGCCGCGGACCAGCTCCAGGTAGCGGCGGTTCTTCGCGGCGAGCAGTTCGTCCACGGTGGCGGACAGCCCGTAGCGGTCCTTCCAGTCCGCGACCGTCTCCCGGGTGCTGATGCCGACGTACCGCTCGTGGTCCGCCCAGGTGAAGTCCGGGACGCCGTACGCGGCGAGGGTCTGCCGGCCCGCCTCGAAGTAGTGGGGCTCGCTGTCCACGAGTGTTCCGTCGAGATCGAAGATGACTGCTATTCCGCGGAGCTTGCTCATGCCGTCATGCTCTCAAAGATCATCGGCGGGCCGACCGTCCGATCGACTCCACCAGCGGCAGCATCCGGTGGGGCACCCGCTCGCGCAGCGCGACCTCGGTGCGGGTGCGCACCACCCCCGGCATGCTGATCAGCTTCTGGACGACGTCCTCCAGATGTGCGTTGTCCCGCGCCACGACCCGCGCCAGCAGATCGCCGCCGCCCGTGATCGAGAACGCCTCGACGATCTCCGGCACCGCGGCCAGCGCGTCGCCCACCTCGTCGAGATACCCCTGCGTGACCTCGATGTGCACGAACGCGAGCACCGGGTGCCCGAGCGCGGCGGGGGAGAGGGCCGGCGCCGTACCGGTGATCACGCCGTCGCGCTCCAGCCGGTCGAGCCGGGCCTGCAGCGTGCCCCGGGCGACGCCGAGGAGCCGGGCGTACTCGCGCACGCTCGTGCGCGGCTGCTCCAGCAGCAGTCGCAGGATGCGGGTGTCGAGCTCGTCCACGGGCATGCCGCGCCCTCCTCGTCGGTTGGCCCCCACGGCGGTCCGTTGGCACTACGACGGCCGCGCCTTTGCCGTTCTCGCTGTGCCAATGGCCCAGTCTAGAAGGAGCCTGTTGAGCCAGTGGTGCCCGAGGTGCTGATATGGAGGCGTCGATGGCGCTGCGGACCCCGCGGCGCCTTTTTCATGCTCATTCCGGTCCATGCGCGAAGGAGGCGGTAAGCGGTGCTGAAGAGGGTGTTCTGGGCTCCGGATCCGGGGCGGACGCGGTTGCGGTTCGCCACGCGCGCCGTGCTCGGCATCTCGCTCGCGGTCGCCGTCTGCGGCCTCGCCGGGCACTCCCTCACGGGGGCCGTCACCGGCGGGCTCGCCGCCCTGCTCGCCCTGTTCACCGTCACCGACGCCACCGTCCGCGGCCAGGCGGTCACCACCGCCCTGCTCCCTGTCGTCGGCCTGCCCGTGCTCACGGCGGCGGCCACGCTCCAGGACCACCCCGTGGCCCGCGACCTCACCTTCCTCGCCGTGGTCGGCGCCGGCGTGTACGCCCGCCGCTGGGGTCCGCGCGGGCACAGCCTCGGCGTCTTCGCGTTCATGACCTTCTTCGTGGCGCAGTTCCTGCACGCCACCACCGGCCAGCTGCCCGAGCTGTACGCCGCGGTCCTGCTGTCCGTCCTGGCCGCCGCGGCGGTGCGGTTCGGTCTGTGGTGCTACGAGCGCCGCCTGCCCCCGCCCGTCGTGCCCGCCCCGCCGGGCGGCACCGGTCTGGCCCGGGTGACCACCCGCCAGGCGATCCAGGCGACCGCCGGAGCGGGCTTCGCCCTCGTCGTCGGCCAGTTGCTGTCCGGCCAGCGCTGGTACTGGGCCGTCGGCGCCACGTGGTGGATCTTCGTCAACACCACCTCGCGCGGCGAGACGCTGGTCCGCGGCTTCCGCAGGCTGCTCGGCACGGTCATCGGCATCGCCCTCGGTCTGGTCGTCGCCCTGCCCGTGCACGGCGACCCGGCCGTCACGGCCGCCCTCGCCGCGCTCTGCGTCTTCGGCATCTTCTACACGGCGGCCGTGTCCTACACGTGGATGATGCTCTGGGTGACCCTCCTGGCCGGGCTGCTCTACGGCCTCCTCGGTGTGCTGAGTCCCGGCCTGCTCGCGCTGCGGCTCGCCGAGACCGGCGTCGGGGCGCTCGGTGCCGCACTCGCCGTCGTCCTCATCCTGCCCGTCACGACACACAGCGTCACCGACGCCTGGATCCGGCGGGCCCTGCGCTGCGTGCACGCCTGTGCCGTCGAGACCGCCCGGAGGCTGGCCGGCGCGCCGGACGCCGATCCGGCCCCGCGCGTGGCCGAGCTGGAGCAGCTCCTGGCCCGGGTGCGGCTCTCGGTCGCCCCGCTGGTGCACCCGCTGAACCCGATGCTCGGCCGCAAGCGCCGGGCCCGGCACGTCCTGGACCTCCTCGACGTGTGCGCCCGCGAGATCCGTGGCCTGGTCGCCGTGGCCGCCGACCCGGAGGCCTCGCACGACACCCGCCTGGCCACGGCCTGCCGCCGGGTGGAGGCCGCGGTCGAGGCCCTCACCGAGGGCCGGGACATCGCCGTCCACGCGGACGGGCCGTCCGTCACGGAACCGGCCCTGGCACACGTGCACGGCCTGGAACGGGCCCTGGCCGAACTCGCCCGGCCCCTGCGCACGCCGCCGGGGTCGCCGCTGGTGGGTGCTTGAGTCTCCCGACGGGGGCGTGAGTCTTCGGGGGCGGTGCGGGGCTTTGACCGGTGTGAATGCCCGGGCAAGTGCGTGTTCCCGGGCCGGCGGACGTTCTCCGGACGGGGGCGTGAGTCTCCGGGAGCGGGGGGCCTACAGGGCGGGTGAGTTCCGGATGGGTGCCTGCCCCCGACCGGTGCGCGTCTTGGAACGGGTGCGTGTTCCGGGCGGAACTGTGTCTCCTGTGACGTCTTGAGACCCGGCCGGACCCAGGGCGGAACTGTGTCTCCTGTGACGTCCTGAGACCCGGCAGGACCCGTCAGCCCCGGTCAGCCCTCACCTCGTCTTCCGGCCCCTGGCCGGTCCACCGGCCCCGATCGGGACCTGCGCCGATCGGCCCCCGCACCCTTGACCCGTTGGTCTAGACCGCGCATGATCGGCTGCGCGGTCCACCGGGACGGCACGGCACACGGGCGAGAGGGGTCAGCGGTGGCGGACGGCGGTCGGCAGCGGGCGTTCATCGGGTCGTTCACGGCGGCCGGCGGCCCCGGCATCGTGACCGCACGGGTCGACACCACCGGCGCGCTGACCGTGGTGAGCACCCTCGACGACGTCCCGGACCCCTCGTACCTGGCCCTCTCACCCGACGGCCGGACCCTGTACGCGGTCAGTGAGACGGCCCGTGGCGCGGTGGCCGCGTACCGCGTGGGCGGGGAGCGGCCCGAGCCGGCCGGTCCGCCCGTGCCGGTCGACGGCAGCGGGCCCACACACCTCGGGCTGTTCGACGGGCACCTCCTCACCGCCAACTACGGCTCCGGCAGCGTCACCGCGGTCCCCCTCCGCCCCGACGGAACCCTCTCCCGGACCGCCTCCGATGTCCTCCGGCACACCGGCGCGGGCCCCTGCACCCCGCGTCAGCAGGGCCCGCACGCCCACCAGGTGCAATCCGACCCGAGCGGCCGCTGGGCCGTCAGCGTCGACCTGGGCACCGACTCGGTGCGGGTGTGCACCCTGACGGACGGCGCCCTCGCGCTGCACCGGGAGACCGCGCTGCGGCCCGGCTCGGGGCCGCGTCACCTGGCCTTCCACCCCGACGGCACACGCGCCTACGTCGTCAACGAACTCAGCCCCTCTGTCACCGCGGCCTGCTGGGACGCGGCCGAGGGCGTCCTGACGCCGCTGAGCGAGACGCCGGTACTGCCCGGCGCCCCGGCGGGCGATGCCTACCCCTCCGGCATCGCCGTCTCGGCCGACGGCCGCTTCGTGTGGACCGCCACACGCGGTGAGGACGTGCTGTCCGTACTCGCGGTCGAGCGCGAGGGGCTGCGGCTCGTCGCCACGGTCCCCTGCGGCGGCCACTGGCCCCGCGCCCTCACGTCGGCCGGGGGCTTCCTGTACGTCGCGAACGAACGCTCGGGCGACGTGACCTGGTTCGCCGTCGACCCGGCCACCGGGATCCCGCGCCGGGGCGGCTCGATCGAGGTGCCGGCGGCTTCCTGCGTGATCCTCGGTTGTCAGAACGGGCCGACAGAACCAGCTGACGGAACCGGCTGACGGAACCGGCCGGCAACCGGCTGACGGGCGTCCGGCCCCGACGACGAAGGCCCGCTCCGAGCCGGAGCGGGCCTTTTCGGTCGTACCGGAGCGTCAGCGAACCGGCGCGCCCTGCGGCTGCTGCGGCGAGATGCCCAGCGCCGTCGTGTACTTCGCCAGGGCCAGCTTCCCGATCGCCGGGTAGGGGCCGAGCGACTCCGCGGCGGAGCACTCCGCCTCCTTCGCGGCCTCCTCGACCAGCCCCGGCTCGATCTCCGGGCCGATCAGGTACGGCGCGAGGGCCAGCTGCTGCGAGCCCGAGGAGCGCAGCTGCTCGGCGACGGACGCGATGGAGCCCTCCTGGTCCAGGGCCGCCGCCATGACCGGCACGGCGAGGCGCGCGGCGAGCAGCATGCCGGTGATCCCGGCCGCCTGCACCGCCTCGTCACCGCCCACGGAGGCCAGGATGATGCCGTCCGCCGCGGTCGCGACCGTGAACAGCCGGGCACGGTCGGCGCGGGCCAGACCGGCCTCGGACAGCCGCACGTGCAGCGCCTCGGCCAGCAGCGGGTGCGGACCGAGGACGTCCGTCAGCTCGGCGGCGACCCGGCTCTCCATGAGGGCCTGGCGGACCTGGCGCAGCAGCGCGCTGTCCGGACCGGCGAGCAGCGGCACGACGACGGCGACGGGGCCGTCGGGCTGCTTCACGTCCAGGCCGGCGGCGCGCGCCTGCTCGTAACGGGCCGTGCGCTCCTCGGCGGTGTGCACGAGCACGGTCTGCAGCGTGGGGAACTCGGCGTTGTCGCCGTCGAGGTACCCGATCCGGGCGTCGAGACCGGGGAGCTCGGAGCGGGCGATGCTCACGACCTCCTCGGCGAGGCTGCGCGTGGCGCTACTGGGCGTCCCCGGCACGGCGAGGACGAGCGCCGGCGCGCCCTCGGGAGCGACCAGCGGCTCGGGACGGCGGTGGCGTCCGGGCTGGCGGGGGCGCGGCATTCGTACGGGCAGGCCATCCGCGGGCCCAGTGGGGGAACTCATGGCGCCGCATGTTACTGGCTTCCTGGGCTCCCCTGTTCGGGGAGGGTGCAGGTGAGCGGTATCCGTCCTGTTTTGTCTGATGAGTTCCGTACGGTTCGGACGGGATGGGATCAATCACCCGATCCATTCCCCGACATGCTCGTCACGGTCAGCATCGCCGCGTCACCCGGCAGGGTGAGCGGACCGGCACTGAGCTCGGCGGCCATGCGCACGGCCCCGTCCAGCGGGTCGCCCGCGGCCGGCACCCGTCGCGCCCGCGGGAGCCGCTCGGCCAGTTCCTCGTCCAGCGGGCCGAGGAGCGGGTCGCCCATCCTGAACAGGCCGCCGGTGACGGCCACGCGCGCCGCGCCGTCCGCGGGACACACGGCC
This sequence comes from Streptomyces sp. NPDC094143, assembly GCF_040303825.1. Taxonomy (NCBI): domain Bacteria; kingdom Bacillati; phylum Actinomycetota; class Actinomycetes; order Kitasatosporales; family Streptomycetaceae; genus Streptomyces; species Streptomyces sp. NPDC094143. Next base: position 126,430 of record NZ_JBEOTZ010000026.1, read on the forward strand.
GCGGCCGACTCGGCGATGTGCCGCGCGGCGTCGCGCAGGATGCCCTGCGCGACCGGATCCCCGTCCGCGCAGGCCGCGGCGACCCGCGGCGCGAACGAGGCGAGCACGGCGGGCCGGTCGGGCCGCGGGTACAGCGCCCCGGGCAGACCCGTGACGGGTCCGAACACCTCTTCGGCGTCCCCCAGCAGCCGGCCCGAACCGCCCGAGCGCCCGTCGTGGGCCCGCAGCGCGGCCTCCAGACCGGCCCGCCCGATCCAGGCGCCGCCCCCGCAGTCGCCCAGCAGATGCCCCCAGCCGTCCGCACGGCGCCAGCCGGTCAGGTCCGTGCCGATCGCGATCAGGCCCGTGCCACCGGCGACCACCGCACCCGGCCGGGACCCGAGGGCACCCGCGTAGGCGGTCACGGCGTCGGCCGCCAGCGCGACGGTCCGCACCCCCAGCTCCCTGGCCAGGGCGCCCGGCAGTTCGGCGCGCAGCGCGTCACCCAGGGAGGCGAGCCCGGCCGCGCCGACGACGGCCGCCGTCAGCCGCACCGGACCGGTCTCGGCGGTCAGGGCCCGCACCAGCGGCAGCAGTTGCGCCATGAGGTGGTCCGGATCGATGCCCCGCCCACCCGTGCGGACCGGCTCCCCCGAGGCACACCGGGCCAGCGGACCGCGCCCGGCGGTCCCGACGACCACCCGGAGCCCGGACCCACCGGAGTCCACCGCGAGGAAACCGGGGTCCTCCGGCGCCCCCGTCACGGCAGGCGCCAGTCCACCGGTTGGCCGCCCTGGCGGATCAGCAGGTCGTTGGCCCGGCTGAACGGACGGGAGCCGAAGAAACCCCGGTCGGCGGACATGGGGGAGGGATGGGCGGATTCCACGGAGGGCAGATCGCCGAGGAGCGGGCGCAGATTGCGCGCGTCACGCCCCCACAGGACGGACACCAGCGGCTTGCCCCGCCCGGCCAGGGCCCGGATCGCCTGCTCGGTGACCTCCTCCCAGCCCTTGCCCCGGTGGGCGCCGGGCTTGCGCGGGGCGGTGGTCAGGGCCCGGTTGAGCAGCAGCACCCCCTGCCGCGTCCACGGCGTGAGGTCACCGCTGGACGGCTGGGGCACGCCCAGGTCGGCCTGCAGTTCCCGGAAGATGTTGATGAGGCTGCCGGGCAGCGGCCGCACCTCGGGGGCGACCGAGAACGACAGGCCCACCGCGTGCCCCGGGGTGGGATACGGGTCCTGACCGACGATCAGGACCCGTACGTCGTCGAAGGGCTGCTGGAAGGCCCGCAGGACGTTCGGCCCGGCCGGGAGGTACGTGCGTCCGGCGGCGATCTCCGCGCGCAGGAAGTCCCCCATCGCGGCGACGCGTTCGGCCACGGGTTCCAGGGCCTTCGCCCAGCCCGCTTCGACGATTTCATGCAAGGGTCGTGGTGCCACGGGCGTCACCCTACTGCCGTACGGACAGCGGAGATCAACCGGTGGCCCGAGCCCGCGCGTAACCGCATCCCCCGCCTCATCCGCGCCTCACCCGACGACCGCGGCCCGGACACACAGCACGTCCGGCAGGTGCGAGACGAGTTGCTGCCAGCTGTCGCCGTCGTCCGCCGACGCGAACACCTCGCCGTTGCGGTTGCCGAAGTAGACGCCCGCCGGGTCCGCGTCGTCCGTGCACATCGCGTCGCGCAGCACGGTGCCGTAGTGGTCCTCCTGCGGCAGGCCCGCGGCGAGCGGCTCCCAGCTCCTGCCCGCGTCCGCCGTGCGGTAGACCCGGCAGCGGTGGTCGGCCGGGACCCGGTCGGCGTCGGCGTTGATCGGGAAGACGTACGCGGTGTCGCCTCGGTGCGGGTGCGCGGCTGCGGCGAAGCCGAACGTGGAGGGCAGGCCCTCACCGATGTCCGTCCAGTGCGCGCCCGCGTCGTCGCTGCGGTACACGCCCCAGTGGTTCTGCAGGTACAGCCGGTCCGGGTTCGCCGCGTCCCGGGCGACCTTGTGCACGCACTGGCCGAACTCCGGGTTCGGGTCGGGCAGGAACACCGCGGAGACGCCCGAGTTGGAGGGCGTCCAGCTCGCGCCCCCGTCCAGGGTGCGGAACACGCCGGCCGTCGAGACGGCGACCGTGACCGCCCGCGGGTCGCGCGCGTCGGTGAGCACCGTGTGCAGTCCCTCACCGCCGCCGCCCGGCACCCACTTCGACCGCGTCGGGTGCTCCCACAGGGGGCGGACGAGCTCGAACGTCTCCCCGCGGTCCGCCGAGCGGTACAGCGCGGCCGGTTCCGTGCCCGCGTACACCACGTCCGGTTCGGCGGCGGCCGGGTGCAGCTGCCACACCCGCTCCAGGGACGTCCCGGTGTCCTGGGGGAACTTCACGGCCGGGCGGGCCGGTTCCGTCCAGGTCCGCCCGAGGTCGTCCGAGTGGAACACGGACGGGCCCCAGTGGGAGCTGTCGCCACCGGCCAGCAGCCGCGGGGTGGCGGTGCGGGTGTCGATGGCGACCGAGTACACGGCCTGCGCGTTGAAGTAGGGACTCTCGTCGAACTCCCAGGCGCCACCGCCTCGCCGGCGCCCGATGAACAGTCCTTTGCGCGTGCCCACGGCGAGCAGTACCTCGGTCATGCCGATCACCTCCGCGGCGTCACCTTTGACGCCTTCTCCTCGGACACCGGCCAGTCTGCACCCCACCACTGACAGTCACCTCCGCACCGCGCTCCGGCGCAGGTCAGGGCGGTGTCGGGGCTTGTCGCGGCGGGCCGGCGGGAGGCACCGGCGGGCACCGCGAGGCAGGTGCGGTGAGCATCCAGCCGGCCGCTCGCGTATGGGGAGGGCGGCGGATGGTCCCGCGCACGTGAGGAGGATGCCTTCGATGGCGTTACGTGGCCCGCAGGTGTGGCTCTGGCGCTGGCGGCGCAACCCGCTCAAGCGCCGCGCCGACAGGATCGAGGCGTGGGTCGTCCTGGGCGTGTGGACGCTCACCGTGCTCGCCGGAGTGCAGGCGGGTACGGCGGTGGGCCGGTGGGTCGAGGACGGGCTGGCCCGGGAGCGCGTCGAATGGCGCCCCCTGGTGGGGCGGCTCGCCGAGCGGGCTCCCGGCACGCCCGCCGAGGGCGGCGCCGCGTCCCGCGCCGACCAGGTGTGGGCGAGGGCGACCTGGACCGCCGTGGACGGATCCTCGCACTCCGGGCAGCTCCGGGTCCCGGCAGGCAGCCCCGCCGGAACGCCGGTCACCGTGTGGACGGACCGCGAGGGACGCCAGGTGACCCGGCCCTTCACCCCCGCACAAGCCCGCGTACGGGCCGGCCTCCTCGGTGGAGCGGCGGGCCTGGCCGCCGCCGCCGTCCCGCTCGTCGGCGGCCGCGCCCTCCGCGGCCGCCTGGAGCGCAGGCGCATCGACCAGTGGGACGCCGAGTGGTCCCGCTTCGGCCCCATGTGGGGCCGGACGACGGGCTGAGCCACCACCCACGAAGGACGGCCGCAGGTGGGCCCGCCATCACGGGTCGAGGCGGGCCCGCGATCCGGGAGGGAGACGGGCCGCGATCACGGGACGCGGCGGGCCCGCGGTCACGGAGGAGCGGACGGACCGCCCACGCAGAGGAGACGCCGGCCGGGCCCGAATCCGCCCGTGGCCAACGCCACGCCTGCCGCGGGCATGCCGTCCGTAGCGGCATGGGCAGTGATCAAGGGCCATTCGGCACGGGCGAACACAGGTGCATCGGGGTCCGGTTCGCCCTCACCGTCCCCCGCGAGGTCGAGCAGGACCCACCGGGCGATGACCGTGAGGCCGAGTGGTCAGGGGGTGCAGGCGGCCTGACTCAGGTCTGCAGCAGCGCCTCCAGCTTGACGGCGAACTCCTCCAGTCCGGCCGGCACATGGTCCGAGTCGTCGAGTGCCCGCTGCACCGTCCTCAAGGTGGTGGCGTAGCACTGCCGGTCGCGTTCCCGCTCCTCTTCCGGCATGCCCGACTCGGTCAGCCTGGCGGCGTTCCGCAGCACCTGCTCCTGCCACAAGGGCACGTTGGACACCGTGGACTTCGCCACCGTCACGGATGCGGAGCCCACCCGGAGGGTGAGGGAGAAACCGTACAACCAGGACTCGGAGGCCACGTCCCCGGCGGGCCCCAGGGCGAAGGCCAGAGACTCACCCTTGTGGGGGTCCACCTTGAAGAACACGGGCTTCACCAGCCGGTGGCCCGCCTTCACATCGGTGGGCACCTCCACCGGGAACCGAACGGAGTCGATGTCGCCTCCCCCCGCCCGAGAGCACTGGTTCATGTCGCGAGCGGCGAAGAAGGTGAACTCGGCGGACTTCACATAGGCGGTGCTGTCCCCGGAGTTGACCAGGAGCACGTCCAGGACGGGCGCCGAGAAGTCGCGTTTCGTGGTCCCGGCGCCGGGCACCTCCGTCTGTCCGTGCAGTTCCTCGGATCTGCCGACCGCCACGTTCTCGACCTTCACGTCGGACTTCTTCTCGGGCTTGGGCTGCAGGTCGGGAAAGAGGGTGAACATCAGGCCGGCACCGGCGCCCAGCAGGCCGATCACAGCCGTGGCGCCCACGAGGAAGACGCCCACGCGGTGGCCCTCGAACGAGGCCTGGACCCGCTCCCAGAAGGTGCCCGGTCCGGCGGGAGGCCGGTCGTCCGCCGGGTTGCCGGTCTCGTTCACCACTGGCATCGCGGCACATCCAGTACGGAGGCCTTCCGCGCCGAGAGGCGAGTGCTCTCGACGTCGAAGATCTGCACGTGCTTCAGACTGGGACAGGCCTTGGCGTCCATGTACCGCCATCGGTCGGCCACGATGGTGATGCGCGGTCCCTTGACGGCGACCTTGCGGATCTTCGCCCCTGTCCTGACCGCTTGCCTGTAGTCCTTCGTCTCAGGCATGCGGAGCAGGGTCCCCACCACCTCGGGGCGGGCGGCCGGGGACGCCCCGTCCAGCACGACGACGTGGCTGAACGAACTGGCGTTGCCTGTCACGCATTCGAGCGAGACGACGAGGTCACGCGTCCCGTCGCCGGTGACGTCGGACCGCACCGGGGCGAGCGGAAGTTCCACCCCCAGGCCGGGTACGGAGCAGTCGACGAGCTCTTCGCCCCATTCGACGAGCGAGGCCTTCCCCATCCCCGAGGCGGTGTCCTCCTGCGTGCACCCCGAGCACAGCGCCACCAGCGCGGCCACCACTGCGACACGGACGGCTGCCCCCGCCGGGGTCGCCGGAGTGCCTCGCCCTGATGCCGGTCTGCCGATCCCGTGAACGGCCGCCGCCCCGCGCGTCATGCCCGGTCCCCCCGAAACGTGTCCCCGATGCCGTGCTCAGCACTGTAGAGCGCACCAGGTGACCGGGCATCAGATTCGGCCGAAGAGCCCACCCGGACCCCGCCCCGCCCCGGCCAGGGCCTCCCGGCACACCCGCGTCAGCACCAGGTCCGCGTGCATTCCCTGCCCATCGGCGTCCGCCCGGTGCCGTCGCCGGGAGGCGAGTCCGGCTCGCAGCAGGTCGCGCGGGGGTGCGCCCGCCGGGCCGAGGGCCGCCACGCACCCGGCGATCGCCGTCCTCGTGTGCGGCTGTTCCGCCCACGCCGAGCGGAGGCCGCATGGCGCGGCGGGGCCCAGTCGGCCTCGTCGATCCCCCTGGACACGTTGTCCTCCCCAGGCGAAGTGCCGACTGACGGGGAGTCTGCACCACGGCACCGGCAACGAGGCGGAATCGGGCGATGACCGTGCGCGATCCGAGTGCCGGTTGGCCGATCGCCGCTCAGTGCCGGGCGGGCAGCGCCCGCGCCACGATGGTGTCGAGGTCCGCCGCGTCCGGCAGCGTGCCGAACGCGTGGCCCCAGTCGCCGCCGAGCCGGGTCGCGCAGAACGCGTCGGCGACCGCGGGCGGGGCGTACCGGACGAGGAGGGAGGCCTGCAGCGTGAGCGCCATGTCCTCCACCAGACGGCGGGCCGTCGTCGGGGACGCCCCGGACAGCCGGTCCCTGAGCCGCGCCACGGCCGCGTCCAGCCGCGCGTCCGCGCCCCGGGCGAGCGCGAACTCGCCGAACAGGGCCTCGGACGTGCCGGGTGCACGGCTGAGCGCCCGCAGCACGTCGAGCGCGTTGACGTTCCCGGAGCCCTCCCAGATCGACAGCAGGGGAGCCTCGCGGTAGTGCCGGGGCATGCCCGAGTCCTCGACGTAGCCGTTGCCGCCGAGGCACTCCAGGGCCTCCGCGGTGAAGGCCGGGCCGCGCTTGGTCACCCAGTACTTGCCGACAGCCGTGGCGATCCGGCGGAACGCGGCCTCGCCCTCGTCCCCGCGGATCGCCCGGTCCGCCGCCCCGGCCAGCCGCAGTGTGAGCGTCGTGGCGGCCTCCGACTCCAGCGCGAGATCGGCCAGAACTTTGCGCATCAGCGGCTGGTCGACGAGCCGCGCGCCGAACGCGCTGCGGTGCCGCGCGTGGTGCCCGGCCTCGACGAGGGACTTGCGCATCAGCGCGGCCGACATCATCACGCAGTCCAGCCGCGTGCAGTTGACCATCTCGATGATGGTCTTCACACCCTGTCCCTCGGGACCGACCAGCCAGGCCACCGTCCCGTCGAACTCCGGCTCGGAGGAGGCGTTGGACCGGTTGCCCAGCTTGTCCTTGAGCCGCTGGATGCGGAAGGTGTTGCGGGTGCCGTCGGGCAGCACCCGCGGCACCAGGAAGCAGGACAGCCCGCCCGGGGCCTGCGCCAGCACGAGGAAGAGGTCGCACATCGGCGCCGAGGTGAACCACTTGTGCCCGCGCAGGGTGTACACCCCCGGCTCGGCCGTGGGCGAGGCCGCCGTGGTGTTCGTGCGGACGTCGGAGCCGCCCTGCTTCTCGGTCATCCCCATGCCGGCCAGCAGCCCGCACTTCTCCGCCGGCACGCGCAGACGCGGGTCGTACTCCCGGCTCGTCAGCAGCGGCTCGTAGACCTTCGCCAGCTCGGGCTGCCGGCGCAGCGCGGGGACGACGGCGTACGTCATCGAGGTCGGGCAGCCGTGCCCCGCCTCGGTGTGCCCCCACACCAGCCCTCCGGCGGTCCGCGCGACATGGGCGCCGGGCCGCGCGTCCGCCCAGGGCGACGCCGCCAGCCCTTCGGCGACCGCGGTGCGCATCAGGTGGTGCCAGCTCGGGTGGAACTCGACCTCGTCGACGCGGTTGCCGTACCGGTCGTGCGTGCGCAGCTCCGGCTCGTGCCGGTTGGCCAGGTCGGCCCACTCCTGCGCCTGGGCGCTGCCGGCCTGCCTGCCGAGCCGCCGCAGCTCCTCCTCGGCCCAGCCGGCGCCCTCCCGCCGCAGCCCTTCCAGCAGTGGGGTGTCGTCGGAGGCGTCGTACGGGGTGAGGGGCGGGGCCTGGTTGATGACGTCGTGCGTGGCGGGTCCGCCGTACGCCCGCAGTTCGTCCGGTGTCGCGACCATGCTCCGAGTGTTGCACTATTGCTGCGACCGCAGCAATAGTGCAACAAGGAATCGTCGCCGCGTACAGTACGTGACCATGCCGATGAACGACCCGGCGCGGCCCGGCGCGCTCGACCTGCGTCCGCTGTCCGCGCGGTCGGTGGTGCTGAGCCTGCTGCTCGGCACGCATCCCCCCGAACTGCCGGTGCGGGAGCTCGTACGGCTGGTGGAGGGCTTCGGCGTAGGCGGCTCCACCCTGCGGGCGGCGCTCAGCCGGATGGTGACCGCCGGCGACCTGCGGCGCACGGACGCCGGCTACCGCCTCAGCGACCGGCTGCTGCAGCGCCAGCGGCGTCAGGACGACGCCGTGCGGCCGCGCACGCGCGCGTGGGACGGCGGCTGGGAGATGGTCGTGATCACCGCGACCGGACGCGGCCCCGCCGAACGCGCCGAGCTGCGGACCCGGCTGACCGGCCTGCGGCTCGCCGAACTCCGCGAGGGCGTCTGGCTCCGGCCGGCCAATCTCACCCGAGCGCTCCCCGGCGACCTGGACCGGGTCGCCGAGCACTACACGGCCCGCCCCGGCCGCCCCGCGCCGGAACTGGCCGGTTCCCTGTGGCCGTTGGACACCTGGTCCGCGACGGCACGGACGCTGCTCGCCCACATCGCCCGTGCGCCCCGCCCCGCCGACCGGCTCATCGCCTACGCGGCCGTGGTCCGGCACCTGCTGGCCGATCCCGTCCTGCCGCCCGCCCTGCTGCCCGCCGACTGGCCCGGCCCCGACCTGCGCGCCGCCTACACCGCCTACCAGGCGGAGCTGGTGGGGGAGGTGCACGCGCGCGTACGGGGCGTGTGACGCGGACGGCCGTGCGCAGCGCCCGCCGGGACGCTACCCGTCCCACGACATCACCGTCTACGAACGCGACCCGGAGGGCTCGACCTACGGCTGGGGCGTGACGTACTGGCGCGTACCCCTTCCCGGCCCGAGGACACGCGCGTGTCGTCCGGAG
>NZ_JBEOTZ010000027.1:0-122429 GCF_040303825.1 Streptomyces sp. NPDC094143
GGCGGTGTGGTGGAGGTCCTGGCCTACGGGGTGCCGGTGGGTCTGGGTTCGCACGTGCACTGGGACCGCAAGCTCGACGCCCGTCTCGCCGGCGCGCTGATGGGCATCCAGGCCATCAAGGGCGTCGAGATCGGCGACGGCTTCGAGCTGGCGCGCGTCCCGGGCTCCCAGGCACACGACGAGATCGTGAAGACCGACGACGGCATCCGGCGCACCTCCGGCCGCTCCGGCGGCACCGAGGGCGGTCTGACCACCGGCGAGCTGCTGCGGGTCCGCGCCGCGATGAAGCCCATCGCGACCGTCCCGCGCGCCCTGCAGACCGTGGACGTCACCACCGGCGAGGCCGCCCAGGCCCACCACCAGCGGTCCGACGTCTCCGCGGTCCCGGCCGCCGGGATCGTCGCGGAGGCGATGGTCGCTCTCGTGCTGGCGGACGCGGTGGCGGAGAAGTTCGGCGGTGACTCGGTGGCGGAGACCCGCCGCAACGTCACCTCGTACCTCGACCACCTCGCCATCCGATGAGCGGCCCGCTGGTCGTCCTGGTCGGCCCGATGGGCGTGGGCAAGTCCACCGTCGGACAGCTGCTCGCCGAGCGGCTCGGGGTCTCCTACCGGGACACCGACGACGACATCGTCGCCGCACAGGGCCGGACCGTCGCCGAGATCTTCGTCGACGAGGGCGAGGCCGCCTTCCGGGCCGTCGAGAAGGCGGCCGTGCACAAGGCGCTCGCCGAGCACGACGGCGTGCTCGCCCTCGGCGGCGGCGCCATCCTCGACGCCGACACACGCGCGCTGCTCGCCGGGCAGCGGGTGGCGTACCTGTCGATGGACGTCGAGGAGGCGGTCAAGCGCACCGGCCTCAACGCGGCCCGTCCGCTGCTCGCGGTCAACCCGCGCAAGCAGTGGCGCGAGCTGATGGAGGCCCGTCGGCACCTCTACGAGGAGGTCGCCACGGTCGTCGTGGCCACCGACGGCCGCACGCCCGAAGAGGTAACGCAAGTCGCCCTCGACGCACTGGAGTTGAAGGAAGCATGAGCGAGGCAGTGACGCGGATCCAGGTCGGCGGCACCGCGGGCACCGACCCCTACGAGGTCCTGGTGGGCCACCGGCTCCTCGGCGAGCTAGGCGGACTGATCGGCGGCAAGGCCAAACGGGTCGCGATCGTCCACCCCGAGGCCCTGGCCGAGACGGGCGAGGCGCTCCGCGCCGACCTGGCCGAGCAGGGCTTCGAGGCCGTCGCTATCCAGGTGCCCAACGCGGAGGAGGCCAAGACCGCCGAGGTCGCCGCCTACTGCTGGAAGGCGCTCGGCCAGTCCGGCTTCACCCGCACCGACGTCATCGTCGGCGTCGGCGGCGGCGCCACCACGGACCTCGCCGGGTTCGTGGCCGCGACCTGGCTGCGCGGGGTGCGCTGGATCGCCATCCCGACCACCGTGCTCGCCATGGTCGACGCGGCCGTCGGCGGCAAGACCGGCATCAACACCGCCGAGGGCAAGAACCTCGTCGGCGCCTTCCACCCGCCCGCCGGTGTGCTCTGCGACCTGGCCGCGCTGGACTCCCTCCCGGTCAACGACTACGTCTCTGGGCTCGCCGAGGTCATCAAGGCCGGCTTCATCGCCGACCCGGTGATCCTCGACCTCATCGAGTCCGACCCGGAGGCCGCCCGCACCCCGGCCGGTCCGCACACCGCCGAGCTCATCGAGCGCTCCATCCGGGTCAAGGCCGACGTCGTGTCGTCGGACCTGAAGGAATCGGGCCTGCGCGAGATCCTCAACTACGGCCACACGCTCGGCCACGCCATCGAGAAGAACGAGCGCTACAAATGGCGCCACGGCGCCGCGGTCTCGGTCGGCATGCACTTCGCCGCCGAACTCGGCCGCCTGGCGGGCCGGCTGGACGACGCGACGGCCGACCGCCACCGCACGATCCTCGAATCGGTCGGGCTGCCCCTGTACTACCGTCACGACCAGTGGCCCAAGCTGCTGGAGACCATGAAGGTCGACAAGAAGTCCCGCGGCGACCTGCTGCGCTTCATCGTCCTCGACGGCCTGGCCAAGCCCACCGTCCTTGAGGGCCCTGACCCGGCCGTGCTGCTCGCCGCGTACGGCGAAGTCGGGCAGTAAGTCCCGCTGCGCGTCTTCCGCCCGGAATCGCCTTACGGGGCCGGGCACTTCGGACCGCCCCCGGCCGTTCACACATCGACGACCGGGGGCGGTACCGTTCGGTAGCAGCGGGTTCCGCCCCGCTGTCAGCGCCCATCGCCTGTACGAGACGGAGTGGCACCGGATGCAGCACGCAGTGGGTTCTCCGCTGCCGCCGCCCCATCAGCCGGGGCACGGACCGGCCATCGGCTGGTCACCGGCCGCACAACACCCGGGTCCGCACCACCCAGGCGCGCACCTGGGTGCGCACCAGGGCCCCGCGCCCGTGCCCCCGCCGCCCCCGGCCCCGGGGTACCCGGTGCCCCCGCCCGGCCCGGCCTCGCCGCCACCGCAGGCCTCCGCTCCTCCGCCGCCGGACACCACCGGCCATGTGCCGCTGCCGCCGGGCGCCCCGGTCGCCATGCCGAGCGCGCCCTCCGCCGCCGCGGCCCCCGACCCCTCCGGCACGACGCTCGCCGTGCTGCTGATCGGCCCCGCGGGCGCGGGCAAGACCAGCGTCGCCAAGTACTGGGCGGACCACCGCCGCGTACCCACGGCGCACATCAGCCTCGACGACGTGCGCGAGTGGGTCCGCTCCGGCTTCGCCGACCCGCAGTCCGGGTGGAACGACAACTCCGAGGCGCAGTACCGCCTCGCCCGCCGCACCTGCGGCTTCGCCGCGCGGAACTTCCTGGCCAACGGCATCTCGTGCATCCTCGACGACGCGGTCTTCCCCGACCGGCCGGTCGTCGGCCTCGGCGGCTGGAAGCGGCACGTCGGGCCCGGCCTGCTGCCGGTCGTCCTCCTCCCGGGGCTGGACATCGTCCTCGAACGCAACGCGGAGCGCTCGGGGAACCGGCGGCTGTCCGACGAGGAGGTCGCCCGTATCCACGGCCGCATGGCCGGCTGGTACGGCTCCGGACTGCCGATCATCGACAACTCCCAGCTGGACGTCCCCGAGACGGCGAGAATCCTGGACGACGTCCTGGCCAGGTCGATCGCAAGCCCGCCGCAGTGGTGAGCGCCCCGCGGGGGCGCGGGGAACCGCGCGCCAGGCCCCCACGCACGCGCGGACGGCGCGCAACCCCGAACGGCACCCCCACCCACCCGGACATCTCGGGCACCGCCCACTCAGACGCCCTCAACCGGCGCCGAACCGGCGGAGCTCATAGGCTCGGGTCATGTCAGAGGTGTACGCGGCCCGCCGGACGCGTCTGAGGGAATACTGCAACGCGGGCGGCAGCGCGGCGGCGCTGATCTCCCGCCCCGCCAACGTGCGCTATCTCGCGGGCGCCGCCCCACAGGGCGCCGTCCTGCTGCTCGGCAAGACCGAGGACCTCCTGGTGTGCGGCCCGTCCCCGAACCGCCCGCCGGCGGAGCGTCCCGACGAGGCCCTGCGCGTCCAGACCCTGCCCGGAGCAGTCGGCGGCGACCCGGCCGTCGCGGCGGCAGACATCGCCCAGGGCCAGGGAGCCGACTCCCTCGCCGTGGAGGAGCACCACCTCACCGTGGCCCGGCACCGGGCCCTCGGCTCCGTCGCCCCCCGGCTCCGCCTCGCCAACCTCGGCGGCGCGGTCGAGCAGCTCAGAGTCGTCAAGGACGAGGAGGAGATCTCCTGCATGCGCATCGGCGCCGAGATCGCCGACCAGGCCCTCGGCGAGCTGCTGGAGTCCATCCTCGTCGGCCGCACCGAGCGCCACCTCGCCCTGGAGCTCGAACGACGCCTCGTCGACCACGGAGCCGACGGCCCGGCCTTCCCCACCTCCGTGGCCACGGGCCCCAACTCCGGTCGCCCCGGCCACCGCCCCACCGACCGCCGAGTGGAGGAGGGCGACTTCCTCTCCGTCTGCCTCGGCGCGACCTACCGCGGCTACCGCTGCGAGATCGGCCGCACGTTCGTCATCGGCACCGCTCCGGCGGACTGGCAGATCGAGCTGTACGACTTGGTCTTCGCGGCCCAGCGTGCCGGACGTGAGAGCCTGGTACCCGGCGCCGCCTGCCGGGACGTCGACCGCGCCGCCCGTCAGGTCCTGGACTCCGCGGGGTACACGGAGGGCCTCACGGCCCTGACCGGACACGGTGTGGGGCTCGAAATCGACGAGGACCCTCAATTGAGTCCCGCGGCCATGGGTAAACTGGACGCTTGCGTGCCGGTCACCGTCGAACCGGGGGTCCACCTCCCGGGCCGGGGCGGTGTCCGGATCGATGACACGCTCGTCGTCCGCCCCGAGGCGGACGGCGGACCCGAGCTACTCACCATCACGACCAAGGAGCTGCTCGCCCTCTAGGAAGGTGCGTGCACCGGGGTCGTACGTCAGTCCAGGAGATTCCGCAACCGTGGCTTCCACGAACGACCTCAAGAACGGCATGGTGCTCAAGCTCGAAGGCGGCCAGCTCTGGTCCGTCGTCGAGTTCCAGCACGTCAAGCCCGGCAAGGGCCCGGCCTTCGTGCGCACCAAGCTCAAGAACGTGCTCTCCGGCAAGGTCGTCGACAAGACCTTCAACGCCGGCGTCAAGGTCGAAACGGCCACCGTCGACAAGCGCGACATGCAGTTCTCCTACATGGACGGCGACTACTTCGTCTTCATGGACATGGAGACCTACGACCAGCTCATGGTCGACCGCAAGGCCGTCGGTGACGCCGCCAACTTCCTGATCGAGGGCTTCACGGCCACGGTCGCCCAGCACGAGGGCGAGGTGCTCTTCGTGGAGCTGCCGGCCGCCGTGGAGCTGACCGTCCAGGAGACCGAGCCGGGCGTCCAGGGCGACCGCTCCACCGGCGGCACCAAGCCCGCCACGCTGGAGACCGGCCACCAGATCCAGGTCCCGCTCTTCATCACCACCGGTGAGAAGATCAAGGTCGACACCCGCACCAGCGACTACCTCGGCCGGGTGAACAGCTAACCGTGGCTGCCCGCAACACGGCCCGCAAGCGCGCCTTCCAGATCCTCTTCGAGGGTGACCAGCGTGGCGCCGAGGTCCTGACGGTCCTCGCGGACTGGGTCCGCCACTCCCGGACGGACACCCGGCAGCCGCCGGTCAGCGAGTACACGATGGAGCTGGTCGAGGGCTACGCGAAGCACGCGAAGCGCATCGACGAGCTGATCGCCCAGTACTCGGTCGGCTGGACGCTGGACCGGATGCCGGTGGTCGACCGGAACATCCTGCGGCTCGGCGCCTACGAGCTGATCTGGGTCGACGGGACCCCGGACGCGGTCGTCCTCGACGAGATGGTGCAGCTCGCCAAGGAGTTCTCCACGGACGAGTCGCCCGCCTTCGTGAACGGCCTGCTCGGCCGGTTGAAGGAGCTCAAGCCCTCGCTCCGCCGCGACGAGGCCTGAGAGAGACCGAGACAGGCCCAGACAGACAGAACGCCGGAGGGCCCGCAGCACGACCGCTGCGGGCCCTCCGGCGTGTCCACGCACCTTCGAGGGCCGCCGGGCCCCACGCACCGTGCGATGGCGGCGGGGCCCCGAAAATGCCGCCGGGGTGGCCGGAACCGTATGGTTCCGGCCACCCCGGCGGCACGTTTCTGCTGGCCCCCGTGGGGCGGCTCAGCCCTCTTCGTGGGTGGCGACCGCGCGGCGCGCGTCCGCGTCCAGGACGCCCCAGCTGATCAGCTGCTCGGTGAGCACCGAGGGGGACTGGTCGTAGATGACGGCGAGTGTGCGCAGGTCGTCCTGGCGGATCGAGAGCACCTTGCCGTTGTAGTCACCGCGCTGCGACTGGATCGTGGCCGCGTAGCGCTGGAGGGGGCCAGCCTTCTCGGCCGGCACCGTGGCCAGCCGCTCCAGGTCCAGGACCAGCTTCGGCGGCGGCTCGGCGGCGCCGCCCGGGGTCGTGCCCGGGAGCAGCTCCTGCACCGGAACGCCGTAGAAATCCGCCAGCTCGGCAAGGCGCTGCACGGTCACGGCACGGTCGCCGCGCTCGTACGAACCGACCACGACCGCCTTCCAGCGTCCCTGGGACTTCTCCTCGACACCGTGGAGGGAAAGGCCCTGCTGGGTGCGGATGGCCCGGAGCTTGGCCCCGAGCTGTTTGGCGTATTCGCTGGACATATAGCTCCCCGGCACTGTGTCGACGCGTCTGGCGTGGGTGCCAGCCCGCGCGGCTGGTAACTCACTGTGAGGTTACGCAGCGTTACTCTGTCGCGTCAAGCCGAATGGTCCGCACCGGCTCTTCCGTGGTAGTGGCCTCGCATTGGGCCGAATAGGTGATCCGAGGGGGCCGTCCGGGGGATCGCGGAGGCCTGCTACCGTGGATGGCGCAATCCCGACGTCCTTTAAGGTCCGTCCCGTGAGGCGGAGAAGGAGGTCCGTTTCATATGGACACGCACGACTCGCAGTCCGATGCCCGGCCCGTTCTCGAAGGGCCCGACATCGCGCGGGTGCTGACCCGCATCGCCCACGAGATCGTCGAGCGCGCCAAGGGCGCCGACGACGTGGTGCTCCTCGGTATCCCGACCCGGGGCGTCTTCCTCGCCCGGCGGATCTCCGACAAGCTGGAGCAGATCACCGAGCGCAAGGTCCCCTGCGGCTCGCTCGACATCACCATGTACCGCGACGACCTGCGCATGCACCCGCCGCGTGCGCTGGCCCGCACCGAGATCCCCGGTGACGGCATCGACGGCAAGCTGGTCGTCCTCGTCGACGACGTGCTCTTCTCCGGCCGCACCATCCGCGCCGCCCTCGACGCCCTGAACGACATCGGGCGCCCGCGCGCCGTGCAGCTCGCCGTGCTCGTCGACCGCGGTCACCGCGAACTGCCCATTCGCGCCGACTACGTCGGCAAGAACCTCCCCACGTCGTTGCGGGAGACGGTCAAGGTCCAGCTCGCCGAGGAGGACGGTCGCGACACCGTGCTGCTCGGTGCCAAGCCGGACGCCCAGTAGCGCTTCAGGCGTACGCCGGCTCAGTGCGCGCGTTCGCGCGCCCGTCTGCCCCGAATCTCCCGTTTGAACTGCCTTACGGAGCCTGACAGATGCAGCGTCATCTCATCTCGGCCGCCGACCTCACCCGCGACGACGCCGTCCTGATCCTCGACACCGCCGAGGAGATGGCCCGGGTCGCCGACCGGCCGATCAAGAAGCTGCCGACCCTGCGCGGCCGCACGATCGTCAACCTCTTCTTCGAGGACTCCACCCGCACCCGGATCTCCTTCGAGGCCGCCGAGAAGCGGCTGTCCGCGGATGTGATCAACTTCTCCGCCAAGGGCTCCAGCGTCTCCAAGGGCGAGTCCCTGAAGGACACCGCCCAGACCCTGGAGGCCATGGGCGTCGACGCCGTGGTCATCCGGCACGGCGCCTCCGGAGCCCCCTACCGGCTGGCCAACTCCGGCTGGATCGACGCGGTCGTCGTCAACGCCGGCGACGGCACCCACCAGCACCCCACCCAGGCCCTGCTGGACGCCTTCACCATGCGCCGCCGTCTGATCGGCCCGGACGCCGGACTCGGCCAGGACCTCGCCGGCCGGCGCATCACGATCGTCGGCGACGTGCTGCACAGCCGCGTCGCCCGCTCCAACGTCGACCTGCTGCACACCCTCGGCGCCGAGGTCACCCTCGTCGCCCCGCCGACTCTGCTCCCGGTCGGCGTCGAGACCTGGCCCTGCGAGGTCTCCTACGACCTCGACAGCACGCTGACCAAGTCCGACGCGGTGATGATGCTGCGCGTGCAGCGCGAGCGGATGAACGCCGCGTTCTTCCCCACCGAGCGCGAGTACTCCCGGCGCTACGGCCTGGACGGCGACCGCATGGCGCGGATGCCCGAGCACGCCGTCGTGATGCACCCCGGGCCGATGGTCCGCGGCATGGAGATCACCGCCGAGGTCGCCGACTCCGACCGCTGCACCGTCGTCGAGCAGGTCGCCAACGGAGTGTCCATCCGGATGGCCGTGCTGTACCTGCTGCTCGGTGGAAACGAGCCCGCCGTCACCCACCCCCGTACCGAGGAGAAGTAAGACAGATGAGCAAGACCCTGATCCGTGGTGCGAAGGTGCTCGGCGGCGAGCCGCAGGAGGTGCTGATCGACGGCGAGACGATCGCCGAGGTGGGCAGCGGGCTGTCCCCGGAGGGCGCCGAGGTCGTCGAGGCCGGGGGCAAGGTGCTGCTGCCGGGCCTGGTCGACCTGCACACCCATTTGCGCGAGCCGGGCCGCGAGGACTCCGAGACCGTCCTGACCGGCACCCGGGCCGCTGCCTCCGGCGGCTACACCACCGTCTTCGCCATGGCCAACACCTTTCCCGTGGCCGACACCGCCGGCGTCGTCGAGCAGGTCTGGCGGCTCGGCAAGGAGCACGGCTACTGCGACGTCCAGCCGATCGGCGCCGTCACCGTCGGCCTCGACGGCAGGAAGCTCGCCGAGCTCGGCGCCATGCACGAGTCGGCCGCCGGCGTCACCGTCTTCTCCGACGACGGCAAGTGCGTCCACGACGCCGTGATCATGCGCCGGGCCCTGGAGTACGTGAAGGCCTTCGGCGGTGTCATCGCGCAGCACGCGCAGGAGCCGCGGCTGACCGAGGGCGCCGAGATGAACGAGGGCGTCGTCTCCGCGGAGCTGGGCCTCGGCGGCTGGCCCGCGGTGGCCGAAGAATCGATCATCGCCCGGGATGTCCTGCTCGCCGACCACGTCGGCTCCCGCGTCCACATCTGCCACCTGTCGACCGCCGGGTCGGTCGAGATCGTCCGCTGGGCCAAGTCCCGCGGCATCGCCGTCACCGCCGAGGTCACCCCGCACCACCTGCTCCTCACCGACGAGCTGGTGCGCACGTACAACCCGGTCTACAAGGTCAACCCGCCGCTGCGGACCGAACGGGACGTGATGGCCCTGCGCGAGGCGCTCGCCGACGGCACGATCGACATCGTCGCCACCGACCACGCCCCGCACCCGCACGAGGACAAGGACTGCGAGTGGGCCGCGGCCGCCATGGGCATGGTGGGCCTGGAGACCGCGCTGTCAGTGGTCCAGGAGACGATGGTCGACACGGGCCTGCTGGACTGGGCCGGCGTCGCCGACCGCATGTCCGTCAAGCCCGCGCAGATCGGACAGGCCACGGGCCACGGCCGTCCCGTCTCGGCAGGTGAGCCCGCCAACCTCACCCTGGTCGACACGGCATACCGTGGGCTGGTGGAACCCGCGGGCTTCGCCTCGCGCAGCCGCAACACCCCCTACGAGGGCCGCGAGCTGCCGGGCCGTGTGACGCACACGTGGCTGCGGGGCAAGGCCACGCTCGTCGACGGGAAGCTCACGTGACACCTGTACTCCTGCTGGCCGCCGAGAAGGAATCGGCGCAAGTGACCGACTGGTCCGCCCGCATCGGCTGGGTCGTCGGCCTCGCCCTCTTCGTCGCGCTCGTTTACTGGCTGATGCGCGAGGGCTGGAAGTGGCGCGGCACCCTCCAGGGCGACCTGCCCGAGCTGCCCACCGCACCGGACGACCCGGGCCCGGCGCGTCTGACCATGAGCGGCCGCTACCACGGCTCCACCACCGCAGGGCAGTGGCTCGACCGCATCGTCGCGCACGGCCTGGGCACCCGCAGCCGCGCGGAGCTCACGCTCAGCGACGCCGGACTGGCCGTCGTACGCCCCGGGGCGAGCGACTTCTTCGTCCCGGCGGCCGCCCTGCGCGAGGCCCGGCTCGACAAGGGCATCGCCGGCAAGGTGCTCACCGAGGGCGGCCTGCTGGTCGTCACCTGGGCGCACGGCGACCGGCTGATCGACTCCGGCTTCCGCTCCGACCACGCGGCCGAGCACAACGAGTGGGCCGAAGTCCTCACCACCATGATCGAAACGAACACCAGGGAAGGCGTCGAACGATGACCACCTCCACCAGGGGAGCCAAAACTCCCGCCGTACTCGTCCTGGAGGACGGCCGGGTCTTCCGCGGCCGCGCCTACGGGGCCGTGGGGGAGACCTTCGGCGAAGCGGTGTTCTCCACCGGCATGACCGGTTACCAGGAGACCCTCACCGACCCGTCGTACCACCGGCAGGTCGTGGTGATGACCGCCCCGCACGTCGGCAACACCGGAGTGAACGACGAGGACATGGAGTCCAAGCGCATCTGGGTCTCCGGCTACGTCGTGCGCGACCCCGCACGCGTGCCGTCCAGCTGGCGCTCCCGGCGCACGCTGGACGAGGAGCTGGCCGCGCAGGGCGTCGTCGGGATCTCCGGCATCGACACCCGTGCCCTCACCCGCCACCTGCGCGAGCGCGGCGCCATGCGTGTCGGCATCTTCAGCGGCGACGCGGTCAAGGACGACAGCGCGCTCCTCGCACGCGTGCAGGAAGCCCCGCAGATGAAGGGCGCCGACCTCTCCGCCGAGGTCGCCACCACTGAGCCGTACGTGGTGCCCGCGATCGGCGAGAAGAAGTTCACCGTCGCCGCCGTCGACCTCGGCATCAAGGGCATGACCCCGCACCGCATGGCCG
Organism: Streptomyces sp. NPDC094143; assembly: GCF_040303825.1. NCBI lineage: Bacteria > Bacillati > Actinomycetota > Actinomycetes > Kitasatosporales > Streptomycetaceae > Streptomyces > Streptomyces sp. NPDC094143. The sequence goes on from NZ_JBEOTZ010000027.1 coordinate 10,566, forward strand.
AGCGCGGCATCGAGGTGCACGTGCTCCCCGCGACCGCGACCGTCGAGGACGTCTACGCGGTGAACCCGGACGGCGTGTTCTTCTCCAACGGCCCGGGCGACCCGGCCACCGCCGACCACCCCGTCTCCGTCATGCGGGGTGTCCTGGAGCGCGGCACGCCGCTGTTCGGCATCTGCTTCGGCAACCAGATCCTCGGCCGCGCCCTCGGCTTCGGCACCTACAAGCTGAAGTACGGCCACCGGGGCATCAACCAGCCGGTGCAGGACCGTACGACCGGCAAGGTCGAGGTCACCGCGCACAACCACGGCTTCGCCGTCGACGCCCCGCTCGACGAGGTCTCCGAGACCCCGTTCGGCCGCGCCGAGGTGTCGCACGTCTGCCTGAACGACAACGTGGTGGAGGGTCTGCAGCTGCTCGACCGCCCCGCCTTCAGCGTCCAGTACCACCCCGAAGCGGCAGCCGGCCCGCACGACGCCGCCTACCTGTTCGACCGCTTCGTTTCCCTGATGGAGGGCCAGCGTGCCTAAGCGCACCGATATCCAGTCCGTCCTGGTCATCGGCTCCGGCCCGATCGTCATCGGCCAGGCCGCCGAGTTCGACTACTCCGGCACCCAGGCGTGCCGCGTGCTGAAGTCCGAGGGCCTCAGGGTCATCCTCGTGAACTCCAACCCGGCGACGATCATGACCGACCCGGAGATCGCCGACGCCACCTACGTCGAGCCGATCACCCCCGAGTTCGTCGAGAAGATCATCGCCAAGGAGCGGCCCGACGCGCTGCTGCCCACCCTGGGCGGCCAGACGGCCCTGAACACCGCGATCTCCCTGCACGAGAACGGTGTTCTGGAGAAGTACGGCGTCGAGCTGATCGGCGCCAACGTCGAGGCCATCCACAAGGGCGAGGACCGCGACCGGTTCAAGCTGGTCGTCGAAGAGGTCCGCAAGAAGACCGGCCACGGCGAGTCCGCCCGGTCCTACATCTGCCACTCCATGGAGGACGTCCTCAAGGGCGTCGAGGAGCTCGGCGGCTACCCGGTCGTGGTCCGCCCCTCCTTCACCATGGGCGGCGCCGGCTCCGGCTTCGCCCACGACGAGGAGGAGCTGCGCCGCATCGCCGGTCAGGGCCTCACGCTCTCCCCGACCACCGAGGTGCTCCTGGAGGAGTCCATCCTCGGCTGGAAGGAGTACGAGCTGGAGCTGATGCGCGACAAGAACGACAACGTCGTGGTCGTCTGCTCCATCGAGAACTTCGACCCCATGGGCGTGCACACCGGCGACTCCATCACCGTCGCGCCAGCGATGACGCTCACCGACCGCGAGTACCAGGTGCTGCGCGACGTCGGCATCGCGATCATCCGCGAGGTCGGCGTCGACACCGGCGGCTGCAACATCCAGTTCGCGGTCAATCCCGAGGACGGCCGCGTGATCGTCATCGAGATGAACCCGCGCGTGTCCCGCTCCTCCGCGCTCGCCTCCAAGGCCACCGGCTTCCCGATCGCCAAGATCGCCGCCAAGCTGGCCGTCGGCTACACGCTGGACGAGATCCCCAACGACATCACGCAGGAGACCCCGGCCTCCTTCGAGCCGACGCTCGACTACGTGGTCGTCAAGGCCCCGCGCTTCGCCTTCGAGAAGTTCCCGAGCGCCGACTCCACCCTCACCACCACCATGAAGTCGGTCGGCGAGGCCATGGCCATCGGCCGCAACTTCACCGAAGCCTTCCAGAAGGCCCTGCGCTCCCTGGAGAAGAAGGGCAGCCAGTTCACCTTCGTCGGCGAGCCGGGCGACAAGACGCAGCTGCTGGAGCAGGCCGTCCGCCCCACCGACGGCCGCATCAACACCGTCATGCAGGCCATCCGCGCCGGCGCCACGCCCGAGGAGGTCTTCGACTACACGAAGATCGACCCGTGGTTCGTCGACCAGCTCTTCCTGATCAAGGAGATCGCCAACGAGCTGGCCGAGGCACCCGAGCTGACCGCCGACCTGCTGGCCGAGGCCAAGCGGCACGGCTTCTCCGACCAGCAGATCGCCGAGATCCGCGGCCTGCGCGAGGATGTCGTCCGCGAGGTCCGGCACGCGCTCGGCGTCCGCCCGGTCTACAAGACGGTCGACACCTGCGCCGCCGAGTTCGCCGCGAAGACGCCGTACTTCTACTCCTCCTACGACGAGGAGACCGAGGTGGCGCCGCGCGAGAAGCCGGCCGTCATCATCCTGGGCTCCGGCCCGAACCGCATCGGCCAGGGCATCGAGTTCGACTACTCCTGCGTCCACGCCTCGTTCGCGCTCAGCGACGCGGGCTACGAGACGGTGATGGTCAACTGCAACCCGGAGACCGTCTCGACCGACTACGACACCTCCGACCGCCTGTACTTCGAGCCGCTGACGCTGGAGGACGTGCTGGAGGTCGTGCACGCCGAGCGGCAGGCCGGACCCGTCGCGGGCGTCGTCGTGCAGCTCGGCGGGCAGACCCCGCTGGGCCTGTCGCAGGCGCTGAAGGACAACGGCGTGCCGATCGTCGGCACCTCCCCGGAGGCCATCCACGCCGCCGAGGACCGGGGCGCCTTCGGACAGGTCCTCAAGGAGGCCGGCCTCCCGGCCCCCAAGCACGGCACCGCCACCACCTTCGCCGAGGCCAAGGCCATCGCCGACGAGATCGGCTACCCGGTCCTGGTGCGCCCCTCGTACGTCCTCGGCGGACGCGGCATGGAGATCGTCTACGACGAGACCCGCCTGGAGTCCTACATCGCCGAGTCCACCGAGATCAGCCCCTCGCGGCCGGTCCTGGTCGACCGCTTCCTCGACGACGCCATCGAGATCGACGTCGACGCCCTCTACGACGGCGAGGAGCTGTACCTCGGCGGTGTCATGGAGCACATCGAGGAGGCCGGCATCCACTCCGGCGACTCGGCGTGCGCCCTGCCCCCGATCACGCTCGGCGGCTTCGACATCAAGCGCCTGCGCGCCTCCACCGAGGCCATCGCCAAGGGCGTGGGCGTACGCGGCCTGATCAACATCCAGTTCGCGCTCGCCGGCGACATCCTCTACGTCCTGGAGGCCAACCCGCGCGCCTCCCGGACCGTCCCCTTCACCTCGAAGGCGACGGCGGTGCCGCTGGCCAAGGCCGCCGCCCGCATCTCGCTGGGCGCCACCATCGCCGAACTGCGCGCCGAGGGCCTGCTCCCGGCGCACGGCGACGGCGGCGAGCTGCCGCTGGACGCGCCGATCTCCGTCAAGGAGGCCGTCATGCCCTGGTCGCGCTTCCGCGACGTGCACGGCCGCGGCGTCGACACGGTCCTCGGCCCGGAGATGCGCTCCACCGGCGAGGTCATGGGCATCGACGCCGTCTTCGGCACGGCGTACGCCAAGTCGCAGGCCGGCGCCTACGGCCCGCTGCCCACCAAGGGCCGCGCGTTCATCTCGGTCGCCAACCGCGACAAGCGCTCGATGATCTTCCCGGCCCGTGAGCTGGTCGCGCACGGCTTCGAGCTGCTGGCCACCTCCGGCACGGCCGAGGTCCTCAAGCGAAACGGCATCAACGCCACCGTCGTGCGCAAGCAGTCCGAGGGCGTGGGCCCGAACGGCGAGAAGACCATCGTCCAGCTCATCCACGACGGCGAGGTCGACCTCATCGTCAACACCCCGTACGGCACCGGCGGCCGCCTCGACGGCTACGACATCCGCACGGCGGCCGTGGCACGCTCCGTGCCCTGCCTGACGACGGTCCAGGCGCTCGCGGCGGCGGTCCAGGGCATCGACGCCCTCAACCGCGGCGACGTGAGCGTCCGATCGCTCCAGGAACACGCGGAACACCTGACCGCGGCCCGCGACTAGCAGCCCCGAGGGGGACACCGGAAACGGTGTCCCCCTCTTCGTGAGGACGCCACGTCCTCGTGAGGACACCATGTACAAGATCTTCTTCCGTCTCGTCTTCAAACGGCTGGACCCGGAGCAGGCCCACCACCTGGCCTTCCGCTGGATCCGCCTGGCCGCCCGGGTGCCGGTGCTGCGCACCTTCCTCGCGGCCGCCCTCGCGCCCCGCCACAAGGAGCTGCGCACCGAGGCCCTGGGCTTGCGCATGCACGGCCCCTTCGGGCTGGCGGCCGGCTTCGACAAGAACGCCGTCGGCATCGACGGCATGGCCATGCTCGGCTTCGACCACGTCGAGATCGGCACGGTCACCGGCGAGCCCCAGCCCGGCAACCCCAAGCAGCGGCTGTTCCGCCTGGTCCAGGACCGGGCGCTGATCAACCGCATGGGCTTCAACAACGACGGCTCCCTGCGCGTCGCCGCCCGCCTGGCCTCCCGTACGCCCGTCTTCAAGACGGTCGTGGGCGTCAACATCGGCAAGACCAAGGTCGTACCCGAGGAGGAGGCCGTCGCGGACTACGTGAAGTCCGCCGAGCGTCTCGCGCCCTACGCCGACTACCTGGTGGTCAACGTCTCCTCGCCGAACACGCCCGGGCTGCGCGACCTCCAGGCCACCGAGGTCCTGCGCCCCCTGCTGAGCGCGGTCCGCGAGGCCGCCGACCGCACGGTGCCCGCGCGGCGCGTCCCGCTCCTGGTGAAGATCGCGCCGGACCTCGCCGACGAGGACGTCGACGCCGTCGCCGACCTCGCCGTGGAACTCGGCCTGGACGGCATCATCGCCACGAACACCACCATCGCGCGCGAGGGACTCGGCCTGACGTCCGACCCGTCCCTGGTCAAGGAGACCGGCGGCCTGTCGGGGGCGCCCCTGAAGGAGCGCTCCCTGGAGGTCCTGCGCCGCCTCTACGCGCGCGTGGGCGACCGGATCACCCTGGTGGGCGTCGGGGGCGTCGAGAACGCCGAGGACGCCTGGCAGCGCATCCTGGCCGGCGCCACCCTGGTCCAGGGCTACAGCGCCTTCGTCTACGAAGGGCCGTTCTACGCCCGCGCCATCCACAAGGGCCTCGCCGCACGCCTGCGCACGAGCCCGTACGCCACGCTCGCCGACGCGGTGGGCGCCGACGTGAGGAAGACGGCATGAGTGGTCCCGAACCCTTCGGCGCGCGTCTGCGCCGGGCCATGGACGAGCGCGGCCCGCTGTGCGTGGGCATCGACCCGCACGCGTCCCTGCTGGCCGAGTGGGGCCTGAACGACGACGTGGCGGGTCTGGAGCGGTTCAGCCGCACGGTCGTCGAGGCCGTCGCCGACCGGGTCGCCGTGCTCAAGCCGCAGAGCGCGTTCTTCGAGCGCTTCGGCTCACGGGGCGTGGCGGTGCTGGAGAAGTCCGTCGCCGAGGCCCGTGCGGCGGGCGCGCTGGTCGTGATGGACGCCAAGCGAGGCGACATCGGCTCGACCATGGCCGCCTACGCCGCGTCCTTCCTGCACAAAGACGCGCCGCTGTTCTCCGACGCCCTGACCGTCTCGCCCTACCTCGGCTACGGCTCGCTCGCCCCGGCCGTCGCGCTGGCCCGGGAGAGCGGCGCCGGGCTGTTCGTGCTGGCGCTGACGTCCAACCCGGAGGGCGGCGAGGTGCAACACGCCGTCCGCCCCGACGGCCGCGACGTCGGAGCGACGATACTGGCGCACCTGGCCGCCGAGAACGCGGGGGAGCGGCCCCTGGGCTCCTTCGGAGCGGTCGTCGGCGCCACCCTGGGTGATCTGTCGACCTACGACCTCGACATCAACGGCCCGCTCCTCGCGCCCGGCATCGGCGCCCAGGGGGCCACGCCGGCCGATCTTCCCCGGGTCTTCGGGGCGGCCGTGCGCAATGTCGTGCCGAACGTCAGCCGGGGAGTGCTGCGCCACGGTCCCGACGCGGTCGCTCTCCGTGACGCGGCGGAACGCTTCGCCCAGGAGGTCAGGCACGCCGTGACGGCCTCGTGAGGCGGTCCAGACCATATCGCGAGACCTGCGATGAGTGGTCAGGGGGCCTCCTGAGTCTGAATACATCCTCAAATCCGGGGCAGTATGTCTTAAATGTCCGTTCAGATGAAGGCTGACCAGGACTTTTCCGCTGTTCTCGCTGACTCTGGCGGACTTGCCCGCTAGTCTCCGACGAGAGAGCGGGCAAGCGTGTGTTGCTCGTGGCTCCCCAGGTGTGGGGCGACTAGGTTCCTCACCGGTCCGTATCCGACAGTTCGACATCCGAGGTGACGTAGGCGTGGCTCTTCCGCCCCTTACCCCTGAACAGCGCGCAGCCGCGCTCGAAAAGGCCGCCGCGGCTCGCCGGGAGCGGGCCGAGGTCAAGAATCGACTCAAGCACTCCGGCGCCTCCCTCCACGAGGTCATCAAGCAGGGCCAGGAGAACGACGTCATCGGCAAGATGAAGGTCTCCGCCCTTCTTGAGTCCCTGCCGGGCGTGGGCAAGGTCCGCGCCAAGCAGATCATGGAGCGACTGGGCATCTCCGAGAGCCGCCGCGTGCGCGGTCTCGGGTCCAACCAGATCGCCTCCCTGGAGCGCGAGTTCGGCAGTACCGGCTCCTGAACCGGGCTATCCGGGGTAGCGAGTCCCGGGCACTCCGGGATTGCTGGATAATCGCTGCATGGCAGCAACACCCCGGGGGACGACCCCCGTACCCCCGGACGTAGGTCCGCGGCTGACCGTGCTCTCCGGCCCCTCCGGGGTCGGCAAGAGCACGGTCGTCGCTCATATGCGCAAGGAACACCCCGAGGTCTGGCTCTCGGTGTCGGCGACGACCCGCAAGCCGCGCCCCGGCGAGCAGCACGGAGTCCACTACTTCTTCGTCACCGACGACGAGATGGACAAGCTGATCGCCAACGGCGAGCTGCTGGAGTGGGCCGAGTTCGCCGGCAACCGCTACGGCACGCCGCGCGCGGCCGTGCAGGAGCGCCTGGAGAAGGGCGAGGCCGTCCTGCTGGAGATCGACCTGCAGGGCGCCCGTCTGGTCCGGGAGTCGATGCCCGAGGCTCAGCTGGTGTTCCTGGCCCCTCCCTCCTGGGAGGAACTGGTGCGCAGACTCACCGGGCGGGGCACCGAACCGCCCGAGGTGATCGAGCGCAGGCTGGAGGCCGCCAAGATCGAGCTCGCGGCCGAACCGGAGTTCGACACGACGCTGGTCAACACCTCCGTCGAGGACGTGGCGCGCGAGCTGCTAGCCTTGATGAACGTCGTGTGACCATCGCTGACCGATCCGGTCCTCGCTGATCACCCCGACAGAATCTTTCCCATCCATCGGAAGGTAGAGCGTGTCCTCTTCCATCTCCGCGCCCGAGGGCATCATCAACCCGCCGATCGACGAGCTCCTCGAGGCCACCGACTCGAAGTACAGCCTCGTGATCTACGCGGCCAAGCGGGCCCGCCAGATCAACGCGTACTACTCGCAGCTCGGCGAGGGTCTCCTCGAGTACGTCGGTCCCCTCGTCGACACCCACGTCCACGAGAAGCCGCTCTCGATCGCCCTCCGCGAGATCAACGCGGGGCTGCTCACGTCCGAGGCCGTCGAAGGCCCGGCCCAGTAAGTAGTATTTGCAGCTTGATGCTGACTTTTCCACAGGCCCGGCAGGCTGACTGCCGGGCCTGTGGTGTGTCATGGAGTCGTACGGTGGGCCGGTCGCCGAGGTCCGGGTCGCCGAGGTCCGGTCAGAGACGGGGAGAGACGTGGACAAGCCGAAGGTCGTTCTGGGGGTCAGCGGTGGCATCGCCGCGTACAAGGCCTGTGAGCTGCTGCGGCGGCTGACGGAGTCGGGCCACGACGTGCGCGTGGTGCCCACCGCGTCCGCGCTGCACTTCGTCGGTGCCGCGACCTGGTCCGCGCTCTCCGGGAAGCCGGTTGCCACCGAGGTCTGGGACGACGTGCACGAGGTGCCCCACGTCCGCATCGGGCAGCACGCCGACCTGGTCGTCGTCGCCCCGGCCACCGCCGACCTGCTCGCGAAGGCGGCCCACGGCCTCGCCGACGACCTCCTGACCAACACCCTGCTCACCGCCCGCTGCCCGGTCGTCTTCGCCCCCGCCATGCACACGGAGATGTGGGAGCACCCGGCCACGCAGGAGAACGTGGCGACGCTGCGCCGCCGCGGCGCCCTCGTCGTCGAGCCGGCCGTGGGCCGCCTCACCGGTGTCGACACCGGCAAGGGCCGGCTGCCCGACCCGGCCGAGATCTTCGAGGTGTGCCGCCGCGTGCTCGCCCGGGGCGTCCGCGAGCCGGACCTCACGGGCCGGCACGTCGTCGTCAGCGCCGGGGGCACCCGCGAGCCCCTGGACCCGGTCCGCTTCCTCGGCAACCGCTCCTCCGGCAAGCAGGGCTACGCCCTCGCCCGCACCGCCGCCGCCCGCGGCGCCCGCGTCACGCTGATCGCGGCCAACAGCGCCCTGCCGGACCCGGCCGGCGTGGACGTCGTCCCCGTCGGCACGGCCGTGCAGCTGCGTGAGGCGGTGCTGAAGGCCGCCGCCGACGCCGACGCCGTGGTCATGGCGGCGGCGGTCGCGGACTTCCGCCCGGCGGCGTACGCGACCGGGAAGATCAAGAAGAAGGACGACCAGGAGCCGGAGCCGATCGCCCTGGTGCGGAATCCGGACATCCTCGCGGAGATCTCCGCCGACCGGGCCCGTGCCGGACAGGTCGTCGTCGGCTTCGCCGCGGAGACCGACGACGTCCTCGCCAACGGCCGCGCCAAGCTGAAGCGCAAGGGCTGCGATCTGCTGGTGGTGAACGAGGTGGGGGAGCGCAAGACGTTCGGCTCCGAGGAGAACGAGGCCGTCGTGCTCGGTGCCGACGGCAGCGAGACGCCGGTGGCGCACGGACCGAAGGAAGCCCTGGCCGAAACGGTGTGGGACCTGGTCGCCGAGCGTCTGCGCTGATGTTTCCGGCGCTTCGCGGTCCCGTGAAACCCGGCCAGTCGGGGCGTGGCGCCTCTGGCCAACGTCGCTCGGCATTGGGCAGAATGCCCGTGCCGCAGGTCACAGCACTCCCGAGTGGCGAGACGGGGGGACCGTGGCCGAAGCGTGACCGATAAACTGTTCCACGGACGGCGCCGGGTGCAGCCCCCGCCGTCCGCCAATGATCAGCCAGCAGCCGCTGCAACCCCAGGGAGCGTTGTGTCCCGTCGTCTGTTCACCTCGGAGTCCGTGACCGAGGGTCACCCCGACAAGATCGCTGACCAGATCAGCGACACCATTCTCGACGCGCTCCTGCGTGAGGACCCGACCTCCCGGGTCGCCGTCGAGACCTTGATCACGACCGGTCTGGTGCACGTGGCCGGCGAGGTCACCACCAAGACGTACGCGGACATCGCGACGCTGGTCCGGAGCAAGATCCTGGAGATCGGCTACGACTCCTCCAAGAAGGGCTTCGACGGCGCCTCCTGCGGTGTCTCGGTGTCGATCGGCGCCCAGTCGCCCGACATCGCCCAGGGCGTGGACACCGCGTACGAGTCCCGGGTCGAGGGCGACGAGGACGAGCTCGACAAGCAGGGCGCGGGCGACCAGGGCCTGATGTTCGGCTACGCGACGGACGAGACGCCGACGCTGATGCCGCTGCCGATCTTCCTGGCCCACCGCCTGTCCAAGCGCCTGTCGGACGTGCGCAAGAACGGCACGATCCCCTACCTGCGCCCGGACGGCAAGACGCAGGTCACCATCGAGTACGACGGCGACAAGGCGGTCCGTCTGGACACCGTGGTCGTCTCGTCGCAGCACGCCTCCGACATCGACCTGGACTCGCTGCTGGCTCCCGACATCAAGGAGTTCGTCGTCGAGCCGGAGCTGAAGGCGCTCCTGGACGAGGGCATCAAGCTCGACACGGAGAACTACCGTCTCCTGGTCAACCCCACCGGCCGCTTCGAGATCGGCGGCCCGATGGGCGACGCCGGCCTCACCGGCCGCAAGATCATCATCGACACCTACGGCGGCATGGCCCGGCACGGCGGCGGTGCCTTCTCCGGCAAGGACCCGTCCAAGGTCGACCGCTCCGCGGCGTACGCGATGCGCTGGGTGGCGAAGAACGTGGTCGCAGCGGGTCTCGCCACCCGCTGCGAGGTCCAGGTCGCGTACGCGATCGGCAAGGCCGAGCCGGTCGGTCTGTTCGTCGAGACCTTCGGCACCGCCAAGGTCGACACGGACCGCATCGAGAAGGCGATCGACGAGGTCTTCGACCTGCGTCCGGCCGCCATCATCCGCGACCTCGACCTGCTCCGCCCGATCTACTCCCAGACGGCGGCCTACGGTCACTTCGGCCGTGAGCTGCCCGACTTCACCTGGGAGCGCACGGACCGCGTGGACGCGCTGCGCAAGGCGGCGGGGCTGTAACGAGCCCTGAGGCTCCAAGGCCCGGTTCCCCTCGGGGAACCGGGCCTTCGCCGTGTCCCGGGCTCATCGCCGGAGGCCGCCGGATGTCAGTGGTGTTTGGTAAGAATGCAAGCGTGAGCAGCGAGAACGGACAGGCGGGCGGCGGTGCTGAGGGTGCGCCGCCCGAGCAGCTCGCGCTCATCCGGGAGAGCGTGCGCAAGGCGCAGACGCCCCGGGCCAAGCCGCGGACGTGGCGGGGTGCCGCGCTCGCCAAGGACCTGCCCGTCGCCCGGGTGCTCGTCGACAAGGGCGTGCTCCACCTCGACCGGTACTTCGACTACGCCGTCCCCGAGGAGCTGGACGAGCAGGCCCAGCCGGGCGTGCGGGTGCGGGTGCGGTTCGGGGCCGGGCGGCACCGGGTGCGCGAGGGACGCCGTGAGGGCGGTGGGCTGATCGACGGTTTCCTCGTCGAGCGGCTGCCCGAGTCCGACTACTCCGGGCCGCTGGCCGCCCTCGCCCAGGTCGTGTCGCCCGAGCGGGTGCTCAGCGAAGAGCTGCTGGGACTGGCCCGGGCGGTCGCCGACCGGTACGCGGGCAGCCTCGCCGACGTCCTGCAGCTCGCCGTGCCGCCGCGCAACGCACGGGCCGAGCAGCGCGCCTCCCCGGAGCCCCTGCCGCCGCCCCCGGCACCCGAGGCCGGATCCTGGCAGCGGTACGAGCGGGGAGCGGCCTTCCTGGAGTCGCTGGCCTCCGGCGGTGCGCCCCGGGCCGTGTGGAACGCGCTGCCGGGACCGCAGTGGAGCGAGGAACTGGCCCGGGCCGTCGCGGCGACGCTGGCCTCCGGCCGTGGAGCGCTCGCCGTCCTGCCCGACGGACGGGCCGTCGCCCGGGTCGACGCCGCGCTGACCGCCCTGCTGGGGGAGGGGCGGCACGCGGTGCTCACCGCCGACGCCGGCCCCGAGAAGCGGTACGCGCAGTGGCTCGCCGTGCGGCGCGGCTCGGTGCGGGCCGTGGTGGGGACCCGGGCCGCGATGTTCGCCCCGGTCCAGGACCTCGGCCTGGTCGCCCTCTGGGACGACGGGGACGACAGCCACAGCGAGCTGCACGCCCCGCAGCCGCACGCCCGCGAGGTGCTCCTGCTGCGGGCCGCCCAGGACAGGTGCGGTTTTCTGCTGGGCAGCTGGGCCTGCACGGTGGAGGCCGCGCAGCTCGTCGAGAGCGGCTGGGCGCGGCCGCTCGTGGCCGGGCGGGACGAGGTGCGCGCCGCCGCCCCGCTGGTACGGACCGTCGGGGACGGGGACCTCGCGCGGGACGAGGCCGCCCGGGCCGCCCGGTTGCCGACCCTCGCCTGGCAGGCCGTCCGCGAGGGCCTGCGGCACGGGCCGGTGCTGGTCCAGGTGCCCCGGCGGGGATACGTGCCGCGCATGGCCTGCGCCACCTGCCGGGCCCCCGCGCGGTGCCGGCACTGCTCGGGGCCGTTGGAGGCGCCGGACGGCGGTGCGCTGTGCTGTGCCTGGTGCGGTCGCGCGGAGGAGAACTGGCACTGCCCGGAGTGCGGGTCCTTCCGGCTGCGCGCCTCGGTGGTGGGGGCCCGGCGGACGGCCGAGGAACTCGGACGGGCCTTCCCCGCGGTGCCGGTGCGCACCTCGGGGCGCGAACACGTGCTGGACACGGTGCCCGGGGCGCCCGCGCTGGTGGTGAGCACACCGGGTGCCGAACCCGTCGCCGAGGGCGGCTACGCGGCGGCGCTGCTGCTGGACGGGTGGGCCATGCTCGGGCGGCCCGATCTGCGGTCCGGGGAGGACGCGTTGCGGCGCTGGATCGCGGCCGCTTCGCTGGTCCGGCCGCAGTCAGCGGGGGGCACGGTGGTGGTCGTGGCCGAGCCGACGCTGCGGCCGGTGCAGGCGCTCGTCCGGTGGGACCCCGTCGGGCACGCGGTGCGGGAGCTGGCCGAGCGGGCCGAGCTGGGATACCCGCCGGTGTCCCGGATGGCGGCCGTGGCGGGTCCGCCGGAGGCGGTGGCCGACTTCCTCCGTACGGCCGGACTGCCGCCGGAGGCCGAGGTGCTGGGGCCGGTGCCGCTGCCCGTCACCGCGGCCGGGCGTCCGCGGCGCACGGGGGCGCCGCCGCCGGGCGAGCAGTGGGAGCGGGCGCTGGTGCGGGTGCCGCCGGGGAGGGGGGCGGCGCTGGCCGCCTCGTTGAAGGCCGCGCAGGCCGCGCGCATGGCCCGGGGGGGCGGGAGCGGCGCGGGAGCCGGGGTGTGGGTGCGGATCGATCCGGCCGACATCGGCTGAGGAGAACGCTCGGGAGCCATGCTCCTGTGCCCGTGCACGCGGCTGCCCCTTCGGGTGTGGTTCCGGTGCCCGTGCATGCGGCTGCCCTCCCGGTGGGTCCGGGAGGGCAGGGCGGAGGAACTGTCAGCCGTTGCGCGGGCCCGGGAAGGCCGTCGGCCGCGCCTCGTCGCGGAGGGCCGGGCTGCCCGCCGTGGGCTGTGTCGGCATCGAGCGGGCCGCGGGGACCGTCGGGACGGTGGGCAGGCCGGTGGTCACGTTGACCGCGCGGCTGCCGGTCGGCTCCGGTGTGCGCTCCGGCTCGGCGGTGGCGGTCTGGGCCGTGGCCCGGCGGGCACCGTAACGGCGGTGGACCGCCTGTTTGGTGACTCCGAGTGCGGAGCCCACGGCGTCCCACGAGAAGCCGAGTGAGCGGTCGAAGTCCACGGCCGCCGTCACCAGGGTCTCGACACTGTCCCGCAGTTCCTGGGCGAGACGTACCGTCGGGGCGGGGGCGCGTCCGTAGACGACGAAGCCCGTGGAAGGGCCGGAGCGGCGCGGGCGGTAGACGTTGCCCAGCTGGGCGGTGAGGGTGCGCAGTGCGTCCACCTGCCGGCGGACCCGCTCGATGTCCCGCACCAGCAAGTGCAGGCTGGCCCGAGCCTGGGCGTCGTGGGTTGCGTGGTCGGCCATGAACAAGCCTCTCGAACCGGCGTTGAAAGGAATCGGGCCGCGATCGCGGCCCGTTGTGGTCAACTCTGTCTTGACCAACGCGGATTCGCTCCGCTGGTCACGGTGTGGGGGCGCGGGGGCACATGCGTGCGCCCGTTTGCGCGGGGCGTGCGCCTCGGCCTTCGGCCGTGAGCTGCCCTCTCCCACCCGCGCACCGCCCGTAGCTGTCCGTCCGCAGGCCCGGCTCTCCCGTGTGTGGGGGGGGGGGCGGGCCGCCGTCGGCAGCGATCCGTTCCCGGCTCATAGACTTGGGCGTTGCCAATGATCGCCCCCGACCGAGAGGCCGCCACCACCCCATGAAGCTCGTCTTCGCCGGTACCCCCGAGGTCGCCGTTCCCGCTCTGGACGCTCTTCTCGCCTCCGGGCGGCACGAGGTGGCCGCCGTCGTCACACGGCCCGACGCGCCGGCCGGACGCGGGCGCAGGCTGGTCGCGTCGCCCGTCGCCGAGCGGGCGGAGGAGGCCGGGATCGAGGTGCTGAAGCCGGCGAAGCCGAAGGACCCCGAGTTCCTGGAGCGCCTGCGGGAGATCGGCCCCGACTGCTGCCCCGTCGTCGCCTACGGCGCGCTGCTGCCCCGGGTCGCCCTCGACATCCCCGCGCACGGCTGGGTCAACCTGCACTTCTCGCTGCTGCCGGCCTGGCGGGGTGCCGCGCCCGTGCAGCACGCCATCATGGCCGGGGACGAGATCACCGGGGCCTCCACCTTCCTGATCGAGGAAGGGCTCGACTCGGGGCCGGTCTACGGCACGGTGACCGAGGAGATCCGGGCCACCGACACCAGCGGGGACCTGCTCACCCGGCTCGCCTTCGCCGGGGCCGGGCTGCTCGCGGCGACCATGGACGGGATCGAGGACGGCACGCTGAAGGCCGTACCGCAGCCGGCCGAGGGGGTCAGCCTGGCTCCCAAGGTCAACGTCGAGGACGCCCACCTCGACTGGAACGCGCCCGCGCTGCGCGTCGACCGGGTGGTGCGGGGCTGCACGCCGGCGCCCGGCGCCTGGACCACGTTCCGCGGTGAGCGGCTCAAGCTCATCCAGGCAGCCCCCGTGCCCGAGCGGACGGACCTCGCCCCGGGGCAGATCGCGGCCGGGAAGAACAACGTGTACGTCGGCACCGGCTCGTACGGTGTCGAGCTGCTGTGGGTGCAGGCCCAGGGCAAGAAGCCGATGCGGGCGGCGGACTGGGCCCGCGGTGTGCGGATCGCCGAGGGGGAGCGGCTCGGGAGCTGAGCCGTCACCCGGGTCACCCGGGCACTCGGGTCCCACGGGGGGCACTCGGGTCGGCCCGGGTCGGCCGTCCGCCCGGGGCGACCCCACCCGGTGTGCCCCACCGTCCCGCCTCCACCACCCGGCGTGCCCAACCGTCGCATGCCCCACCGTCCCGCTCACCTGGCCCCGGCGCGAGCCGTGTCGCGGCGTAGGCTGGAGCGCGCACTTCCCCTGATACCCGGAGCACCTTTTTCGTGAGTGACCAGCCCCGTCGGCCCCGCCCGTCCGGCAAGCCCTACCGGCGCCCCCAGAAGGACCCCGTCCGCACCCTCGCCTTCGAGGCGCTGAGGGCCGTGGACGAGCGGGACGCCTACGCCAACCTCGTGCTGCCGCCCCTGCTGCGCAAGGCGCGGGACAAGGGCGACTTCGACGCACGGGACGCCGCGCTGGCCACCGAGCTGGTGTACGGGACGCTGCGGCGGCAGGGCACGTACGACGCGATCATCGCGACCTGTGTCGACCGGCCGCTCGGCGAGGTCGACCCGCCGGTGCTGGACGTGCTCAGCCTCGGCGCGCACCAGTTGCTCGGCACGCGGATCCCGACGCACGCGGCCGTGTCCGCCACCGTCGAACTCGCCCGGGTCGTGCTCGGCGACGGCCGGGCCAAGTTCGTCAACGCCGTGCTGCGCAAGGTCGCGCGGGAGGATCTGGACGGCTGGCTGGAGCGGGTCGCGCCGCCCTACGACGAGGATCCCGAGGACCATCTCGCCGTCGTCCACTCGCATCCCCGGTGGGTCGTGTCCGCGCTGTGGGACTCCCTGGGCGGCGGACGCGCGGGCATCGAGGAGCTGTTGCGGGCCGACAACGAGCGGCCCGAGGTGACGCTCGTGGCGCGGCCCGGCCGGGCCACCGCCGAGGAACTGCTGGGTGAGGACGCCGCCGTACCGGGGCGCTGGTCGCCGTACGCCGTGCGGCTGAGCGAGGGCGGCGAGCCCGGTGCCGTTCCGGCCGTGCGGGACGGGCGCGCGGGTGTGCAGGACGAGGGCAGCCAGCTCGTGGCGATCGCGCTGGCCAACGCGCCGGTGGACGGACCCGACCGGCGCTGGCTGGACGGGTGCGCCGGACCTGGTGGCAAGGCCGCGCTGCTCGCCGCCCTGGCCGCCGAGCGCGGCGCCCTGCTCGTCGCCTCCGAGAAGCAGACCCATCGCGCCGGGCTCGTGGCCAGGGCGCTGGACGGGAACCCGGGGCCGTACCAGGTGATCGCCGCGGACGGGACCCGGCCCGCGTGGCGGCCCGGCAGCTTCGACCGGGTCCTGGTCGACGTGCCGTGCACCGGCCTCGGTGCCCTGCGCCGCCGCCCCGAGGCGCGCTGGCGACGCCGTCCGCAGGACCTGGAGGGGTTCGCGCCGCTGCAGCGCGGGCTGCTGCGCACCGCCCTGGAATCCGTGCGGGTCGGCGGTGTCGTGGGCTACGCGACCTGCTCGCCGCACCTCGCCGAGACCCGGGCCGTCGTCGCCGACGTCCTCAAGCAGCACCCGGGGACCGATCTCATCGACGCCCGGCCCCTGCTGCCCGGCGTGCCCGACCTGGGTGACGGGCCCGACGTGCAGCTGTGGCCGCATCTGCACGGGACCGACGCGATGTACCTGGCGCTCATTCGCCGGACCGGCTGACCCCCGCCCCGGCGCTCTCCCGGGCCGCCGAGGCACCCCTGTCCTCCCGGGCCAGCCGGTGCGGCCACCACACCCTCGGGCCCACGTCCAGGAAGAGGGACGTCACCAGGACCGAGCGCACGACGAAGGTGTCGATGAGGACGCCGAGGGCGACAGCGAAGCCGATCTCCGCGAAGCCGACCATCGGCAGGGTGCCGAGGGCGGCGAAGGTGCCGGCCAGTACCAGTCCGGCCGAGGTGATGACCGCTCCGGTGGCGGCCAGGCCGGTGACCACGCCCGCTCTGGTGCCCTGCCGGGCGGCCTCCTCACGGATGCGGGTGGTCAGGAAGATGTTGTAGTCGATGCCGAGCGCCACCAGGAAGACGAAGACGAACAGCGGGAAGTCGGTCGACTCGCCCGCGTAGTCGAAGACGTACCGGAAGGCGAGCGCGCTGATGCCGAGCGCCGCCGCGAACGACAGGATCACCGTCCCGATCAGCAGCAGCGGTGCGATCAGGGCGCGCAGCAAGGCGCACAGGATCAGCAGCACGACGAGCAGCACCAGCGGGATGATCAGCACGTTGTCGTGGGTGGTCGCCCGGTCCATGTCGAGCAGGGCCGCCGTGCCGCCGCCCACCCGGGCGTCGGCGTCCGGCACCGCGTGCACGGCGTTCCGTACCCGTTCCACGGTCTGCTTGGCGGCCTCGCTGTCGGCCGGGGCGGTCATGGTGGCCTCGAACAGGACCCTGCCCTCGAAGGCCGGCTTCGTGCCGGGCGGCAGGCCGAGGGACTGGGGGACCACCCCTGGTGTCGCGGCGACCGCGCGGCCCACCCGCACGGCCTGCGCCTGGTTGCTGATGATCACCAGCGGATCACCGCTGCCCGCCGGGAAGTAGCGTGCCGAGACCTCCTGGCCGGTGATCGAGTCCGGTTTCCCGGTGAAGGCGTCGGCGTTGCCGATCCCCTCCGCGCGCAGCTGGATCAGGCCCAGCGAGCACACCGCCAGGGCCAGGGCCGTCACGGCCCAGATCATGCGGGGGCGGCGGGCGATCCGGCGACCGGTGCGCGCCCAGACGCCGTGCTCGGCCGGGTCGGGGGCGCCGTGGTGCGGGATCACCGGCCAGAAGATCCACCGGCCGACGACCACCAGCAGCGCCGGGAACAGGCTCATCATCGCCAGCAGGGCGACGGCGACACCGATCGCGGCGACCGGGCCCAGGCCCCTGGTCGAGTTCATCTCGGCGGCCAGCAGCACCAGCATGCTCAGCACGACCGTCGCGCCGGAGGCCAGCACGGCCGGGCCGGCGCGGTGCAGGGCCAGGGCCATCGCCTCGTGCCGGTCCGCGTGCCGGCGCAGCTCCTCCCGGTAGCGGGCGACCAGCAGCAGGGCGTAGTCCGTGCCCGCGCCGAAGACGAGCACGGTGAGGATGCCGGCGCTCTGCCCGTTGACGGTCAGGCCCGCGTGCTCGGCGAGCAGGTAGATCAGGGCCTGCGAGGCGAACAGCGCGCACACCACCGCGATCAGGGGCACCAGCAGCAGCGTCAGGCTGCGGTAGGTGATGAGCAGCATGACGACGACGACCGTCATGGCCGAGAACAGCAGCGTCGAGTCGATGCCCTCGAAGGCCTTCGCGAAGTCCGCGGAGGTGCCGCCCGGGCCGGTGATGTGCACGGCCAGTCCGCCGCCGCCCTCACCGACGTCGTCCCGGATGGAGTCGACGGCAGGGGAGATCCGCTCCCAGCCCTTCTCGTCCATCGTGATCGGCACGAAGACCTGCGCCGCGCGCGGATCGGCCTGCCGGTCGAAGACCGGACCCCGCGTCCGCTCGCCCATGATGCCGTGGTCGCGCAGCTGCTTCAGCTGCCGGACGTCCTCAGCGATCGTTGCCCGGTCCTGCGCCGTGAGCCCGCCGTCGCGTGCGTAGATCACGATCGCCGGGATCTGCTCCGGCCGGAAGTCCTCGGACGCCTGAAGCACCTGCGTCGACTCGGCGGAGCCCGGCAGCCACGACGCCGCGTCGTTGTCCTGGGCGTCGGTGAGCTTCATGGCGAACGGCACGGCCACGAACAGGACCACCAGCCACAACGCCACCACCAGCCACTTGGCCCGCCGCCCGCAGACCAGATGCGCGACGCCCTGTTTCATGGCAACCCCCTGTGCGACCCGGGACCGATGCCCACAACCCCCGCAGGGCATGGCAGTCTTAGGACATGGCCGTCCAGATCAACCCCAGCATCCTGTCCGCCGACTTCGCCCGCCTCGCGGACGAGGCGAAGGCCGTGGAGGGAGCCGACTGGCTCCACGTCGATGTCATGGACAACCATTTCGTCCCGAACCTCACGCTCGGCGTGCCGGTCGTTGAGTCGCTCGCCCGTGCGACGGACACCCCGCTGGACTGCCATCTGATGATCGAGGCCCCCGATCGCTGGGCGCCCCAGTACGTGGAGGCGGGGGCCGGTTCCGTCACCTTCCACGTCGAGGCCGCCGCCGCCCCGGTCCGGCTCGCGCGGGAGATCCGGGCCAAGGGCGCCCGTGCCTCCATGGCGCTGAAGCCCGCGACCCCCGTCGAGCCGTACGAGGACCTGCTCCCCGAGCTCGACATGCTGCTGATCATGACGGTCGAACCGGGCTTCGGGGGACAGGCCTTTCTCGACATCATGCTTCCGAAGATTCGCCGCACCCGCGAGTTGATCAGCAAGCACGGACTGGAGCTCTGGCTCCAGGTCGACGGCGGAGTTTCCGCCTCCACCATCGAGCGCTGCGCCGACGCCGGAGCCGACGTCTTCGTGGCCGGATCGGCGGTCTACGGGGCAAACGACCCGGCAGAGGCGGTACGTGCACTGCGCACGCAGGCCGAGGCGACCACGGCGAAGGCCTCCTGGGCCTGCGACCACTGAGCCACAGCAAAGTGAACGGCTCTCATCAGGGCTGATCATCCGCGCCGGATCTGCAAGGATGAACGGCGAATCCAGAGTGTGAACAGCAGTGAGGAGATCGCCGTGTCGGGTATGTCGGCGGGCCGGTCAGCCATGCGGATGGGACCCGCTGAGCTGGTGCAGGCGGCGGCCATGGCCCGCCGCTTCTACCTCGAGGGCAAGTCCAAGATCCAGATCGCGGAGGAGTTCGGCGTCAGCCGCTTCAAGGTGGCCCGGGTCCTGGAGACCGCCCTCGAACGGGACCTCGTACGAATCGAGATCCGGGTGCCTGCGGAACTGGACGCCGACCGCTCGGACGCGCTCCGTGCCCGGTACGGCCTCAGGCACGCCGTCGTGGTCGAGTCGCCGGCCGAGGCCGAGGAGACGCCAGACCCGGAGAACCTGGGAGAAGTGGCCGCCGACCTGCTCGGCGAACTGGTCAACGAGGGTGACGTGCTGGGCCTGGCCTGGGGCCGCTCCACCATCCACATGGCGGCGGCGCTCGACCGGCTGCCGCCCTGCACGGTGGTGCAGCTGACGGGCGTGTACGACGCCGGGACCGCCGAGCGCGGCTCGGTCGAGGCCGTGCGCCGCGCCGCCCAGGTCTCCGGCGGGGACGCCCACCCCATCTACGCGCCCATGCTGCTGCCCGACGCCGCGACGGCCACGGCGCTGCGCAACCAGACGGGCATCGCCCGGGCCTTCGAGCACTTCGACAAGGTCACCGTCGCCTGCGTCTCCATCGGTTCCTGGGAGCCGGGCATCTCCACGGTGCACGACATGCTCAGCGACGAGGAGCGGGCGCACTACGCCTCCCTCGGTGTCGCCGCCGAGATGTCCGCGCACCTCTTCGACTCCGAGGGCCGCCGCGTGGGCCGGGACCTGGGCGAGCGGTGCATCACGGTCAAGGCCGACCAGCTGCGCCGCATCCCCGAGGTCGTCGCGATCGCGGGCGGGCAGCGCAAGGGACCGGCGATCGACGCGGTGCTGCGCTCCGGGCTCGTCACCAGCCTGGTGACGGACACGTCGGCCGCGGACTACCTGATGACGGCGGGACCGGCGCCCAGGCCCGCGCTCAACCGGGCCGACCCGGACGGAGTCTGACGGATGGCGGGTCAGGCGCACGCGGTGCCGGACGATCCGGCCGGCCGGATCGTCCTCGTCCTGGACCTCGACGGGGTCACGGACAAGGCGGGCCTGATGGACCGCTGCGCCCGTGACCTGTCCCTGCCCGAGTGGTTCGGCCGCAACTGGGACGCCCTCGCCGACTGCCTGTCCGACCCCGCCCTGTGGCCCGAGGGGGCCGGGGAGCGAGGGCTGCTGGTCGTCGTGACGGGCTGGCGGGGTTACGCCCAGGCGCGGCCCGAGGAGTGGCAGGTCGCCGAGGAGATCTTCGCCGAGGCGACGGACCGGGGCCCGGGCCTGTTCGTGACCCTCGGCTCCTGAACCGCCCCGCTCGGAGAAACCTCCGAACGGCCCCCTGACCGGCCTGGACGATCCGCCGGGGGCCGTTCGCACGCCCGTCATGGGACAATGAAGTACGTGCTCTTTCCCCCTGGCCGGCCGGTCGGGGGGTCACCTCTGAACGACTGGGATGTGCAGCACGTGCGTTTCCTCAACGACATCCAGCCCGGGTACGACCTGACGTACGACGACGTCTTCATGGTGCCGAGCCGCTCCTCGGTGGGCTCCCGGCAGGCCGTCGACCTCAGCTCCCCGGACGGCACGGGCACCACCATCCCGCTCGTCGTCGCGAACATGACCGCCATCGCCGGGCGCCGCATGGCCGAGACCGTGGCCCGCCGCGGTGGCCTGGTGGTGATACCGCAGGACATCCCGATCGACGTGGTCACCGACGTCGTCTCCTGGGTGAAGAGCCGCCACCTGGTGCTGGACACCCCGATCATCCTGTCCCCGCACCAGACCGTCGCCGACGCCCTGTCGCTGCTGCCCAAGCGGGCGCACAACGCCGGCGTCGTCGTCGACGAGCACCACAAGCCGGTCGGCGTGGTCACCGACACGGACCTGTCCGGGGTGGACCGCTTCACGCAGCTGGCCGAGGTCATGTCCCGGGACCTGCTGCTCATCGACGCGGACATGGATCCGGGCGAGGCCTTCGACACCCTCGACCACGCCAACCGCCGCTACGCCCCGGCCGTGCACAAGGACGGCACGCTCGCCGGCATCCTCACCCGCAAGGGCGCCCTGCGGGCCACGCTGTACACGCCGGCCACCGACGCCCGGGGCCGCCTGCGCGTCGCCGCCGCAGTCGGCATCAACGGCGACGTCGCCGGCAAGGCCGAGCAGCTGCTGGCCGCGGGCGTCGACGCGCTCGTCATCGACACCGCGCACGGCCACCAGGAGTCGATGATCAGCGCCCTGAAACTGGTGCGCGACCTCGACCCGCAGGTGCCGATCGTCGCGGGCAACGTGGTGGCCGCCGCGGGCGTGCGCGATCTCATCGAGGCGGGTGCGGACATCGTCAAGGTCGGCGTCGGTCCCGGTGCCATGTGCACCACGCGCATGATGACCGGCGTCGGCCGGCCGCAGTTCTCCGCCGTGCTGGAGTGCGCCGCCGAGGCGCGGAAGTACGGCAAGCACGTGTGGGCCGACGGCGGTGTCCGCCACCCCCGCGACGTGGCCATGGCGCTCGCCGCCGGCGCGTCCAACGTGATGATCGGCTCCTGGTTCGCCGGCACCTACGAGTCCCCGGGCGACCTCCAGCACGACGCCCAGGGCCGTGCCTACAAGGAGTCCTTCGGCATGGCCTCCGCCCGTGCCGTGCGCAACCGCACCTCCGAGGAGTCGGCGTACGACCGGGCGCGCAAGGCGCTGTTCGAGGAGGGCATCTCCACCTCCCGCATGTTCCTCGACCCGGCCCGCCCGGGCGTGGAGGACCTGATCGACTCGATCATCGCGGGCGTGCGCTCCTCCTGCACCTACGCCGGTGCCGCCTCCCTGGAGGAGTTCGCCGAGAAGGCCATCGTCGGCATCCAGAGCGCCGCGGGCTACGCCGAGGGCAAGCCGCTGCACGCCAGCTGGAACTGACCGGTTCCCACCCCGCGCGAAGGCCCCCGACGAGAGATCCGGGGGCCTTCGCGCGTGCTCACGCCCTACCGCCGGGCGCCATGAGATCCCCGACTGCCGGGCCGCCGACGTGGCGGTGCTCGACCGGTACATCGGCTCCCCGGGCGCCATCTCGCACCCGGGTCGCATCCCCGTGCGGCGGCGTCGTCGCAGCCGCCCCAGCGCAGCTCCGCGTGCCCGACGGGCCGCTCGCCCCGCCATGCGACGAGGCAGGTGCTCAGGCCCCGCTCCTGGCGCTCGAAGCGGCGCGCGTGGAACCCGGAGATCAACGCGCTGGGCGTGCGGCCCCCGGCGCTGCGCTCCCGGCCATCGGCAGCGCGCTGATCGCGGCGGCCGAGGAACGGGCCCGTGAGCGGGGTCGCACGGCCATCGGGCTCGGCGTCGCCGACGACCACCCACGTGCCGCCGCGCCGGACGCCCGGCTCGGCTGTCGGCCCGCCCCGCCCCGCGTCGGCCGCTGGTCGTACGAGGACCACGAGGGCGTCACGCGCGAATGCCACGAGAACCTCACGTTCCCCGTGGAAGCGCGGCCCCGGGCAAGTCGTGCGCAACGGACGAAAACAGCCGTGCAACGAACCTCCGGCCCGCCGCGAGGAACGCAATGATCTTGCGGGCATGCGCAAGGTTGCTGCATTACACGGGCAACGCCCCTGCTCGTAGGCTGTCGCCTCGTACGTGGCGTGGCGGGGACCCCGCTCGGTGGGTCCCGGCTGTCGGGCGGGTCGCCGCCGGTCCCCGCTGCACGAGACCGGCAGCGACGAAGGAGTCAGCGCGTGCTCGACCAAGGCGCACCCCCGCACAGCAGAAACCAGACCGCCCCGCCGTCCCCGGGCGTCGCTGCTCGCCTCATGCGCCGCAAGCCCGTGGAACGCCTGGTCGCGGAGGGTGGCCAGGGCGAGGGAGGGTCGCTGCGGCGCACCCTCGGGCTGTGGCAGCTCACCATGATCAGCATCGGCGCCACCCTCGGGACCGGCATCTTCGTGGTCCTCGGCGAGGCCGTCCCGAAGGCGGGCCCGGCCGTCACGCTCTCCTTCGTCATCGCCGGTCTGACCGCCCTGTTCTCGGCCCTGTCCTACGCCGAACTGGCCGGCACCATCCCGGTCTCCGGCTCCTCCTACTCGTATGCGTACGCAACGATGGGCGAGCTGATCGCCTGGATCTGCGGCTGGTGCCTGGTCCTGGAGTACGGCGTGTCCGTGGCCGCCGTCGCGGTCGGCTGGGGCGAGTACCTCAACGAACTGCTCGACGGGACCATAGGCGTCACCATCCCGGCCGCCCTGTCCGCCCCGCCCGGTGACGGCGGCGTGTTCAACCTGCCCGCGCTGATCGTCGTCCTGCTCGCCATGGCGTTCCTGCTGGGCGGCGCCCGTGAGTCCGCCCGCGCCAACACGATCATGGTCATCGTGAAGATCGGCGCTCTCGTGCTGTTCTGCGCCATCGGCGTCCAGGGCTTCCGCTCCGGCAACTACGAGAACTTCATGCCGCTCGGCATGGCCGGGGTCAGCGCCGCCGGTGCCACGCTGTTCTTCTCCTACATCGGCTTCGACGCCGCCTCCACCGCCGGCGAGGAGGCCAAGGACGCCCAGCGCGACCTGCCCCGCGCGATCATGCTGTCGCTGGTCATCGTCACCGCGCTGTACGTCCTGGTCGCCGCCGTCGCCGTCGGTGCCAAGCCCTGGCGGAACTTCACCGACTCCGAGGCCGCCCTCGCCCAGATCATGCGCGAGGTCACCGGGCAGACCTTCTGGGGCACGCTGCTGGCGTTCTGCGCCGTCATCGCCATCGCGAGCGTCGTCCTGACCGTGCTCTACGGCCAGACCCGCATCCTGTTCGCCATGTCCCGCGACGGTCTGGTGCCCAAGGTGTTCGCCAGGGTCAACCCCAGGACCGGCACGCCCCGCGCCAACACCCTGATCGTCTCCCTGTTCTGCGGTGTGCTGGCCGCCGCGATCCCGCTCGGGCAGCTCGCCGACGCCACCAGCATCGGCACCCTGTTCGCCTTCGCGCTGGTCAACGTGGCCGTCGTGGTGCTGCGCCGGACCAAGCCGGACATGCCGCGCACCTTCCGCGTGCCGCTCTCCCCGGTCCTGCCCGCGCTGGGCTTCGCCTTCTGCGTCTGGATGATGGGCAGCCTGTCGGCCGTCACCTGGGTCGTCTTCGGTGTCTGGATGGCCGCCGGGCTCGTGTTCTACTTCGTGTACGGCTACCGCCGTTCCCGACTGGCACCATCCGAGAAGTGAACGACCCACAGTGCTGAACGATCTCGACGAACGCATCGTGCACGCCCTCGCCGAGGACGCCCGCCGCTCCTACGCCGACATCGGCCAACTCGTCGGCCTGTCCGCGCCCGCCGTCAAACGGCGCGTGGACCGGCTGCGGGCCACCGGAGCGATCACCGGCTTCACCGTACGCGTGGACCCGGGCGCCCTCGGCTGGGAGACCGAGGGGTTCGTCGAGATCTACTGCCGCGGCAACACCTCCCCGGAGACCATCCAGCGCGGCCTGGAGCGCTACCAGGAGGTCGTGGCCGCCTCCACCGTCACCGGGGACGCGGACGCGATCGCCCAGGTCTTCGCCTCCGACATGCGGCACTTCGAACGGGTGCTGGAGCGCATCGCCGGGGAGCCGTTCGTCGAGCGGACCAAGTCCGTGCTCGTCCTGTCGCCGCTGCTGCGGCGCTTCTCGTCGGGGTCGCCCACGTAAAGCAGGGGCCGATCCGCCGGCCGGCGCCTAGCATCGGTGTCATGACCTGGCGACATTGATCCACCCGCCGTGCCTCCCGGGGACCGCCCCGGCCGCCGTACCTCCGGCGTCCGATCGGTCCTGACGGGAAGGCCCCATGACACTCTCACCCGCACGCGTGCCCGCCACCGGCGTCCGGCGGCTGACAACCACGCTGTACGGCTACGCGTTCCTCGACGACTTCGTCCTGCTCTACCCGGTGTACGCGCTGCTGTTCGCCGACACCGGCCTGTCGCTCTGGCAGATCTCCTCCCTGTTCGCCCTGTGGTCGGTCACCGGCGTGCTGCTGGAAGTGCCCTCCGGCGCCTGGGCCGACACCGCCTCGCGCCGTCGGCTGCTGTGGATCGGCCCGCTGCTCACCGCAGCCGGCTTCGCGCTGTGGGTGGCTGTCCCGTCGTACGGGGCCTTCGCGGCCGGCTTCGTCCTGTGGGGTGCCGGCGGCGCGCTCGGCTCGGGCGCGCTGGAGGCCCTCGTCTACGACGAACTGGACCACCTGGGCGCCGCCGGCCGGTACGCGCGCGTGATGGGCCGGGCCCGGGCCGCGCGGCTGACGGGCACCGTGGCCTCCCTCGGCCTCGCGGGACCCGTCTTCGCCCAGGGCGGCTACGCCGCCGTCGGTGCCGCCAGTCTTGTGGCCTGTGCGCTGACCGCCCTGACCGCGACCCGGTTCCCCGAGCACCGGGTGCGGCCGGAGACCGGCGGCGAGGGCTGGGCGGCCACCTTGCGGACCGGACTCGCCCAGGTCCGCCGGGACCGCTCGGTGCGCGGCGCCCTGCTGCTGGTCCCGGCCGTGGCCGCGGTGTGGGGCGCGCTCGACGAGTACACCCCGCTGCTGGTCCGCGACATCGGCGTCGCGGAGGCGACGGTGCCCTACCTGATCATGCTGATCTGGGCGGGCGCCACCGTCGGCGGCCTCCTGGCCGGACCGGCCGAACGTCTCGGCACGACCGGTTTCGCGGCCCTGCTCGCGGGCGCTGCCCTCGTCCTGGCCGTGGGCGGCGTGTCCCGCTCTCTGACGGGTATCGCCCTGGTCGGCCTCGCCTTCGCCGGGTTCCAGCTGGCGGAGGTGCTGGCCGACGTCCGCCTCCAGCACCGCATCGACGAGTCCCGCCGGGCCACGCTCACCTCCGTGGCGAGCCTGGCCACCGAGCTGGCCACGGTCGCCACGTTCGGCGCGTACGCGCTGCTCGGGGCCGGCCTCTCCCACGGCACCGTCTTCGCGGTGCTCGCGGTGCCCTACCTGATGACCGCCCTGGCGCTGCTCAGAGCTCGGGCTGCCACGGCACGACGGTGAAGTCGCCCGTCCCCTTCGCGACCTTCTCGAAGGGGGCGGAGCTCACGCACTTGGGCAGCCCTTCCATCTCGGCGGGGTTGCCCGTGGCGGCCCAGCTGTAGCCGAGCCGGTCGTGGCGGCCGAGGTCGTGGACGGTGACCCCGACCCGCTTGCCCTCGGCGCCCGGCAGATCCGACTCGGTGACGACGCCCGAGACGACGGCGACCCTGCCGCCCGTCACCAGGCAGTCGACCGCGACCTCCGCCCGGGCGCCCTCGCCGTTCAGGTAGTGGCTGAACTCGAAGGTGCCGGTGGCCTTCATCGGATCGGCCTTGTCCCGCGCGGCCAGGTGCGCGTCGAAGGAGAAGGTGATGTCGTCCCCGGCCGAGCGGTACAGCTTGGCGGTGCCGGTGAGGGCCGCCGCCTCGCGCGGCCGGGGCGCGTCGGACGCGGTCGCGGCCGAGGCCGCCCCGGCGGTGAGCAGCAGTGCGGAGCCGAGCACGACGATCTTCGTACGGCGCTTCATTTCGGTCCTTTCCGCAGGTCGTGTGGACAGCCCTCACTCTCCCGGCCCGGCACCCGCGGGACATCGCGCTCCGGACGGGACCCCGCCTCCGCCGCGCGGCGGGGAGGACCGGCCGGGACCGGGCTCCCAGGAGGAGCGGGGCTACGCCCGAAGTCGCGCAACGAATCGCCGCCGGCCCCCGCAAGCACGCAACGAACCGTTCACCGGCGCGCAACGGCTCCTGCTTGTCCGCCCTGGTCAGCCGCCCGTACCGTCTACGTGGCCCCCTCAACCACCCCTTGGGCCCGCCAGCCACCCTTCGCCCGGTGAGGAACACGCATGCGCACCGCCCTGCTCCAGAGCTCCGGCCGCCCCGGCTCCACCGTCGAGAACCTCAAGGTCCTCGACGAGGCCGCGGGCCGGGCCGCCGCCGCGGGCGCCGGGCTGCTGCTCACCCCGGAGATGTTCCTGACCGGCTACGCGATCGGCGACGACATCGCCCGGCTCGCCGAACCGGCCGACGGCGACTGCGCGGACGCGATCGCCGAGATCGCGACGAGCCACGGGCTGGCGATCGCCTACGGTTACCCCGAGCGGGCCGGCGACGCGGTGTTCAACTCCGCCCAGCTCATCTCGGCCGACGGCACCCGCCTGGCGAACTACCGCAAGACCCACCTCTTCGGCTGCTTCGAACGCGACCACTTCACGCCGGGCGAGCAGCAGGTCGTCCAGGCCGAGGTAGCCGGCCTGCGCGTCGGGATCCTCATCTGCTACGACGTGGAGTTCCCGGAGAACGTCCGCGCCCACGCCCTGGCGGGAACCGACCTGCTGGTCGTGCCGACCGCGCAGATGCACCCGTTCCAGTTCGTCGCCGAGTCGATGATCCCGGTGCGGGCCTTCGAGAACCAGCTGTACGTCGCGTACGTCAACCGGGTGGGCCGGGAGAGCGAGTTCGAGTTCGTGGGCCTGTCCACGCTGGCCGGGCCCGACGGCATCGCCCGGACCCGGGCCGGGCGGGGCGAGGACCTCGTTTTGGCCGACGTCGACCCGGCCTTCCTCGCCGCGTCGCGCGAGAACAACCCGTATCTGCGGGACCGGCGCCCCGGCCTGTACGGGCCGCTCGTCTGAAACCCCCTGAACCGCCCGTTCGTTTCTGTGCAAGGAGTCCGTACCCCATGACGTCCACCGTGCCCAACGCCGTCGAGCACGCAGACGCGCAGCAGCCGCCGATCACCATGTTCGGCCCGGACTTCCCGTACGCCTACGACGACTTCCTCGCCCACCCGGCCGGTCTCGGGCAGATACCCGCCACCGAGCACGGCACGGAGGTCGCGGTCATCGGCGGCGGCCTGTCCGGCATCGTCGCCGCGTACGAGCTGATGAAGATGGGCCTCAAGCCGGTCGTCTACGAGGCCGACCAGATCGGCGGGCGGCTGCGCACGGTCGGCTTCGAGGGCTGCGAGGCGTCCCTCACCGCCGAGATGGGCGCGATGCGCTTCCCGCCGTCCTCCACGGCCCTGCAGCACTACATCGACCTCGTCGGCCTCGAGACGCGGCCGTTCCCCAACCCGCTGGCCGAGGCGACCCCGTCGACCGTCGTCGACCTCAAGGGCGAGTCGCACTACGCCGAGACCATCGACGACCTGCCGCAGGTCTACCGGGACGTCGCCGAGGCCTGGGGCCGGTGCCTGGAGGAGGGCGCCGACTTCTCCGACATGAACCGCGCCCTGCGCGAGCGGGACGTCCCGCGCATCCGCGAGATCTGGTCCCGGCTCGTCGAGAAGCTCGACAACCAGACCTTCTACGGCTTCCTGTGCGACTCCGAGGCGTTCAAGTCCTTCCGGCACCGCGAGATCTTCGGCCAGGTCGGCTTCGGCACGGGCGGCTGGGACACCGACTTCCCCAACTCCATCCTGGAGATCCTCCGCGTCGTCTACACCGAGGCCGACGACCACCACCGCGGCATCGTCGGCGGCTCCCAGCAGCTGCCGCTGCGCCTGTGGGAGCGCGAGCCGCAGAAGATCGTCCACTGGCCGCTCGGCACCTCGCTCGCGGGCCTGCACGAGGGCCGCGAGCCCCGCCCCGCGGTGACCCGGCTGCACCGCACGGCCGGCAACCGCATCACGGTGACCGACGCGCGCGGCGACATCCGCACCTACCGCGCCGCGATCTTCACCGCCCAGTCCTGGATGCTGCTGTCGAAGATCGACTGCGACGAGTCGCTCTTCCCGATGGACCACTGGACGGCCATCGAGCGCACCCACTACATGGAGAGCTCCAAGCTGTTCGTGCCGGTGGACCGCCCGTTCTGGCTGGACAAGGACGAGGAGACCGGCCGCGACGTCATGTCGATGACGCTCACCGACCGCATGACCCGCGGCACCTACCTGCTCGACGACGGCCCGGACAAGCCCGCCGTCATCTGCCTGTCCTACACCTGGTGCGACGACAGCCTGAAGTGGCTGCCGCTGTCCGCGAACGAGCGGATGGAGGTCATGCTGAAGTCGCTCGGCGAGATCTATCCCAAGGTCGACATCCGCAAGCACATCATCGGCAACCCGGTCACCGTGTCCTGGGAGAACGAGCCCTACTTCATGGGCGCGTTCAAGGCCAACCTGCCCGGCCACTACCGCTACCAGCGGCGCCTGTTCACGCACTTCATGCAGGACCGGCTGCCCGAGGACAAGCGCGGCATCTTCCTCGCAGGCGACGACATCTCCTGGACGGCCGGCTGGGCCGAGGGCGCGGTCCAGACCGCCCTCAACGCGGTCTGGGGCGTCATGCACCACCTCGGCGGCACGACCGACCCGACCAACCCGGGGCCGGGCGACGTCTACGACGAGATCGCACCCGTCGAACTGCCGGAGGACTAGCTCCGGAGCGGCGGTTCGGCCAGGGGCGTGAGCAGCATGCGCCCCGCCAGGCCCACCGCCGTGTCCAGGCGTTCGGTGAACTCCCCGGCGAGGTCGGGGAGTCCACGCAGGGCCCACAGGGCCCGGGCCGCCGTCCAGGCCGCGTCCCGGGCCCGTTCCAGGCTCCAGGAGCCGAGCAGATGGGTCAGCGGGTCGGCGATCTGCAGGAGGTCGGGGCCCGGCATCAGATCTTCGCGGATGCGCTCCTCCAGCGACACGAGGAGATCGCCCACGGTGTCGAACTCGTCCTCCAGCTCGGCCGGAGCGCAGTCGAGCGTACGGCAGGTGTCCACGACGGCCAGCGCGAGATCGTGGCCGATGTGCGCGTTGATGCCCGCCAGCGCGAACTGCAACGGGCGTACCCCGGGATGGCGGCGGAACTGGAACAGCGGCCGCCAGCAGGCCGGTGCGCGCCGGTCGCGGGCCGCCGCGTCGACCGCGTCCAGGTACCGCCGCGCGAACCGGACGTCCAGCGTGATCGCGGCGTACGGGTCCGCGAACCGCCCGGTGTCGACGTACCGGTCCACCGTCTCCGTCACGGCGAGGTAGACGCGGTTGAAGACCGCCACGCCGTCGCGCGGATGCAGGGCCGCGTCGAGGGTGCGCATACGGCGGACGACTCCGTCGACGGGTGTGTCCACGGCCGGGGGGACTTGTTCGCAGCGCGGCATGCGGGCAGAGTCCCAGCTCCAGGCCGGCGGAAGTACCGGCGGGCCCGGCGCTTCCCCGGAACGGGGGAACACCGCCCGCCGCAGGGGGAGGGGGAGCAGCACGGTGTCATGCTCGCGTGCCCAGCGCCTGGCCGCCCGCAGGGCCGCGCGCCGACGCGCCGCCCGGCGCGGCGCCATGGTCGCGGCGGCCGCCGTCGTGGTCGTGGCGGGTGCGGTCGCCGGGACGTTCTCCGCGTTCGACGGCGGTCGGCGCGGCTCCGACCGGGCCAGGACCCCCGAGGTGACCGCCTCCCCGCGCCTGGCGCCCCTGCCCGCGGTGCCGTCGCCGTCCCCGTCCGCGGCTGCGTCCTCGGCCTCCGCGTCCGCGCGTCCCTCGCCCTCGCCGTCCCCGTCGCGGAGCAGGGCCGTGCGGCACCAGCGCGACGCCCCGGCGGCCGGCCGGCTCTACCGCCACCCCGACTCCCAGGTGCTCGACTGGGTGCGCACCCACTCCGGCGACCCCCGGCACGCGGTCATCGCGTCCCGTATCGCCGAGCAGCCGGCCGCGGTCTGGTTCGCCGAGTACGCCCCGGACACCGTCACCGGCCGGGTCGCCGCCGTCACCTCGGGCGGGGCCGCCCAGGGCCGGGTGCCCGTCCTCGTGCCATACGCGATCCCCGGCCGGGACTGCGGCGGCCACTCCCAGGGCGGGGCGCCCGACCTGGACGCCTATGACTCCTGGATCGACCGGTTCGCCGACGGGCTGGGCTCCGGCGAGGTCATCGTCGTCCTGGAGCCGGACTCGGTCGCCCAGGCCGAGTGCCTCTCCGCCGGTGAGCGCGCCGACCGCTTCGCCTCCCTGGCCCGGGCCGGGCGGGTCCTGAAGGACGCCAACCCCCGGGCCCGCGTCTACTTCGACGCCGGGCACTCGGGCTGGAACGCACCGGGCAAGCAGGCCGCCTGGCTGCGCCAGGCCGGTGCCGCCTCGCCCGCGTCCTCGGACGGGATCTTCAGCAACGTCTCCAACTTCCACACCACCGCCGACGAGATCGCCCACGACCGGCGGGTCCTGGAGGCACTCGGCGGCCCGGCGAGCCTCGGCGCCGTCATCGACACCAGCCGCAACGGCAACGGCGCCCCGGCCGACGGCGAGTGGTGCGACCCCGCGGGCCGCGGCCTCGGCCGCACCCCGACCCTGACCACCGGCGAACCCCGGATCGACGCCTACCTGTGGGTCAAGCTGCCGGGGGAGTCGGACGGCTGCAGGGGCAGGCCCGGGACGTTCAACGCGTCCTACGCCTACGACTTGGCGTCGTCGTAGGACGAGGTGCCCTCGTCCAGCAGTGGCGTCTGCGTCCTCAGGTGGGCCGGGGCGAAGGCCCGCAGGGCGTGGTAGCCGGTGATGACGACCACCGTGCCGAGCGCGATGCCGCTCAGCGAGAAGGTGTCCGTGATCTCCATGGACACGTTGCCGACGCCGATGATGATGCCCGCCGCCGCCGGGACCAGGTTCAGCGGATTGCGCAGGTCCACCTCGGCGTTGATCCAGATCTGCGCGCCGAGCAGGCCGATCATGCCGTACAGGATGACGGTGATCCCGCCGAGCACCCCGCCGGGGATGGCCGCGACGACCGCGCCGAACTTCGGGCAGAGGCCGAAGAGCAGGGCGAAGCCGGCGGCGGCCCAGTAGGCGGCCGTGGAGTAGACGCGGGTCGCGGCCATCACGCCGATGTTCTCCGAGTACGTGGTGTTGGGCGGGCCGCCGACCGCGGTGGACAGCATCGAGCCGACGCCGTCGGCCGCGATCGCCGTGCCGAGCTTGTCGTCCAGCGAGTCGCCGGTCATCTCGCCGACCGCCTTCACGTGCCCGGCGTTCTCCGCGACCAGCGCGATGACGACCGGCAGGGCGATCAGGATCGCCGACCACTCGAAGGACGGGCCGTGCAGCGTCGGCAGTCCGATCCAGTCGGCCTGGCCCACACCGGAGAGGTCGAGACGCCAGTGGTCGGTGACCTTGCCGCTGCCGTCCGCGGAGTGGATCTTCCCGAAGGCCAGGTCGAAGACCCAGGAGATGCCGTACCCGAAGACCAGGCCCAGGAAGATCGCGATCCGGGACCAGAAACCACGCAGGCAGACCACCGCCAGCCCGGTGAACAGCATCACCAGCAGGGCCGTCCACTGGTCCTGCGGCCAGTAGGTCGAGGCCGTCACCGGGGCCAGGTTGAAGCCGATCAGCATCACCACCGCGCCGGTCACGATCGGCGGCATAGCGGCGTGGATGATCCGCGCCCCGAACCGCCGCACGGCGAGTCCCACCAGGAACAGCGCGGCGCCCACCACGAAGACCGCGCCGGTGACGGTGGCGCTGCTGCCGCCCTGCGCGCGGATCACCGCCGCCACCCCGACGAAGGACAGCGAGCAGCCCAGGTAGCTGGGCACCCGGCCGCGCGTGGCCAGCAGGAACACCACCGTCGCGACGCCCGACATCATGATCGCCAGGTTGGGGTCCAGGCCCATCAGGACCGGCGCCACGAAGGACGCCCCGAACATGGCCACCACGTGCTGGGCGCCGAGTCCGGCCGTGCGGGGCCAGGAGAGCCGCTCATCGGGCCGGACCACCGCACCGGGGGCCGGGACGCGTCCGTCGCCGTGCAGTTTCCAGCGGACGCCGAGATCCATGGGGGTGTCGCTTTCGTCGTGCGGGCAGCTGAGTCCGGACCATTGTCCGGGCTGCCGGGGCATGCTCCGTACACATGAGCGGACGCTTAGGATGGTGGTCGCTGTAGTAACCACCGATCCGTACGCCCAGGAGCCCCCGCCCGTGACCGCCGAAGCCCTGACCAGCCCCGCCCTGTCCCACGGCCGGCTGGTCCCCGTGACCGTCCACTTCGACGACCTGGACGCGCTGGGCCTGCTGCACAACGCCCGCTACCCGCTCATGGTGGAGCGGGCCTGGGCCGGACTGTGGCAGGAGCGGGGCATCCGCTTCGAGGGCGACTGGGCGGCCGCCGGCGACGCCTGCAACGCGGTGAAGGAGCTGACGATCACGTACGAGGCTCCGGTGAACCGGCCAGGCCCCTACGCCGTGCACCTCTGGCTGGAGCGTCTCGGCACGACCGGGCTCACCTACGGCTTCCGCTTCTGCTCGGCGGACGGCGCCACCACCTACGCCCGCGGCACCCGGGTCCTGGTCCGGCTGGACGCCGCCACGCTGCGCCCGGCCCCCTGGAGCGAGGAGTTCAGGGCCGCGGGCCGGGAACTGCTGCGTCCGGCCGGCTGATCTTCACCCGGTCGCCCGGGCGGAGCACCCGGGCGAAGACGACCAGGCCGCCGGAGAGCACCGTCACCAGGCAGAACGACACCATCAGGCTGGTCGCCTGGGCCAGCATCCCGATCGCGCTCGGCGCGATCAGGCCCGAGGTGTAGGTGATGGTCGCGACGCCGGCGATGGCCAGGCTCGGGTTGGCGCCGCTGCGGCCCGCCGCCGCGAAGCACAGCGGCACCACGACGGCGATGCCCAGTCCCATCAGCGCGAACCCCGCCATGGCCACCGCCGGATGTTCGGCGAGGACGATCAGCAGCCCGCCGAGGACGGCGAACACCCCGCTCGCCCGCACGGTCCGCACGGCGCCGAAGCGGTCCACGACCTTGTCGCCGGCGATCCGGGCCACGGCCATGGTGAGTGTGAAGCCCGTCGTGCAGGCCGCCGCGAGACCGGCCGAGGTCTGCAACTGCTCGCGCAGGTACACCGCCGACCAGTCCAGGCTCGCGCCCTCCGCGAACACCGCGCAGAACCCGATCGCGCCGATGAGCAGCGCCGAGCGGGGCGGCAGCGCGAACCGGGGCGGCGGCTCCTCGTCCTCGGCGGGCTGCAGGTCGAGCACCCACTGGCAGGACAGCACACCGGCCACGGTGAGGACCGCGGCGGCCAGGACATGGTGCAGCCGGGCGTCCGAGCCGAGGTGCGCGGCGAGCGTGCCGGCCGCCGAGCCGATCAGGGCGCCCGCGCTCCACATGCCGTGCAGCCCGGACATGATCGACCGGTCCAGGCGGTTCTCGACCTCGACGCCCAGCGCGTTCATCGCCACGTCCGCCATGCCCGCCGTGGCGCCGTACACGAACAGCGCCAGGCAGAGGGTGAGCAGGTTCGGCGCGAGGGCCGGCAGCACCAGCGACAGCGTCCACAGGGCGATCAGCCCCCGCAGCGCGTTGCGGGCGCCGAAGCGGTGGCTGACGCTGCCGGCCAGCGGCATCGCGATCGAGGCGCCGAGCGCGGGGAAGGCCAGGGCGATGCCCAGCTGACCGGCGCTCACCCCGGCGTGGTCCTGGATCCAGGGGACCCGGGTGGCGAACGAGCCGGTCACGGCGCCGTGCACCGCGAAGACGGCGGCCACGGCGTACCGCGACCGCTTCACCTCGCGCTGTGCGTCGACCACGTTGCCCATTCTGCGGTCCCCCTCCTGCTCGCTCGTGCACCACGTCGTGCGGCCGTAAACTATCAGGAACCCTGCCTGATAATAAGAGGGTCTCCCGTCGGGTCACGGCCGAGCGGTCCGACGATCTGGAAGGATCCCGGCATGCCCGCATCCCCGAGCACCGCCCGGGCCATCAACGACCGGCTCGCCCTGCGTCTGCTCCAGCAGGAGGGCCCGCTGACGGCGGGGCAGCTGAAGCAGCTGACCGGACTGTCCCGGCCGACCGTCGCCGACCTCGTCGAGCGGCTCACCGGCGCCGGCCTGATCGCGGTCGTCGGCGAGGCGGGCGAGCAGCGGCGCGGACCCAACGCCAAGGTGTACGGCATCGTCGCCGACCGGGCGCACCTCGCCGCGCTGGACGTGCGCACCGAGGGCGTGGCCGTGGCCGTAGCCGACCTGGTGGGGCGGGTGCTGGCCGAGGCGTCGGTGCCGATCGACGGGGGTGTGGGCACGGGCCCCGCCGTGGAGCAGGCGGTCGCGCTGGTCGAGCGCGCGGTCAAGGAGGCCGGGGCGGACCGGCTGCACACCGTCGGCATCGGGGCGCCCGGTCTGATCGACCCGGCCACCGGCGAACTGCGCGACTCCTCGGGACTGCCGGAGTGGCACCGCCGGCTGGTCGCCGCCCTCCAGGAGCGGCTGCCCGAGGCGCGGGTGAGCGTGGAGAACGAGACCAACCTCGCGGCCGTGGCCGAGCAGCGCGACGGCGCAGCCCGGGACCGCGACACGTTCGTCCTGCTGTGGCTGGGCCACGGCACGGGAGCGGCGGTGGTCCTCGACGGCGCGCTGCGCCGCGGTGCCTCCGGCGGCACCGGCGAGATCGGCTTCCTCCCCGTGCCGGGTACCGCAGCGCTGCCGACCGCCACCGACTGCGAGGGCGGCTTCCACTCCCTGGCCTCGGCGGCGGCGGTGGTGGACCTCGCCGGGCGCTGCGGTGTGCCGACGGCCGCCGATCGGCGGGCCTCGGCCGGGGGAGTGCTGCGGGCGGCGGCCGGACTGGTCCGGGATGCGGCGGCTCGGGACACCGCGCCCGCCGCCCGGTTTCTGGACGCCCTCGCCGACCGGCTGGCCGTCGGGGTCGCCTCGGTCGTCGCGATCCTCGACCCCGGGTGCGTCGTGCTCGGTGGTGAGGTCGGGCGGGCCGGTGGCGCGGAGCTCGCCGCGCGGGTGCGCGAGCGCCTCGCCCGGATGACCCCGCTGCCCACCGAGGTGCGGGCCACCACCCTGGGCGGCGGCGCGGTCCTGCGCGGTGCGCTGCTGACGGCGCGGGACCGCGCGCAGGACGAGCTGTTCACGCGCGGGGAGGCGGCGCCGCGCTGGTAGCGCCCGCGGCGGACGGGCGCGCCGCGCTTGCCCGGCGCTTGGGAGGCCCGACGGCGGGCAAGGGCCGTCGTCACCGCCGCCGGGCCGGTCCGTGGGGGGGTGGGAAGTGCCGACCCTGGCGCTGACCCTAGAAAGGACTAGACCACAGCGTCAATAGGTGTGTACCAAGCCGAGTCCCGGGCCGGGCGCGGGAGTTGGCGGACCGTCGCGCACGGGAAGGAATGTGCCACGTTCTGTGAGGCACCCCACACCGCTCGCCCGTCTGGACCCCGATCAGGCGTGGCACACTGGCCGTGTACCAGTAGCAGCGCACTCCGGGGTCGGTGAAAGTCCGAACCGGCGGTTACAGTCCGCGACCCGGTCGCCTCCAGCGGCCGGTTGACCAGGTGAAATTCCTGGACCGACGGTTAAAGTCCGGATGGGAGGCAGTGCGCGGCGAGCGGGCATCCGTGCGCGCCGCCCGAGCGGTCCGTCCTGAGGGCGGACTCCGTCCGGCGTCGTCCCCGGTGTTCCCGTTCGTTCCATCTGTCGTCATCGACAGCCCCGGAGTCCGTGCCCGAAGAGGCAGGAGGACCCGGGAAGTGTTCACCGGAATCGTCGAAGAGCTGGGCGAGGTCACCGCCGTCGAGACCCTCGACGACGCCTGTCGCTTCCGCCTGCGGGGCCCCGTCGTCACCCAGGGCGCGAAACACGGCGACTCCATCGCCGTCAACGGCGTCTGCCTCACGGTGGTCGACCACCAAGGCGACGAGTTCACCGCCGACGTCATGGCCGAGACCCTGAACCGCTCCAGCCTCGGTGCCCTCAGGGCCGGATCCCGCGTCAACCTCGAACGCCCCATGGCGGTAGGCGACCGCCTCGGCGGGCACATCGTGCAGGGCCATGTCGACGGCACCGGCGAGATCCTGGAGCGCAAGCCGTCCGAGCACTGGGAGATCGTGAAGATCTCCCTGCCCGCGGACCTCACCCGGTACGTGGTCGAGAAGGGCTCCATCACCGTCGACGGCATCAGCCTCACCGTCGTCGACGCCGGCCCGGACCACTTCACCGTGAGCCTCATCCCCACCACCCTCGACCTGACCACGCTCGGCCACAAGCAGCCCGGCGACCCGGTCAACCTCGAAGTGGACGTCATCGCCAAGTACGTCGAGCGGATGCTCGGCGACCGCGCGCAGGGGGCCGGCCGGTGAACACGCTGAACTCCGAGGCGTTCGTCCTCTTCGGCCAGCACATCCTCTGGTCCGACATGGTCGGCAACCTCTTCGGCCTGGCCGCCCTCGCCCTCGGCTGGCGGCGCTCCATCTGGACCTGGCCCGTGCAGTTCCTGGCCGGCCTCATCCTCTTCGGCGCCTTCTTCGGCCACCTGACAGGCAGCGCCGGCAAGCAGGCGGTCGTCATGGTCGTCGCCCTGTACGGCTGGTGGCAGTGGCAGCGCGGCACGGGCCGGGGCGAGGACGGCCACATCGCCGTACGGTTCGCCACCTGGCGCGAGCGCGCGGCGATGGCCGCGGCGGCCGCCGCCGGGACGGTCGCGGTGGCGCTGCTGTTCACGGCGTACCCGAAGCTGTCCTGGGACCCCTGGCCGGACGCCTACATCTTCGTCGGCACGGTGGTCGCCATGTACGCGCAGGCCCGCGGCATGGTCGAGTTCTGGTTCGCCTGGCTGCTCGTCGACCTCGTCGGTGTGCCCCTCAACTTCGCCAACGGCTACGCCTTCTCCGGCTTCGTCTACGTCATCTACGGCGCGCTCGTCCTGTGGGGCCTGCGCGACTGGTGGCTGCGCTCGCGTCAGGCCGCGCGGCCCACCCTGGAAGGAGCGCCGGCATGAGTGCCGCACCGATCCTGTACCGCACCGACGGTGAGTTCGAGGACCTGGTGCTCGACCCCGTCGAGCAGGCCATCGCCGACATCGCCGCCGGCCGCCCGGTCGTGGTCGTCGACGACGAGGACCGGGAGAACGAGGGCGACCTCGTCATCGCCGCCGAGAAGGCGACGCCCGAGATCGTCGCCTTCATGATGAGCGAGTGCCGCGGCCTGATCTGCGCCCCCATGGAGGGCGACGAACTGGACCGGCTGAAGCTCCCGCAGATGGTCGAGGACAACACCGAGTCGATGAAGACCGCCTTCACGGTCTCCGTCGACGCCTCCGCCGCCCACGGCGTGAGCACCGGCATCTCCGCCGCCGACCGCGCCGCCACCCTGCGGCTGCTCGCCGACGGCGTGTCCGGGCCCGGCGACTTCGTCCGCCCCGGCCACATCTTCCCGCTGCGCGCCCGGCCCGGCGGCGTCCTGACCCGCAACGGCCACACCGAGGCCGCCGTCGACCTCGCCCGCCTCGCCGGCCTGCGCCCGGCCGGTGCCATCGTCGAGATCGCCGGCGAGGACGGGCGCATGCTGCGCCTGCCCGAGCTGGTCCCCTTCGCCCGCAAGCACGGTCTGACGATCATCTCCATCGAGGACCTGATCGCCTACCGCCGCAGCAGCGAGCCCACCGTCCGCCGTGAGGCCAGGACCCGACTGCCCACCGCGCACGGCACGTTCACCGCCTACGGCTACCGCTCCACCGTCGACGGCGTCGAGCACGTCGCCCTGGTGCACGGCGACATCGGCGACGGCCAGGACGTCCTGGTCCGCGTCCACTCCGAATGCCTCACCGGCGACGTCTTCGGCTCGGCCCGCTGCGACTGCGGCCCCCAGCTGGAGGCGTCCCTGGCCCGCATCCAGGACGAGGGCCGCGGAGTCGTGGTCTACCTGCGCGGACACGAGGGCCGCGGCATCGGCCTGATGTCCAAGCTGCGCGCCTACGAGCTCCAGGAGCGCGGCCGCGACACCCTCGACGCCAACCTCGAACTCGGCCTGCCCGCCGACGCCCGCGACTACGGCGCGGGCGCGCAGATCCTCGCCGACCTCGGCGTGCGCGGCGTCCGGCTGCTGACCAACAACCCCGACAAGACCGACGCCCTCACCCGGCACGGCATCGTCGTCACCGCGCGCCTACCGATGCCGGTCAGCGCCGGCGAGCACAACCTCCGCTACCTGCGCACCAAGCGGGACCGGATGGGCCACGACCTGCCCTGGCTGGACACGACCACCGTGCCGGCCTGCGGCAACCAGTAACGAAGCACACTAGGGAGCAACGTGAGCGGCAAGGGTGCACCGGAACTGTCCGTACGCAATGTGGGTGATCTCCGGGTCGCCGTCATCGCGGCGCAGTGGCACGAGAAGGTGATGGACGGTCTGGTGGACGGCGCCCTGCGGGCCCTGCACGACCTGGGCATCGACGAGCCGACCCTGCTCCGGGTTCCCGGCAGCTGGGAACTGCCCGTGGTCGCCAAGGTCCTCGCGGGCCGCGGCTACGACGCGATCGTCGCCCTCGGCGTCGTCATCCGAGGCGGAACCCCCCACTTCGACTATGTGTGCCAGGGCGTCACCCAGGGCCTCACCCAGGTGTCCGTCGACACCGGCGTCCCTGTCGGCTTCGGCGTGCTGACCTGCGACACCGAGGAGCAGGCCCTGGACCGCGCGGGCATCGAGGGCTCCAGCGAGGACAAGGGGCACGAGGCGGTGACGGCCGCGGTGGCGACGGCGGCCACGCTCCGCTCAGTATCCGAACCCTGGCGCTGACGAACCGCACCTGTGGCATAGGCTGAGCGTCACCATGTCCAAGAAGACGTTCGAGGAGCTCTTCACCGAGCTCCAGCACAAGGCCGCCCACGGCGACCCCGCCACTTCCCGCACCGCAGAACTGGTCGGCAAGGGCGTCCACGCCATCGGCAAGAAGGTCGTCGAGGAGGCCGCCGAGGTGTGGATGGCCGCCGAGTACGAGGGCAAGGAAGCGGCCGCCGAGGAGATCTCGCAGCTGCTGTACCACGTCCAGGTGATGATGGTCGCCCGCGGCATCTCCCTGGACGACGTCTACGCCCACCTGTAAGCCGCACCCGTTACCGCCCGACCCCACGCAAAGGAAGCCGACCTCATGCTGCGCATCGCCGTCCCCAACAAGGGTTCCCTGTCAGGACCTGCGGCGGAGATGCTGCATGAGGCCGGCTACCAGCAGCGCCGCGAGTCCAAGGAACTGCGGATCGTCGACCCGACCAACGAGGTCGAGTTCTTCTACCTGCGCCCCCGCGACATCGCGATCTACGTCGCCTCCGGACAGCTCGACATCGGCCTCACCGGCCGGGACCTGCTCATCGACTCCGGCGCCGACGCCGAGGAGATCCTCCCGCTCGGCTTCGCCCGCTCCACCTTCCGCTACGCCGGCAAGCCCGGCACCATCAGCGGCCTGGCCGACCTGGCGGGCAAGACCGTCGCCACCTCCTACGAGGGAATCGTCGCCGGCCATCTCGCCGAGCACGGCATCGAGGCCTCCGTCGTCCACCTGGACGGCGCCGTCGAGACGGCCATCCAGCTCGGCGTCGCCCAGGTCATCGCCGACGTCGTCGAGACCGGTACCTCCCTGCGCAACGCGGGTCTGGAGGTCGTCGGCGAGCCGATCATGCAGTCCGAGGCCGTCGTGATCCGCCGCACCGGCGCCGACCCCGACGACCCCAAGGTCCAGCAGTTCCTGCGCCGCCTCCAGGGCGTCCTGGTCGCCCGGACGTACGTGATGATGGACTACGACTGCCGGGTCGAGCAGCTGGAGAAGGCCGTCGCCCTCACCCCGGGCCTGGAGTCGCCGACCGTCTCCCCGCTGCACAACGAGGGCTGGGTCGCCGTGCGCGCGATGGTCCCCGCCAAGGAGGCGCAGCGGATCATGGACGACCTGTACGACATCGGCGCCCGGGCCATCCTGACCACGGCCATCCACGCCTGCCGTCTGTAAGAGGGGCGTACACCGATGTCCGAGCTGCCCACCCTGCCCGTCACGTTCCGCCCGGGCAGCACCCGCGCCGTGCTGATCGGCGCCGCCGTCGCGATCCTCGTGGTGATCACGGCCGTCGCGATGCTGCTGAAGCAGCTCAGCCCCGCCGAGCGCCTCAGCTTCGTGGTCACGGCACTCCTGCTGGACGCCGTGCTGCTCCTGCTGGCGCGGCCCAAGGTGGTCGCCGACGAGGACGGCGTCACCGTGGTGAACCTCACGAACAAGCGCCGGCTGGCCTGGGCGGAGATCCTCCAGGTGACCCTCCGCCCCGGCGACCCCTGGGTGTTCCTCAACCTCAGCGACGGCACCAGCCTGCCCGCCCTGGGCATCCAGCCGGGCCTTGCCAAGCAGCGTGCCATCGCCGACGCCCGGGCCCTGCGGGCGCTCGTCGAGGCCCGCTCCGTCACGGACCCCGAGCGGCATCAGGGCTGAGGCGTGGCGAGCCGCACGGCGGTCGCCACTGCCGCACCGGGCGGTGTCTTGATTAATCTGTTGGCGGAGGCGCGACGGACGCGCCTTCGCCGCTGCTGCCCCGCCCGGTGCGCAGAGGCTTCCTGCTGACAGAGGAGTGACCCCCTCCGGCGATGGACGGATCGTCCTGCAGTACCTGCGCCGCCCCCTGCCGACATAGCGCGGACCGTGTCCGCGACCGTGCACAGGCGGCGGCATCATGACCACCCCCCTGCTGCTTCTGGCAGCCGCGTTCCTGCTGATTCTCGCCAACGGCTTCTTCGTGGCGGCCGAGTTCGGACTCGTGACGGTCGAACGGCCCGAGGCCGAGAAGGCCGCCGCCGAGGGCGACCGGCGCGCCCAGCGCGTCGTCGAATCACTCAGGGAACTGTCCTTCCAGCTCTCCGGCACCCAGCTGGGCATCACCATCACCTCCCTGGTCGTCGGCATGCTCGCGGAGCCGGCGCTCGCGGAGCTGCTGCACGGCCCGTTCACCTCGATCGGCGTACCTGAGGGAGCCGTCTCCGGCGTCACGGTCGTCGTCGGCATGCTGGTGGCCTCCGCCGTGCAGATGGTGATCGGCGAGCTGCTGCCCAAGAACTGGGCGGTGTCCAGGCCGCTGCAGGTCGCGCGTTTCGTCGCGGCACCGCAGCACGTCTTCGCCCGGCTGTTCCGCCCGGTCATCGCGGGCCTCAACGCCGTGGCGAACCGGCTCGTACGGGCCCTGGGCTTCGAGCCCGCCGAGGAGCTGGCCTCCGCCCGCACCCCCGGCGAGCTGGTCTCCCTGGCCCGCCACTCCGCCCTGGCCGGCGCCCTCGAACAGGACACGGCCGACCTCTTCGTGCGGACCCTGTCCCTCGGCGAGCTGACCGCGCAGCACGTGATGACGCCGCGCGTGAGGGTCAGTGCCCTGCAGTCCTCCGCCACCGCCGAGGACGTGGTCAACCTGACCCGCGCCACCGGCCTGTCCCGCTTCCCCGTCTACCGGGAGCGGATCGACGAGGTCGTCGGCATGGTCCACCTCAAGGACGCCCTGGCCGTGCCCGTCCAGGACCGGCTGCGCACCCCCGTGGGCCGTATCGCCCGCCCGCCGCTGCTCGTCCCCGAGACCCTGCCCGTGAAGCCCCTGCTGACCCGGCTGCGCAGCGAGCAGCCCATCGCGGTCGTCGTCGACGAGTACGGCGGCACGGCCGGTGTCGTCACGCTGGAGGACATCGTCGAGGAACTCGTCGGCGAGGTCCGCGACGAGCACGACGAGCACGACCTGCCCGAGCTGGCCGCCGCGCCGCCGGAGGACGGCAGGCCCGCCTGGGACGTCGACGGCAGCTGCCGCGTCGACGTGCTCCAGCGCATAGGCCTCGACGTCCCCGAGGGCCCCTACGAGACGGTCGCCGGCCTGATCGCCGATCTGCTGGGCAGGATCCCGGCCGTCGGCGACAAGGCGGAGCTGCCCGGCTGGCGCCTCGCGGTGCGCCAGGTCGGGCACTACCGCGCGGAGCGCATCCGGCTCGTGCGGACCGCCCCGGTGACCGCCAGGGCGGAGGCCGTCCGATGAGCGTGCTCCAACTCCTCTTCGCCGCGCTGCTCGTGCTGGCCAACGGCTTCTTCGTGGGCGCCGAGTTCGCGCTGGTCTCGGTACGCCGCAGCCAGATCGAACCGCTCGGCACCGCCCGCGCCCGCCAGGTCCTGTACGGGCTGGAGCGGCTGCCGCAGATGATGGCGGCGGCCCAGTTCGGCATCA
Source organism: Streptomyces sp. NPDC094143 (assembly GCF_040303825.1). Lineage (NCBI taxonomy): Bacteria > Bacillati > Actinomycetota > Actinomycetes > Kitasatosporales > Streptomycetaceae > Streptomyces > Streptomyces sp. NPDC094143. The sequence goes on from NZ_JBEOTZ010000027.1 coordinate 53,573, forward strand.
CGGTCTGCTCCCTGACCCTGGGCGCGGTCGCCGAACCGACCGTGGCCCACCTGCTGGAGCCGGTCTTCGAGCGGGTCCACCTGCCCGAGGGCGTGATCCACCCGCTCACCTATGTGATCGCCCTGGCCGCCGTGGTCTTCTTCCACCTCGTCATCGGCGAGATGGTCCCGAAGAACCTGGCGATGGCGGCGCCCGAGAAGGCCGCGCTGTGGCTCAGCCCCGGCCTGGTCTGGTTCGCCCGCTTCTGCAAGCCGGTCACCGTCGCCCTCGGCGCCGTCTCCCAGGGCATCCTGCGGCTCTTCCACGTCGAGCCCAAGGACGAGGTCGAGGCCGTCTTCACCAGCGAGCAGCTCAACCGGCTGGTGGAGGACGCGGGGCAGGCGGGCCTGCTCGACCCGGAGGAGGCCGAGCGCCTGGAGGACGCGCTGGAGCTGGGCTCCCGCCCGGTGACGGACGTCCTGCTGAAGCGCGAGTCCCTCGTGACGGTCAGCCCCTCGGTCACCCCGGGGCGGATCGTCGAGCTGACCGCCCGCACGGGGTACTCCCGCTTCCCGGTCGCGGCGGACAACGGCGCGTTCATGGGCTACCTGCACGTCAAGGACGTCCTGGACCTGGAGGACTCGGACCGGGCCGTGCCGCAGCAGCTGTGGCGGCCCATGACGACCCTGCGGTCGGAGCTGCCGCTGGACGACGCGCTGACGGTGATGCGGCGGGCGGCGACGCACCTGGCGCAGGTGGCCGACGGCTCGGGCAGGGTGCTCGGGCTGGTCGCCCTGGAGGACGTGCTGGAGCTGCTGGTCGGGGAGGTGCGGGACCCCGCCCACCGCCAGGTGCGCGAGGTACGGCTGACCGAGCCGCGGTCGGGCGAGGAGGTGCTGGCGACGTAGCGGCGCTCCACGCCGGGCCGCGGCCCGGCACCACGCCGGTACCTCACGGTCCGGGCGGATCCTGCGGGCCCCGCCCGGACAGCACCTCCCCGTACGCCTGCATCAGATCCGGCAGCCGCAGGGTCGCCAGGTCCTCGCGCCCCAGCACCCCGGGATACACCGACAGCCGCAGATCCCGGTAGGCGCAGCTCTTCTCGTACAGCGTCCGCAGGAACCGCCCGTTGCCCAGTTCGTCGATCCACCCCTGGTCCACCACGTGCCCGGCGATGGAGCGCAGCTCGTCCAGGGCCTCCTCGTCCCAGACGTCGCCGTTCTCCGCGGCCAGCACCTTGCCGATCTCGGTGAGTTCCAGGGGACGGTAGGACGGGAAGTCGACGCGTGTGGTGAAGCGGGACGACAGCCCGGGGTTCGCGGCGAGCAGCCGGTCCATGCCCTCCGGGTAGCCGGCCAGGATCACCACGAGGTGGTCGCGGTTGTCCTCCGCCCGCTTCAGCAGCACCTGGAGCGCCTCGTCGCCGTACGCGTCGCCCTTGCCGTATCCCGAGTTGGACAGCGCGTACGCCTCGTCGACGAAGAGGACGCCCCCGAGGGCCGAGTCGATCAGCTCGTTCGCCTTCACGGCGGTCTGCCCGAGGTACTCGCCGACCAGATCGGCGCGCTGGGCCTCCACGAGATGGTCGCCGCCGAGCAGCCCGAGGGCGTAGAAGACACGGCCGAGGATGCGGGCGACGGTGGTCTTGCCGGTGCCGGAGGGGCCGGAGAAGACGAAGTGGCGTTTCGGCGGCTGGACCGGCAGCCCCTGGCCGGCCCGCAGCCGGGCCATGTTCAACTGCGCCGACAACGCCTTGACCTGGCGCTTCACCGGCTCCAGCCCGACCATCCGCTCCAGCTCGGCGAGCGCCTCCTCCAGTAACGCGGGGTCGGTGGGCCCGGTGGGCAGGGACGGCGTCGGGCCGGTCCTCGCGCGGACCGCGGGGCCCGTGACCGGTGGCAGGGGAGCGGAGGCGGGCGGCTCCAGGTCGGGCAGTCTCAGCTCGCGCCCCTCGGTGCCGAAGAGCGGGTCGAAGCCGTCCGGCCCGTCCACGGCGTCCTGCCCGGCACCGGTGAGCGTGATCGCCGCGAGGCCGGCGGCGTCCTCGTAGCCGTCGCCCTCGGCGATCGCGGCGAGCCGGGCCGAGGTGTCCATGAACGCCGGGTCGACCCGGTGCACGGCCCGGTACAGGGGGAGCGCGGCGGCACTGCGGCCGGTGCCCTCATGGGCCCGGGCCAGCCAGTAGCGCAGCTCCTTGCGCTGCGGCTGCTCGCTGCGGCAGCGCATCAGCGCGGCGGACAGCAGCGGTTCGGCCTGCCCGTACATCTCCAGCCGCACCCGGGCCATGCCGCCGAACAGCCCCGCCTCGATGCCGAGCACGGGGTCGTCGAGGAGCGGGTCGGTGTGCCGGACCAACTGCTCCCAGTCCTTGACCAGATAGGCGCGGCAGGCGTGCAGGAAACGGACCTGGTGGTCGGTGTCCACCGGCGGCAGCCCGGCGAGCGCCCGGTCCAGCTCGGGGACATGGCGGCCGTCCAGCCAGTGCGAGGCGTGCGCGAGCAGCAGGTCGCGCGGGCTCTCCAGCACGGGCTGCACCCACCAGCCCAGCCAGTACCAGGAGTTGAGCGTGCGGTGGTAGCGGGTGCGCTGTTCCCCGAAGCGGTCCCGGTGGCGGAACATCTTCAGCAGCGCGGTCGTCGTGTCGACGCGCAGCGCGTGCAGTCCGAGCCAGCCGTCGGCCATCCCGGGATCCATCCGCACGGCGGCCCGGAACTCCTCCTCGGCCTGTGGATAGGCGCCCATGGTGTACGCGTCCACGCCCCGCAGCCAGGCGAGGTCGGCCGGGGCCTGCGGGCCCTGCGTGCCGAAGTCCATCCCGTCCCCCACGAAGCGTGCCCCCGTCGGTCTGCCAACGAGCCGTCCCCCGGCCGGCTGCCCTGCTCGAACCGCTGTGCCGCGGACCGGAGTTGCACCGTGCGCAGCAACCGTCCGCAGGTCGCGACGAGGGCATCGTACCCGCGAGGACGGCGCGTCCGTAGGGTGCCGCACGGACCGTTCGGCGAGGTGGGAGGGGCTGCGGCGCGGTCGCGGCCGGTGACCGAGGGTGAGCGTTCGACCTCGCGCGGCGCCCGCGGAACCGGGAAAAGACAGAACGAAGCCCCCGGTCACGGGGGAACAACCGGGGGCTTCGCGTCCTGGGGCGGCCCTCGACGGCCGCACATTGAGAACGTAAGACCTGTACGGCCCGCCGGTCAAGCCGAGTTGAGGCACTCCGGGAAGTTGCCCGGCAAGGCGCCTTCACAAGTTCAGCACACCGCGGGGGGTTCGTCACCCTGAGTGAGGGGTGGGTCCGGTGGGGGGCTTCCCGCAGGCCTCGTGAGCACCTCATAACCCACTTCAACCTGGCGTACCAGAGCATCGGCGAACGGCCGGGAGGGGTCCTCGGCGAAGTGCCGGCGCTCGGCCGGGACCCAGCCGTTCCAGAACTCCCGCTGTTCCTCCCCGTCCCGGGAGCGACCCCGCGCCCAGGCCTCCTCGCGCGGCAGGTCCAGCCACAGCAGCAGGGCCAGATGGGGGCGGAGCGCCCGGCGTCCCGCGCCGACGCCCTCCAGGAGGAGCACCGGGGCGGGCGGCAGCGGGCGGGGCGGGCCGAAGCGGCGGGCCCGCCAGTCGTAGGGGGAGTAGTGCGCGGTACGGCCGTGGGCCAGCGGTTCGATCACCTGCTCCAGCAGCCGCCCGGTCCAGTCGAAGAGTTCGTCGTGGCTGGCGACGTCGTCCAGGCGCAGCACCGGCGCGCCGCCCAGCGCCCGGGCCAGCTCCCCGGTGAACGTGGTCTTGCCGGAGCCGGCGTGCCCGTCGACCCCGACGAGCCGGACGGGACCGCAGGAGGGGGGCAGGCGGCGGATCCGCGAGGCCAGTTCGGCGAGGGCGGGCCCCGGCGCGGGGCGGAAGGGCGCGTTCATCTCGCGCAGCACTCTAACGACGGGTTCGCACCGTTCCAACGCCGGTGTCACGCCGCTCCAACGCCGGTGTCGTCGCCCGGCGCCACAGGTCGACGCCAATATTGGTGGGCGTGGCGCGGGTCGAAGTGCTGGCAGGACCGGGCGGGCTGTGCTCATATGTGGCGCACACACGAATGCGACCGACCGTGTGCCGGACCTGCCCCGCCCCTGCCCGACTCCGACCACCGGGGGTCCCGTCATGAGCAGAGTCGACCAGCCGTCCCGCAGAACCGTCCTGGCCGCCATGGCCGCCGCCGCCGTCACCGCGAGCGCGGGCCCGGCGGCCGCCGAACCCGAGGCCACGATGACGACCGACCTCGCCGCCGCCGACCGGGTCGTCCCGGCCCGGACCGTGGACAACCGGGCCTGGTTCTCCCACGGCGACTGGTGCTCCGGAACCGCCCGGGGCACCCGCGCCGTCGCCGGCGACCACCCGGGCCTGGTCCTCGCCACGCCCGCCGGAACCACCGCCTACACGGACCCGCACACCGGCACCACCGCCTCCTGGGAGTACGGCACCTGGACGTCCTCCGTGCACCGGCTCGCCGTCCCCGCCACGGAGGCGATCGTCTCCTGGAACGCGCACACCCCGCCCGGCACCTGGATCCAGATCGAGGCCCGGGCCACCTACCCGGACGGCACCAGCAGCCCCTGGTACGTGATGGGCCGGTGGGCCGCCGGCGACGAGGACATCCGCCGGACCTCCCTCGACGACCAGAGCGACGGCCGCAGCACCGTCTGGACGGACACCCTGGCGGTCGACGACCCGTCGAGCGGACTGCGCCTGACCGCCTGCCGTCTGCGTCTGACCCTGTACCGCAGGCCCGGCACCCGGGCCACACCCACCGTCCGGCGGCTGCACGTGATGGGTTCCGACGTCCCCGCCCGCTTCACCGTCCCGGCCTCCCGGCCCGGCCTCGCGAGGGAACTGGCCGTCCCGCGCTACTCGCAGGAGATCCACAAGGGGCAGTACCCCGAGTACGACAACGGCGGCGAGGCCTGGTGCAGCCCCACCTCCTCCCAGATGATCATCGAGTACTGGGGCGGCCGGCTCACCCCCGAGCAGCTGGCCTGGGTGAACCCCTCGTACGCCGACCCGCAGGTCTGCCACGCCGCCCGGTTCACCTACGACCATCAGTACGGCGGCTGCGGCAACTGGCCGTTCAACGCCGCCTACGCGGCCACCTTCGAGGGCCTCGGGGGCGTGGTCACCCGGCTCGGCTCGCTGGCCGACCTGGAGACGCTGATCGCGGCCGGCGTCCCGGCCATAACGTCCCAGTCCTTCACGAAGGGGGAGCTGACCGGGGCCGGGTACGGCACCGCGGGGCACCTCATGACCGTCATCGGCTTCACCGCGGACGGTGACGTGATCGCCAACGACCCGTACTCCGAGAGCAACGAGGCCGTGCGGCGCGTCTACCGGCGGCGCGAGTTCGAGAACATCTGGCTGCGGACCAAGCGGTACAACAGCTCCGGCGCGGTCGCCTCCGGCACCGGTGGCGTCTGCTACCTGTACTTCCCGGCGAGCCCGACCGCGGCCCAGCGCGAGGCCCTGGCGGCCGTGGGCGTACGCGTGTGACCAAGCTCTCGGCCGCATAAGCCGCTCCGGGTGGCAAGGTGGGACAGAACTTCGGGGGAAGTCCGTCCGCACCACCGAACGAGCGAGAACCATGACCGCGTACTCCGCCACCGCCTCCGTCACCACCTCCGCCGCCGGCGTCCGCACCGGCGGCCCTCGGGAAGACGGCCCGAAGATCGTCGAGCACGTCATGGGCTGGACCCTGGTCGTGGTCGTCGCGATGCTGGTGACCCAGCTCGGGCTGCTGTGACCTGACCCACGCCCCGGGTGTGGGGCCTGCCATACTGCGAAGGTCCCGCCCCCGCCCGTGAGACCAGGGTCGAAATTGAATATCAGCCCCCAGCCCGCCGCGCGCCCCCGGGCCCGCGGCACCGAGCGCTCGACGGCGCGCCGTGCCGAACTCATCGCCATCGGGCGGAGGTTGTTCGCCGACACGTCCTACGACGCCCTGTCGATGGACGACATCGCCCGGCAGGCGCACGTCGCCAAGGGGCTGATCTACTACTACTTCCAGTCCAAGCGCGGCTACTACCTGGCGATCATCCAGGACTCCGTCACCGAGCTGATCACGCTGGCGGCGAGCGGTCCCGAACTGCCCCCGGTCGACCGGGTCCAGCGCACCGTCGACACCTATCTGCGCTACGCCGAGCACCATCAGGCCGCGTACCGCACGATCGTCAGCGGCGGCGTCGGCTTCGACACCGAGGTGCACGCCCTGCGCGACGGGGTGCGCGCGGCCGTCGTCGCCACCATCGCCGAGGGGGCGTACGGCCGCGCCGACGTCACCCCGCTGGCGCGCATGGCCCTGCTCGCCTGGGTGTGCAGCGTCGAGGGCGCCACGCTGGAGTGGATCGACCGTCCGGATCTGCCCCGCGCGACCATGTGCGAGCTGCTGGTGAAGACGCTCGGCGGCACCCTGCGGGCCATCGAGGAGCTGGACCCGGCCCACCGGGCTCCCGAACCCGCCCGCCGGGGCGCGTGAGCCCGGGCGCATGAGAAAGGGGCGGAGCGTCCGCACGGACCCTCCGCCCCCTCGATCGCCCGGGGCCTACTCGATGGCCTTGATGAGCTCGCCGTCGGCGGTGTCGCCGCTCAGCTCCCAGAAGAACGTGCCGCCCAGCCCCTGCTGGTTCTTGTAGTCCATCTTGGTCGCGATGGTCGCCGGGGTGTCGTAACTCCACCAGTCGCTGCCGCACTTGGCGTACGCCGTGCCGGCCACCGTCCCCGTCGCCGGGCACTTGGTCTTGAGGACCTTGTAGTCCTCGATGCCCGGCTCGTACGTGCCCGCCGCCGGGCCGGTCGCGGTGCCGCCGGGCGCCGCCTGGGTGACGCCGGTCCAGCCGCGGCCGTAGAAGCCGATGCCGAGCAGCAGCTTCGAGGCGGGGATGCCGAGGCCCTTCAGCTTCGCGATGGTCGCGGAGCTGTGGTTGTCCGCCTTCGGTATGCCGGCGTACGAGGTCAGCGGCGAGTGCGGGGCCGTCGGTCCGGCGGCGTCCCAGGCGCCGAAGAAGTCGTACGTCATCGGGTTGTACCAGTCGACGTACTGGGCGGCGCCCGCGTAGTCCGCGGCGTCGATCTTGCCGCCCGGGGTGGCGTCGGCGGTGATCGCCGCGGTGACCAGGTTCTGCGAGCCGAACTTGGCGCGCAGGGCCCGCATCAGGTTCGTGAAGGCGTCCTTGCCGCTGGTGTCGCAGGTGGCACCGCAGGCGTTCGGGTACTCCCAGTCGATGTCGATGCCGTCGAAGACGTCGGCCCACTTGGAGTTCTCGACCAGGTCGTAGCAGGACTGCGCGAACGCGGCCGGGTTCTTCGCGGCCTCGCTGAACCCGGCCGACCAGGTCCAGCCGCCGAAGGACCACAGCACCTTGAGGTCCGGGTGCTTCTGCTTCAGCTTGCGCAGCTGGTTGAAGTTGCCGCGCAGCGGCTGGTCCCAGGTGTCGGCCTTGCCGTCGACGGACTCGGCGGCGGTGTACGCCCGGTCGGTGGCGGCATAGGCGTCGCCCATGGCGCACTTGCCGCCGGTGACGTTGCCGAACGCGTAGTTGATGTGGGTGAGCTTGGCGCCCGAGCCGGACGTCTCGATGTTCTTGACGTGGTACTTGCGGTCGTAGGTGCCCCATTCGGTGAAGTACCCGAGGACCTTGGAGCCGGCCGCCTCGGCCTGGGGGGCGGCCTTCACGTCCGCGGCGGCCTCCTGAGCCGAGGTCGCCGCGGTGGCGGTGGTGCCCGCGCCGGCCAGCAGCCCGGCGCCGAGGACGGCGCAACAGGCGGCGGACACGATGGCCCGGAAGCGGGAGGGGTGGGGGGTGTGCATCCGGTGTCTCCTCGTGGGGGGAGGGGAACGCCGCGCTCATTGGCATGAACGCGGTGAGTCGGTGGAGCGAAACAGTAGGAGGACTAGACCAGTTGGTCAATGGTGCGGACCAATCTCGCCGCCGCCGACGCACTCCGCCCTTTCTCGAAGTAAGCGGTCGTTAACTGGTGACGCCATGCGTCCGATCGGGCATACTCACAGCGCACAGCCGCTGGTCAGCAGCTTCCGCGACCCGGGACTGCAAGCATCGGCCAGGCACCAGAACGACCCGGCGGCGCCGCCCCCACCCTTGGGCACGTCCGCCAGCGCCCGACAGGGAGGAGAGCGTCGCCATGCCCGACCGCGCCCCGCAGCCGGTGGACCGGCAACTGCCCACGCAGGAGGCCCGGGACCTGATCTCGCTCGTCCGCGACATCGCGCAGCAGGAGATCGTCCCGAAGGCGGCCGAGGAGGAGGACGCCGGCCGGTTCCCACGCGAGCTGTTCACCCTGCTCTCGCGCTCCGGCCTGCTCGGCCTGCCCTACGACTCCGAGTACGGTGGCGGCGACCAGCCCTACGAGGTGTACCTCCAGGTCCTGGAGGAGCTCGCGGCGGCCCGCCTCACCGTCGGCCTCGGCGTCAGCGTGCACACCCTTGCCTCCTACGCCCTCGCCGCCTACGGAACCAAGGAACAGCAGGTCGAGCACCTGCCCGCGATGCTCGGCGGCGGCCTGCTCGGCGCCTACTGCCTCTCCGAGCCGCACTCCGGGTCGGACGCCGCCGCGCTGCGCACCCGGGCCGTGCGGGACGGTGACGACTGGGTGATCACCGGTTCCAAGGCCTGGATCACCCACGGCGGCATCGCCGACTTCTACACGGTCATGGCGCGCACCGGCGAGGAGGGCCCGCGCGGGATCACCGCCTTCCTGGTGCCCGGCGACGCGCCGGGGGTGAGCGCCGCGCCGCCCGAGAAGAAGATGGGCATGAAGGGCTCGCCCACCGCCCAGGTCCACTTCGACGGCGTGCGGGTCCCCGGCACGCGGCGCATCGGCGAGGAGGGGCTGGGCTTCGCGATCGCCCTGTCGTCCCTGGACTCCGGGCGGCTCGGCATCGCGGCGTGCGCGATCGGCCTGGCGCAGGCGGCGCTCGACGAGGCGCTGTCGTACGCGGCGCAGCGGCGCCAGTTCGGCAAGCCGATCGCCGACTTCCAGGGGCTGCGCTTCATGCTCGCCGACATGGCGACGCAGATCGAGGCGGGCCGCGCGCTCTACCTCGCGGCGGCCCGGCTGCGCGACGCGGGCCGGCCGTTCGCCCGGCAGGCGGCCATGGCCAAGCTGCACTGCACCGACACGGCGATGCGGGTCACCACCGACGCCGTGCAGATCCTCGGCGGCTACGGCTACACCGCCGACTTCCCGGCCGAGCGCTACATGCGCGAGGCCAAGGTGCTGCAGATCGTCGAGGGCACCAACCAGATCCAGCGGATGGTCATCGCCCGCCATCTCGTGGGGCCAGAGGAACGCTGAACTGGTCCAGGCCCCGCCAGGGCGCCGCGAGCCGCATCCACTCCGGGTCGTGCCGGCCCGGCAGAGTGCGCCCGCGCTCGGCCCAGGCGCGCATCAGGTCGCGGTAGATCGGCGGGTCCTGATACCGCGGCGGACTCGGCCGAACCGATTCTGCGGGCGGTGGGACGTAGAGGAGGCGCTGACGCCCGGTCGCTGAGGAGATGGGGGTCATACCCGGGCAACGCGGCAGAGGCCGGACAGGTCACCGCATGGTGGAATCGGGCGTGCGTTCCCCGTGCGCCCGGCCCCGGGCGCACCGGGCCCGCACCACGGCAGTCAGGGTGCCGTGGCGCGGGCTGGTCATCGGGGTGGAGCGAACGGGCGGCGAGGGTCCGCGCTCAGGCCGCGTCGCGGCGCATGACGGGGACCCTGATCGGACGCGAGCCCGGGCCGCCGACGTGCGAGAAGGGCTGCGTGCGCCAGTCGAGTCCCTGAGGGAGCGTCAACAGCAGGGCGGTGTCCTGCTCCTGCGGATCCACGGACTCGTCCGCCGGGCGGGCGTCCGCGGCCCTGCGGCCGGTGCCGGCACAGACCGTGAGCCCGAACGGGTTCCACGGCGAGGCGCACAGCGCGTGCTCCGGCAGCACCTCCTCGTCCGCCAGCAGGGCGATGGGCTGCGCGCAGTCCGGGCAGACGACCCGGAACATCTCGAAAGTGTCGTACGCGTCGAGTTCGTCGTCGAACGCGTCGGGTTCGACGCCCTCCGGCTCGGGCTCGACGACGAGCTGCGGCCGCTTGGGTGCGGTGCGACCAGGGCGCTTGAGGCTCTGCATTGGGTACTCCCCCTCGGGCTGGGCCGTATCAGGCACTGCGGCCTCGACCACAGCAAGCACTTCCCGTCCCCCCGGGGCGGTAATCACGAGAACATCACGGAGACTGTTCGAGGCCTGTGGCGTTCGTCACATGCCGCGCGCGGGTGCTCCCTGCGGCGGGTTTGTCCCCCGGACGGCGGACCGTCGGCTTCCGGCCACATCACGAACCGGGTATGACCTGCGCTCCTCAGGTATCCGAGGAGATCAACCGCCCTGTAGGTTCTTGCGCCATGGAGGAGCTGGACCGACAGATCGTGCAGCTGCTCGTCAGGGACGGGCGGATGAGCTACACCGACCTGGGCAAGGCCACGGGGTTGTCCACCTCGGCCGTGCACCAGCGGGTGCGGCGGCTGGAGCAGCGGGGGGTCATCCGGGGCTACGCGGCGGTCGTGGACCCGGAGGCCGTGGGGCTGCCGATGACCGCGTTCATCTCGGTGAAGCCGTTCGACCCGAGCGCGCCGGACGACATCGCGGACCGGCTGGCCGGGGTGCCGGAGATCGAGGCGTGCCACAGCGTGGCCGGCGACGAGAACTACATCCTCAAGGTGCGGGTGGCGACCCCGCACGAGCTGGAGGAGCTGCTGGCGCGGGTGCGGTCGCTGGCGGGCGTGTCCACGCGGACGACGGTGGTGCTCTCCACGCCGTACGAGGCGCGGCCGCCCAGGATCTGACCGGCGGCTCCACCCCTTCGCGGGGTGCGCGAGCGGGGCCTGTGAAACTGTGCTCCATGAGTGAGTCCCCTACGCCGGCGTCCCAGACCGTCCTCCTCCGTCGCGGAGAGGTGCACAGCCCCGCCGATCCGTTCGCCACCGCGATGGTCGTGGAGCGGGGGCAGGTCGCCTGGGTCGGTTCCGAGGGTGCCGCCGACGCCTTCGCGGACGGGGTCGACGAGGTCGTCGACCTCGATGGAGCGCTGGTCACCCCCGCGTTCACGGACGCGCATGTGCACACCACGGCCACCGGCCTCGCCCTCACCGGCCTCGACCTGTCGAACACCCCCTCCCTCGAAGCCGCCCTCGCCCTCGTCCGGGACTTCGCCGCCGCCCGTCCGCGGGACCGCGTACTGCTCGGGCACGGCTGGGACGCCGCACGCTGGCCCGGCGGCCGTCCGCCCACCCGGGCCGAGCTCGACGAGGCCACCGGCCACCGGCCGCTCTACCTCAGCCGGATCGACGTGCACTCGGCGGTCGTCACGACGGCTCTGCTCGACCTGGTCCCGGGCGCACCGCGCGAGGACGGGCCGCTCACGGCCGATGCCCACCACGCCGTACGGGCCGCCGCGTTCGCCGCCGTCACGCCCCGGCAGCGCACCGAGGCACAGCGCGCCGCCCTGGCGCACGCCGCCGCGCTCGGCATCGGCACGCTCCACGAGTGCGCCGGCCCGGAGATCTCCTCCGAGGACGACTTCACCGGCCTGCTGCGCCTGGCCGCCGAGGAGCCCGGACCCCGCGTCGTCGGCTACTGGGCCGAGCAGGACGTCGCCAAGGCGCGCGAGCTGGGCGCGATCGGCGCCGCCGGGGACCTGTTCGCCGACGGCGCCCTCGGCTCGCACACGGCCTGTCTGCACGAGCCGTACGCCGACGCCGGGCACACCGGCCGGGCGTACCTGGACGCCACCGCGATCGCCGCGCACGTCGTCGCCTGCACCGAGGCCGGGCTGCAGGCCGGCTTCCACGCCATCGGCGACGCGGCCGTGGACGCCGTGGTCGAGGGCGTGCGAGCCGCCGCCGAGAAGGTGGGCCTGGCCCGGATCCGGGCCGCCCGGCACCGCGTCGAGCACGCCGAGATGCTCACCCCTGAGTCGATCGCCGCCTTCGCCGAACTGGGGCTCACCGCCTCCGTCCAGCCCGCCTTCGACGCCCTGTGGGGCGGCGGGGAGGGCATGTACGCCCAGCGGCTCGGAGCGGAGCGCGCCCGCGGCCTGAACCCCTTCGCGGCCCTGCTGCGGGCCGGTGTGCCGCTCGCCTTCGGCTCCGACAGCCCGGTCACCCCGCTCGACCCCTGGGGCACGGTCCGGGCCGCCGCCTTCCACCGCACGCCGGAGCACCGCGTCTCCGTGCGCGCCGCGTTCACGGCGCACACGCGCGGCGGCTGGCGGGCCGTCGGACGGGACGACGCGGGGGTCCTGGTCCCGGGCGCCCCGGCCGACTACGCCGTCTGGCGCACCGGCGAACTCGTCGTCCAGGCCCCGGACGACCGTGTCGCCCGCTGGTCGACCGACCCCCGTTCCGGCACCCCGGGGCTGCCCGACCTGACCCCGGGCCGCGACCTGCCCGTCTGCCTGCGGACCGTCGTCGGCGGACGCACCGTCTTCGTACGGCCGGGCGAGTGATCTACGGGGGTGGCGCGCACGCGATCGTGCGCCGCGCCCCCCGCGCGCGACCTGCGTATCCACCGAACTGACCAGGTCTTTGTCGCACAATGCGCAGGTCAGACGGCTGTTGACAGGCAGCCGCAGGGGGCCGGTAGGTTCGGCCGAGTCCACCACCGGACGCCCGACCGGGGAGCGTTCGCACACTCGCCGCAGCGCCGCCGGGTCACGGACGGTGTGCCGCACCGGGGCACCGCCACTGGGAGCCAGGCTCAGGCCGGCGCAGCGCCGAGGGAACGTTCCGGCCGGTCGGGGAGGTGTGACCCGGGTGGGGCCCGGGCGCTCAGTAGACAACGGCTTTGGGTCGATCCGCAGCCGGCGGATCCCAGGTCGGCCCGAAGGGCGCCGGGCCCCCATCCGCCGTACGCGCGCCGCCGGGGCGCGCTCCTGCCCCCTGTCATGCGGATTCGGCACCACCATTCGAACGTCCTGTCACGTCGGCGCAGGCGGGGGCCACTATGGTGGACCCCTGCGTACGGACATGAAGGGGCAGCAGTGAACGACGGTGACGGCACCCTCGCGGCAGGAGCCCAGGGGAGGAAGTTCGGCCCGCTCGGCACGGCCTTGGTGATCATCCCGACCTACAACGAGGCGGAGAACATCAAGAGCATCGTCGGCCGGGTGCGCGAGGCCGTCCCGGAGGCGCACGTGCTCGTGGCCGACGACAACAGCCCGGACGGCACCGGCAAGCTCGCCGACGAACTGGCGGTCTCGGACGACCACGTCCACGTGCTGCACCGCAAGGGCAAGGAAGGCCTCGGCGCCGCCTACCTCGCGGGCTTCCGCTGGGGCCTGGAGCGCGACTACGGCGTGCTGGTCGAGATGGACGCCGACGGCTCCCACCAACCCGAGGAGCTGCCCCGCCTGCTCACCGCCCTCAAGAGCGCCGACCTGGTGCTGGGCTCGCGCTGGGTGCCGGGCGGCCGGGTGGTGAACTGGCCGAAGTCCCGCGAGGTGATCTCCCGGGGCGGCAGCCTGTACTCCCGGCTGGCGCTCGACCTGCCGCTGCGGGACATCACCGGCGGCTACCGCGCCTTCCGCCGCGAGACCCTGGAGGGGCTCGGCCTCGACGAGGTCGCCTCGCAGGGCTACTGCTTCCAGGTGGACCTCGCCCGCCGTGCCGTCAAGGCCGGCTACCAGGTGGTGGAGGTACCCATCACCTTCGTCGAGCGTGAACTCGGCGACTCCAAGATGAGCCGCGACATCCTCGTCGAGGCGTTGTGGCGGGTCACGGCGTGGGGTGTGGGGGAGCGCGTCGGCAAGGTCACGGGGCGCGTCGCCAGACCGTCCGTCACCGAACGCGGTGCCAAGCCGTCGGAGCCGTAGCCGTCCCGGGCCCGTGCGCGCCCAGGAACGCCTGATCGGGGCCTTGTCCCGTGCAGAGGCCTTATCCCGTGCTGAGCCGGGGCCAGGCACACTGGAGCCATGACGACTGGCGCTCAGACTCCCAGCCACCCCGCCCGGCCCCGGCGCTCAAGGCTGCGCACGTTCCTGCCGCTGGGCATCGCCGCGTGGCTCGTGCTGGAGATCTGGCTGCTCACGCTGGTCGCCGGCGCGTCGAACGGCCTGCTGGTCCTCCTGCTCCTGCTGGCGGGCCTCGTCCTCGGCTCGGTGGTCATCAAGCGGGCCGGCCGGCGGGCCTTCCGCAGGCTCTCCGAGGCGCTGCAACAGCAGCAGAGCGGTGTGATGCCCGCGGCGGCCCGGCCCGACAGCGAGGGCAACGGCCTGATGATGCTGGGCGGCCTGCTCCTGATGATCCCCGGTCTGCTGTCGGACACGGTGGGCCTGCTCCTGCTGCTGCCCCCGGTCCAGAAGGCCGTGAGCCGCTCCGCCGAGCGCACCTTCGAGCGCAAGCTCCGCGAGGCCGACCCGGGCACCCTGGGCGGCGCCCTCCAGCAGGCCCGCATGTACCGCCCGGACGGCAAGGTCGTCCAGGGCGAGGTCGTCCGGGACGAGCCGGGCGGCGGCGCCACCGAGCAGCCGCGCCCGCCGCTGACCCACTGACCGGGCCATGAGCACCACCGCATGAAAAACCGCGGGCGCCGTACTGTTCGTACGGCGCCCGCGGTTACCGATGTGCGCTGATCGATCCGCCAGGCCTTGCGGGGACCTAGGCCGACTTGCGGCTGTCCCGGGGATGAACAGCGATGTTCATCGCACCGGAGCGAAGAACCGCCAGACGCTCCTCAAGGACCTCTTCGAGTTCCTCACGGGTACGCCGCTCCATCAGCATGTCCCAATGCGTACGCGCGGGCTTGGCCTTCTTCTCTTCCGGGCCGTCGCCGTCCACCAGGAGTGCCTGGGCCCCGCAGACCTTGCACTCCCACTCCGGCGGGATCTCCGCCTCGACCGAGAAGGGCATCTCGAAGCGGTGCCCCTTCTCGCATGCGTACTCCACGGCCTGGCGCGGGGCCAGGTCGATGCCGCGGTCCGTCTCGTAGCTGGTCACCACGAGGCGCGTGCCGCGAAGAGCTCGCTCACTCATGAATCGTGCCTCCCGGGCTTGTCGCCCACAGGACAGGTGTCGCTGTCGTCGTCATCCGGTCAACGTCCGGTCGGCGGTAAAGATTCCCGTTCCGAGTCCCGTTCCGGGTCATGCGTCGCCGTCGTAGCCGCCCTTGTTGTACCCACCAGCGCCCGGTTTGTCACATCTGCTAGCAAATGTAACCCAGCGTTTCGATATCTTTGACGCGCAGTAACGGTCCGCCTGGCAGGCCAAACGCGTACACTACAGCCCTTTCGCGTCGAGTGCTAAATCCTGTCAGGAACCGGATTCCCCGCTTCTTCGATCGCACGCCGTACCGGCACCCGCGCGAGCAGGGCGAATCCCAGGACGAAGAAGACCACCAGCGAGATGATCGCGTCCCGGTAGCTCCCGGTGAGCTGGTAGGTGAGCCCGAACAGCAGCGGGCCGAGCCAGCTCATGCCCCGGTCGCTCAGCTCGTAGGCGGAGAAGTACTCGGCCTCCTTGCCGGGCGGGACCAGGTGGGAGAACAGGGAGCGGGACAACGCCTGGCTGCCGCCGAGGACCAGGCCGATGCCGGCGGCCAGGACGAAGAACCACACCGGCGCCCCGGCGGGCAGGAAGAATCCGGCCGCGAGCGTGACCGTCCAGGCGATCAGCGAGCCGAGGATCGTGCGCTTGGCGCCGTAGGCCCGGGCCAGCCGTCCCATCGTCAGGGCGCCCGCCACGGCCAGCACCTGCACCAGCAGGACGGCGCCGATCAGGGTGGACTGTCCGAGGTCCAGTTCCTCGGAGCCGTAGACCGAGGCCTGGGAGATCACCGTCTGGATGCCGTCGTTGTAGACGAGGTAGGCGAGCAGGAAGGCGAGGGTCAGCGGGTGGCGGCGCATGTCGCGGACGGTCGCGGCCAGCTGCCGGAAGCCCGGCAGGGCCGCCGCCCCCCGGGTGGGGGACCGGCGGTCGCGGAGCCGGGTCAGCGGGATCAGTGCGAAGGCGCCCCACCACAGGCCGGCCGACGCCAGGCAGATGCGCACGGCCGTGCTCTCCGAGACGCCGAAGCGGTCGTGGCCGGTGTAGAGCACCAGGTTGGCGACGAGGACGAGCGAGCCCGCCGCGTACCCGAAGGCCCAGCCCCGCGAGGACACCGCGTCCCGCTGCTCGGGCGGGGCGATCTGCGGCAGGTAGGAGTTGTAGAGCATCATCGCCACGGACTGCGCGGCGTTGGCGACGATCAGCAGGGCGCCGCCGAGCAGATAGCGGTCGCCGTCGAGGAAGAACATGGCCGTCGTCGCCCCGGCGCCCGTGTACGCGGCGGCCGCGAGGAGCGGCTTCTTGCGGCCGGTGCGGTCCGCGGCGGCGCCCACCAGGGGCATCACCAGCACGGCCACGATCACCGACAGGGAGACCGAGTACGCGAAGAACGACCCGGCGCGCACCGGGACGCCGAGGGGGTGGACGTATCCGTCGCCGTCCGCGGCCGACTCGGCGACCGACGTCAGATAAGGGCCGAGGAACACGGTGAGCACGCTCGTCGAGTAGACGGAGCACGCCCAGTCGTAGAAGTACCAGCCGCGCTGCTCGCGTCTGAGAGCCGCCCCGTCGGCGGGCGGTGTCCGCACGGTGTCGGTGCCCACCCGTGCCCTCGCTTCCCCGTGAACGCGCGAAGGCGCCCGGCCCGGGGTCTCAGACCCAGACGCCGCGGTCCTCCATGACCTCGCGCAACGTGTCGATGTGATCGGTCATGATGCCATCCACCCCGAGGTCGAGGAGCCGGTGCATGCTCTCGGGGTCGTTGACCGTCCAGACGTGCACCTGGAGCCCGCGCGCGTGGGCGGCGCGGACGAAGCGGTGGTCGACGACCTGGATGCCGGACTGGACTTCCGGCACCTGCGCGGCGACCGCCGAGCGGCGCACGGACGCCGGCAGCCCCCAGGAGCGCAACCGCAGTGCGAGCACGCCCCGGGTGCCGTACGAGGTGGCCAGCCGCGGGCCGGCGAGGCGCTGGGCGCGCACCACCCGTGCCTCGGAGAACGAGCCGAGACAGATCCGGTCCCAGGAGCCGGTCCGGCCGGCCAGGTCGAGGAAGGGGAGCAGGGCGGCCTCCGCCTTGACGTCCACGTTCCAGCGCACGTTTGGGAAGGTCTCCAGGAGCTCCTCGAAGAGCGGTACGGGTTCCCGCCCCGCCACGCGCGCCTGACGCACCTCGGACCACGGCAGGTCGGCGATCCGGCCCGCGCCGTCGGTCATCCGGTCCAGGGTCGTGTCGTGGAAGGCGACGAGGGTGCCGTCCCGGGTGGTGTGCACATCGGTCTCGATGTACCGGTAGCCGGCCTCGACGGCGACACGGAACTGCCGCACGGTGTTCTCCAGGCCGTCCGCGGCCCCGCCCCGGTGGGCGAAGGCGATCGGGCCGGGATGATCGAGGTAGGGATGGCGTATCCGCGGGGTCACGGACGCAGTATCGCCCCTTCGGGTTGACCGGTGGCAACGACCGTGCCGCCGACGGGTGCCGCGGGGACGGCGAACACCCGCAGGAACAGCTGGGCGAGCGGGCCGATGGACAGCGCGTACAGCAGGGTGCCGACCCCGACGGTGCCGCCCAGGACGAAACCGGTCGCCACGACCGTGAGTTCGATCCCCGTGCGCACCAGGCGGATCGACACGCCCGTGAGCTGGTGCAGGCCGGTCATCAGGCCGTCGCGCGGGCCCGGGCCGAAGCGCGCGGCGATGTAGAGGCCGGTCGCCGCGCCGTTCAGGACGATCCCGGCCGTCATCAGGGTCACGCGCAGCGCCCAGCCGTGAACGTCGGGGACCAGGGCCAGGGTCGCGTCCATGGCCATGCCGATCACCAGCACGTTGGAGATCGTGCCGAGGCCCGGGCGCTGGCGCAGCGGGATCCACGCGAGCAGCACGGCGGCGCCCACGATCGTCAGGACGACTCCGATCGACAGTCCCGTCCGCTCGGCGAGGCCCTGGTGGAGCACGTTCCACGGCTCCAGCCCGAGCCCGGACCGGACCAGCAGGGCCGAACTGGCGCCGTACAGCGCGAGACCGGCGTAGAGCTGAACGAGCCGCCGGGCGAGATGTCCCCGCGTGGCCATGATGTGCCCCCGTGTGGTGGTAGTGGACTGATGCATGACACCCTGTGGCGTGGATGGAGCGGCCATCCAGGGCCAATCCGGGGAAGGTGGACTGATTCCGATGGCGCAGTGGACCTCGGCCGTGGGGGCGGCACAGCTCGCCCGGCTGCTCAACTCCCAGCAGGACCGCCCGGCGGGGCCCGGCACACGCCGCCCGCCGGCCTATCGCGCGCTCGCCGACGGGATCCGTCTGCTGGTGCTCGAAGGGCGCGTCCCGGTGGCCGCCCGGCTGCCCGCCGAGCGGGAACTCGCCCTCTCCCTCTCCGTCAGCCGTACGACGGTCGCCGCCGCCTATGAGGCACTGCGCAGCGAGGGCTTCCTGGAGTCGCGGCGGGGCGCGGGCAGCTGGACCGCCGTACCCGCCGGGAACCCGCTGCCCGCGCGGGGGCTGGAGCCCCTGCCGCCGGAGGCCCTCGGCTCGATGATCGACCTCGGCTGCGCCGCGCTGCCCGCCCCCGAGCCCTGGCTCACCCGGGCCGTGCAGGGCGCGCTGGAGGAGCTGCCGCCGTACGCGCACACGCACGGCGACTATCCCGCGGGGCTGCCCGCGCTGCGGGCGATGATCGCCGAGCGGTACACGGCGCGCGGCATCCCGACCATGCCCGAGCAGATCATGGTGACGACCGGGGCGATGGGCGCGATCGACGCGATCTGCCATCTCTTCGGCGGGCGGGGCGAGCGCATCGCCGTCGAGTCGCCCTCCTACGCCAACATCCTCCAGCTGATGCGCGAGGCAGGGGCCCGGCTGGTCCCCGTCGCGATGGCCGAGGGCCTCGCCGGCTGGGACATGGACCGCTGGCGGCAGGTCCTGCGCGACGCCGCGCCCCGGATCGCCTACGTCGTCGCCGACTTCCACAACCCGACGGGCGCGCTCGCGGACGAGGACCAGCGGCGTCGGCTGGTGGACGCGGCGCGGTCCGCGGGGACCGTGCTGATCGCCGACGAGACGATGAGCGAGCTGTGGCTCGATCCGGGCGTGCGGATGCCCCGGCCGGTGTGCGCCTTCGACCCGGCCGGGTCGACCGTGATCACGGTGGGCTCGGCGAGCAAGGCGTTCTGGGCCGGCATGCGCATCGGGTGGGTGCGGGCCGCGCCGGACGTGATCCGCAGCCTGGTCGCGGCGCGGGCCTACGCCGACCTCGGCACGCCCGTGCTGGAGCAGCTGGCCGTCAACTGGCTGTTCGGCACAGGCGGCTGGGAGCAGGCCGTGGAGCTGCGGCGGGAGCAGGCCCGGTCCAACCGGGACGAGCTGGTGGCGGCCGTGCGCCGTGAGCTGCCCGGGTGGGAGTTCGAGGTGCCGCAGGGCGGGCTGACCCTGTGGGTGCGGACCGGGGGGCTGTCCGGGTCGCGGCTCGCGGAGGCGGGGGAGCGGGTGGGCGTGCGGGTGCCGTCCGGGCCGCGGTTCGGCGTGGACGGGGCGTTCGAGGGGTATGTGCGGCTGCCGTTCACCGTGGGCGGGGCGGTGGCCGATGAGGCTGCGGTGCGGCTGGCCGCGGCGGCGGGACTGGTGGAGTCGGGCGGGGTGGGAGGCACGGAGGCGCCGCGCACCTTCGTGGCCTGACGGGGTTGGCCGTCACGCCGTCACGCCGTCACGCCGTCACGCCGTCACGCCGTCACGCCGTCACGCCGTCACGCCGTCACGCCGTCACGCCGTCACGCCGTCACGTGCCGTCACGTGTCTCACGTGCGGACAACGGGTGGTCAGCCCCGCTTGGCCGCCGTCGGCTTGGTCAGGACCGGGACCGGGTTCGGCAGCGGGTCCTTGGTGAGGACCGGCACCGGGCCGGGCCGGGGCTCCGGCGGCTCCGCGGTCACCGCCGGCACCGGCTCGGCGGTCACCCGTTCCGGTGCCTGTTCCGTCGGCAGCGGCTCGGGCTCGCCGGGCGAGCCGTCCGGCTCCGGGACCGTCTCCCCGTCCGCCGGTGTCGTGCGGGGCGGGAGGAGGGCGAGGACCGCCTCCCGGTGCGCCTCGGGGGTCGCGTCGTCGTAGGGGTTCGGCGTGGCCGGGACCTGGAGTCGGTGGACCGGGCCCGAGCCCAGACGGGCGTACCCGCGGCCGGGCGGGATCTCGTCGATGGGCGTGGTGTGCGGGGGCGCGCCGAGCACCGACTGGAGCTGGTCGGCCGTGGCCGGCCCGAGGACCGCGCGCGCGCGGGTGTGCCGGCGGACCGGCTCGCCGAGGGCCTCGAAGCAGTCCAGCTGGTCGGCCACCACCACCGTCACGTTCGCCGGGCGGCCGTGCCGCAGGGGCACCTGGAGGAGGGCTTGTGGGTCCTTGCGGTCGTCCGCCGCGGCCAGGTGGGTGAACGCGGTGGGCCGGTCCAGGAGGATCCACAGCGGCCGCCTGGTGTCGTCGGGCGGGGGATGGCCCGCCTGGTGGGCGCGGTTGGCGGCGATGAGGCGGCGCTCCGTCTCGGTCGCCGCCCATTCCAGGCTGGCCGTCGCCCCGCTGGGACCGCACTCGACGGCCAGGACGCCGTCCCGGCCGGTGAGGCAGGCGTACTCGCCGGTGCCGCCGCCGTCGACGATCACCACGTCCCCGTGCTGGAGGGCCTGCAGCGCGATGGAGCGCAGCAGAGTGGACACACCGCTGCCCGGCTGGCCGAGGACGAGCAGATGCGGCTCCGTGGAGCGCAGGCCGGTGCGCCAGACGACCGGGGGGACGTCCCGCTGCTGTGCGCCGTGGCCGAGGGGCAGTGTGCGCCGGACGTGGGTCGGGTCGGTGAAGCCCAGGACCGTCTCGCCGGGAGCGGTGACGAAGTGCTGGGCGGTGATGTCGGCGGGGAGGGGCAGCAGCACGCCGAGCGTCAGCTGGTTGCCCTCCCCGTCCCACGTGAAGTGGTACTCGCGGCCGCGGCCGGACTTCGCCGCGAGGAGGTGCTCGATCCGCGCGCGGGACTCGGCCTCGCCGTCGGTGAAGTACGCCGGGTAGCGCACCACCAGGTGGGAGATCCGGCCGCCGCCGTCGAAGCCGTAGGTGGGGAAGGCCTTGTCCCACGCGCCGCCGTGCGCGTACAGCGGCTCGGGGTCCTCGGCGGCCGAGAAGTACGGCACGAGCGCCTCGTACAGCGACTTCAGGCGCTCGCTCTGCGACTCGTCGGGCCCGTCGGGAGCCGCCGGAGTGCGGTCCCGGCCCTGCCAGGCCGCGGCCGCCATCAGGGTGATGGCGGCCAGGAGCGGCCCGTACGGCACCAGGGCCACCACCAGGATCACGGAGGCCACCAGGAACAGCAGTGCCCCCCGTCTCTCCTTCGGGGTCTGGGTCCATCTGCGCCGGCCGGCCGCTGCCAGCCGGCGCAGACCCCGCGTGATCGTGATCAGCGGGTGGAGGACGTCGGTGGCGCTGTCGGCGGCCGTCCGGGCCAGCTCCCGGCTCCGGGCGAGCTGGGCGCTGCCGTTGCTCAGAATGCGGGGGAGGGGGCGCCGGGCCACTGCTGCCTCCAGTCGGTGCGTACGGGCGGGGTGCGTACGGGAAAGTGGGGTCGTCAGAACTTGATGCCGCCGAGGAGGCTCGCCAGGCTCTCGCCGCCCGCCTTGATGCTCGGGGCGATGGCCGTGCTCGCCAGGTAGAAGCCGAAGAGCATCGCCACCACCGCGTGGGAGGCCTTCAGGCCGTCCTTGCGGAAGAAGATGAAGACCACGATGCCGAGCAGGACCACGCCTGAGATGGACAGGATCATTTGAGTTCTCCTGGTTCGCGGGGACAGTCACCATGAGTACTTCCAGGCTCACAGGATGTATCCATACGATAAAAGGTGCAACTGGGTTAAATTCGTATGATTTCCCCCGAGCGGCGGAGTGGTCCGTGATCCGGTCGAGCTCGGCTGTTGCGCCGGGCCACGTCTGTGGTGATCTTTACCTCGGGCACATCGGGTCATGTGCCGCGCGAGCCAGTACCCTGGCGATTCACTCGTACGGCTGCACCCGGCGCAGGCGTACGCACCCGGCGAGACGTGATGGAGAGGCGGTCCGGCAGATGACCGAAGTCCCCGACCCCGAGGTCGTGGAGCTGGCGACCAAGATCTTCGAATTGGCCCGGCGGGGACAGACCGAGGCGCTCGTGGCGTACGTCGACGCGGGTGTCCCGGCCAACCTCACCAACGACCGCGGCGACTCGCTCGTGATGCTCGCCGCCTACCACGGCCACTCCGACGCGGTCCGCGCGCTGCTCGCCCGCGGCGCCGAGGCGGACCGGGTGAACGACCGGGGCCAGACCCCGCTCGCGGGGGCCGTCTTCAAGGGCGAGAGAGACGTCATCAAGGCCCTCCTGGAGGGCGGCGCCGACCCGTCAGCGGGCACGCCCTCGGCCGTCGACACGGCCCGCATGTTCGGCCGGACGGAACTGCTCGAACTGTTCGGCGCGCACTAGGCCGACCGGGCTGACCTGGAACGACACGAGAAACGGGGGAGGCGGAACGGGGCCGCCGAAATTTCGGTCGCGGCAGACGGAAGTGCCGAGTCATCATGACGACGTGGTTCACGGACGTGATGGTTGGGCAGGTTGCCGCACCGCGCGGGCCGTGACGCGGTCCGCAAGGGCCACCGACGAGAGGCAGAGGAAGATGGTCTACAGCAAGCAGGAAACGGCGGGCACTCCGACGTGTTGTCGCGCGGCCAGGTAGTACACGTCCCCGGTTGCGTCGACGCTTGATGTGAGGCTGTTTCCCATGTTCGATCCGGTCATAGCGCCCAGCGGTACGCTGCTCGGCCTGCTCCAGCGGGGCCGTGGCGACGGCACACTGCACGCGCTCACCGCCCCGCGCCCCGAGGCGCTCGCGGCGCTGAACCACTGCGTGCTGCGCGATCCCCGCCACGACTGGCAGGTGGAGAACCGCTCCCTCTACTACGCCCGCCTCTACCTCGACCTGAACGGCGAGCTGGACGAGATCGAGGCCCACCTCTTCGACGCCGAGGACGTCCTCGACGCCGACGAGTCGCGCACCGGGCTCGCCCTCGCCGTCCTCGGGCACCTCGCCTCCTACGGCAGGCGTGACGCGCTCGAACTGCTGCGCAGATACGCCGCCCACGGCACCAACTGGGCCTGGGCCCTCGACGAGCTCGCCCTGCGGGACGACGACGCGGGCCTGCGCGCCCTCGCCGCCCCCGTCCTCGCGCGATTTCCGGCCGACCCGGAGGGCGAGGCCGAGCTGGCCGCGGCCGTCCGGGACGCCTTCGAACCCCGGCCCTGGCGGCTGTGGGCGGAGGATCCCCGCGCTTCCGTCGCCACACGCGTGCGTGCCGCCCACGAAGCCGGCTGTTTCGACCGCTGGCAGCGCCAGATGCGCCCGTCCGGGCCACGCCCCGGATGGAGCGTGCAGGCCGTCTTCGAATGGGCCCAGCAGGGCTTGGAACGCGGCGCCGCGCTGCACGTCCCGGCCGCCCGCTGTCTCACCGCGGTGGCGGGGCCCGAGGACCGGGACGAGATCGTCCGCGCCGCGCGGGACGGCGGTGACGGTGCCCGGTGCACCGCCCTGCGCTACCTCGCCGACGGCAACGATCCGGGCGCCCTCGACCTGATCGAGGGCGCCGTGGCCACCGGCTCGACGGTCGTCGTGGACGCCGCCGTCGACGCCTTCGAGCGGATGCGCTCCCTCGCCGCCGTCGACCGGGCACGCGGCTGGGCCCGGCGGCCCGACGCCCTGGGCGCCGCCGCCGGACGCGTCCTGGCCTGCCGGGGCGGCGCCCGGGACCGCGACCTGGTCCTCGCGGCCCTGCGGGAGGCCGTACGGGGCGAAGGTCCCGACGCACCGACCCTGTGGACCCTGGTCGACGGAACCGGACGGCTCGGCATCGCCTGCGCCGCACCCGTCCTGCGCCACGTCTACCGCGAAACCGCCTCCTCCCACCTGCGCGGCCGCACCGCCCGCGCCCTCGCCGCCACCGACCCCTCCTTCGCCACCGGCTTCGCCGTCGAATGCCTCTGGGACTGCGAGGAGACCACCCGCGAACTCGCCGCCCGGCACGCCGAGACCGGAGACGCCCGCGTCGTCGAGCGACTGCGCCGCCTCGCCGCCGACCCCGCCGAGGAGGCCGAGGTCCAGACGGCCGTACGCAGCCGGATCGGCCCGGAGGAAACCGCCGTGTGACCCCCCTCCACGAGGGACTGCCCAGTCCGCGTCAGGCCATCGAGATGAACGTCCGGTGGCTCGCGGGTCAGGAGGGCATGGACACGGCCTGACCTGCGCGGGTGCGCATCGGAACGCTCATGGGACGTTCCTCGGCCGGAAAGATCGACGTTGACGCGGCCACGTCCGGCACGGCGACAACACCGGTATGCGTGTCGTCATCGTGACCGAATCCTTTCCCCCCGACGTGAACGGCGTGGCCCACTGCGCGCTCCAGACCGCCCGGCACCTCGTCGAGCGCGGTCACGCCCCCGTCGTCGTGGCCCCGGCCCCCGCCCCGGGGAACAAGCCCGACGCGTCCGCCCCGTGCCCCGTCGTCCACGTCGCCTCCCTCCCGCTCCCCGGCTACCCCCAGGTCCGCGTCGCCCTCCCCAGCCGCCGCCTGGCCGCCACCCTCGTCGAGCACCGTGCCGATGTCGTCCATCTGGCCAGCCCCTTCGTCCTCGGGGTGCGCGGCATGGCCGCCGCCGTCCGCCTCGGCATCCCCGCCGTCGCCGTCTACCAGACCGATCTGGCCGGATACGCCCGCACCTACATGGGCGCCGGAGAGGCCGCCGCCTGGCGGCGCATCCGTTCCGTCCACGGCGCCGCCGACCTCACCCTCGCGCCCTCCAGCGCGGCCCTGCGCGACCTGCGGACCCACGGGGTGCCCCGGGTCGAGCTGTGGCCGCGCGGCGTGGACACCGAACGGTTCCGGCCCGACCGCCGCGACGAGGCCCTGCGCCGCGAACTCGCGCCGAACGGCGAGCTCATCGTCGGCTACGTCGGCCGGCTCGCCCCCGAGAAGCAGGTCGAGCTCCTCGCCGGCGCCTGCGGCCTGGACGGCGTCCGGGTCGTGATCGTCGGCGACGGACCCAGCAGGCCCTCGCTGGAACAGACGCTGCCCGGCGCCGTCTTCCTCGGCCGCCGCACCGGTGACGACCTCGCCCGGATCTTCGCCTCACTGGACCTCTTCGTGCACACGGGCCCGTTCGAGACCTTCTGCCAGACCGTCCAGGAGGCCATGGCCAGCGGCCTGCCCGTCGTGGCACCCGCCGCGGGCGGACCGCTCGACCTGGTGGCGCACGGGCACACCGGCCTGCTGGTGCCGCCGCGCGACGCGACCGCCGTGCGGGACGCGGTGCGGGCCCTGGCCGCCGAGCCCGCGCTGCGCAGCGCCTTCGGCGCCGCCGGTCGCGCCACCGTCGAGGGCCGCACCTGGGCGGCCGTCGGCGACCGGCTGATCGGGCACTACACGGACGTGCTCGCCGGGCGCCGGACGGCGGTGGCGGCGTGAACGCGAACACCACCGGCCACCGGTCGCTGCGGATCGTCCGGCTCGCCAACTTCGTCGCGCCCGCCTCCGGCGGTCTGCGCACCGCCCTGCGCGAACTCGGCAGGGGGTACCGGGCGGCGGGCCACGAGCCCGTCCTGGTGGTCCCCGGCGAGCGGACCGGCGACCGCGAGATGGAACAGGGCCGGGTGATCACGCTCCCGGGGCCGCTGCTGCCCGGCACCGGCGGCTACCGCGTCCTGGCCGACAGACGGCGGGTGGCCCGGCTCCTGGAGGAGCTCGCGCCCGACCGCCTGGAGGTGTCCGACCGCACCACCCTGCGGTGGACCGGCAAGTGGGCCCGGCGCGCCCGGATCCCGGCCGTGATGGTCTCTCACGAGACCGCCGACGGTGTCCTGCGCACCTGGGGCCTGCCCGAGGGGGCCGCCCGGCGCGCCGCCGACGCCCTCAACGTCCGTACGGCCCACACGTACGCGCGCGTGGTGTGCACCACCGAGTTCGCCGAGCGGGAGTTCGTGCGGATCGGGGCGCGCAACGTCGTACGGGCCCCGCTGGGCGTCGACCTGGTGCAGCGCCACCCGGCCCTGCGCGATGCGGGCCTGCGGGCGCGGCACGCGCGCGAGGACGAGACGCTGCTGGTGATGTGCTCGCGCCTGTCCGTGGAGAAGCGGCCCGGCACGGCGCTGGACGCCCTGGAGGCGCTGCGGCGGCGCGGACGCCGGGCGGTGCTGGTGGTGGCCGGGGACGGCCCGCTGCGGCCCCGGCTCGAACAGCGGGCGCGCGAGAGCGGCCTGCCGGTCACCTTCCTCGGGCACCTCTCCGACCGTGCCCTGCTCGGCGCGCTCCAGGCGTCCGCCGATGTGGCCCTGGCACCGGGGCCCGCCGAGACCTTCGGGCTCGCCGCGCTGGAGGCCATGGCCTGCGGCACGCCCGTGGTGGCGAGCGCGTCGTCGGCGCTGCCGGAGGTGATCGGCTCCGCCGGGGCCGTCGCCGCGGACCACGGGGAGGCCTTCGCGGACGCCGTGTGCCTGCTGCTGGAACGCCTGGAGACGGACCGCCGCGAGGCCGCACGCGCGCGTGCGGAGTGCTTCGGCTGGGACGCGGCGGTCGACGCGTTCCTCGCCGCCCATGACGCCGCCGTCCCGGTGCGGCCGTTCGTGCCCGGGGGCGTGGCATGAGACCCGTGCCGGGCGAGGGGGCGTCCCGCCGGTGGGAGGGGCCCGTGAGGTTCGTGGCCCTCGGGGACTCACTGACCGAGGGGGTGGGAGACCCGGCGGGCGACGGGTGGCGCGGCTGGGCCGCACTGCTCGCCGCCGGGCTGGGGACGGGAGACGTCCGGTTCACCAACCTCGCGGTGAGCGGGTCACAGACCAGGGACGTGCTGGAACGGCAGCTGCCCACCGCGCTGAAGTTGCGGCCCGACCTCGTGTCCGTCGTCGTCGGCGTCAACGACACCCTGCGCTGCACCTTCGACATCGAGGCCGTGGCGGCCCGGCTCGACCAGGTGTACGCGGCCTGTACCGGACAGGGCGCGGTCCTGCTCACGGCCTGCCTGCCCGACCCGGGCACGATGCTCGGGCTGCCGGGGGCGCTGGCGCATCCGCTGGCCCGGCGGCAACGGGCCGTGAACGCGGTGGTGCACGCCCTGTCCGACCGGTACGGGGCGCTGCACCTGCACGCCTGCGAGGGCGACTGGGTCACCGACCGGGCCATGTGGAGCGCGGACCGGCTGCATCCGGGGGAGCGGGGGCACCGGCAGCTGGCCCTGCGCTTCCACGCGCTGCTCGCGGAGCACGGTCTCGCGGCCGGGCCCGCGCCGTCGCCGGAGCCGGAGTCCCCCGGCCCGACGAGGTCGGCGAGCTGGTGGTGGCTGGCCACGGCGGGCACCGGATGGGTGGCGCGCCGGTGCACGGACCTGCTGCCCCAGCTGCTGACCCTCGCCGCCGACGAACTTGGGCACCGCGCCCGGGGTACGAGTGCCCGGCTGGACCTGCGGGCCTCGGCGGCCGTGTCCGCGGCCCTGGCCGCGCTGTCCGGGGCGGAACAGGCGGACGCGGCCTGACCGGGCCGGGCGTCGTGCCCGAAGGGGCGCGGGGAACTGCGCGAACAACCCCCGCCGTCCCGCGACGGCACATCACCATCGACCTGCCGCCGGGGTGTGCACGCCCGGTCCGGTTCCCTTGGGTCGACCCCGGGCCGGCGCGGCCAGGCCTAGCGGCGGCGTACCGGCACGAACCGCACCGGCGTGCCCGGCATCGCCTGGGCGGCGGCCGGGAGGTCGGCCGGGCGGACGACGGCGATCACCGGGTAGCCCCCGGTCGTCGGATGGTCGGCCAGGAACACCACCGGCCGGCCGTCCGGCGGGACCTGGACGGCCCCCAGCACCATGCCCTCGCTGGGCAGTTCCCCGGGCCGGCCGCGCTCCAGGGCGGGCCCGTCCATGCGCAGGCCGATGCGGTTGCTCGCGGGGGACACCCGGTAGGCGCGGGAGACGAAGGCCCGCACGGCCTCCGGCGTGAACCAGTCGTCGCGCGGGCCGAGTGTCACCCGCAGGACCAGCTCGGCCGGTGGCGCCGGCTGCGGGGCGACGTCCACGCGCGCGTGCACGCCAGCGGGCCGGCCCAGAGGCAGCACCGTGCCGTCGGTGAGGGGGACCGGGCCGAGGCCGGACAGCAGGTCGGTCGAGCGGCTGCCGAGCACCGGCTCGACGGCGATGCCTCCCGAGACGCCCACATAGGCGCGTACGCCCGTAAGGGCCGGACCGATGTCCAGCAGCGCACCGCCCGGCACCCGCACCGGCGCGGCCCAGGCGGCGGGCCGTCCGTCCACCGTGACCCGGCAGGGCGCGCCCGCCACCGCCACTGTGACGTCCGAACGCGGCCGGACGGCACAGCCGTCGAGGGTCGTCTCCAGCACGGCCGCTCCGGGCGGATTGCCGGTCAGCCGGTTGACGAGCTCCGCCGCGGGCCCGTCCAGCGCCCCGGAACGGGGCACTCCCAGGTGAGCGTGCCCGGGGCGGCCCCGGTCCTGCACGGTGGTGAGGGCCCCGGCGCGTACGACGGCGAGTGCGCGGTCCGTCATGACCCCGCCTCGGGGACGAACCGCACGCGCGCGCCGGGCGACAGCAGCGCGGCCGGCACGCGCGCGTGGTCCCACAGCACGGCGCCGGTGGTGCCGATCAGCTGCCAGCCGCCCGGCGAGGAGCGCGGGTAGACGCCCGTGTACGGGCCCGCCAGCGCCACCGACCCGGCCGGGACCGAAGTGCGCGGGGTGGCGCGGCGCGGGACGTCGTAGCGGGGCGGCAGGCCGGTGAGATAGCCGAAGCCGGGTGCGAAGCCGCAGAAGGCGACCCGGAACTCGGTGTCCGCGTGGATACGGGCCACCTCCGGCTCCGGCACACCCCAGTGCGCGGCGACGTCGGCCAGGTCCGGGCCGTCGTAGCGCACCGGGATCTCGATCACGTCGCCCGCGGACGGGGGAGCGGGCGGGAGGTCGGCCGCGGTCAGTTCGGCGGCCACCCGGGCCGGTGCGTCGAGGCCGTCGAGGAGGACCGTGCGGGCCGCCGGGACGATCTCGCGGGCGGACAGCGAGCCCTCGGCGCGGCGCCGCAGCAGTTCCGCGTGCAGAGCCTGGGCCTCGTCGCCCGTGGAGACCTCGACGAGCAGGGCGTCCTCGCCGACGGGCAGCACCTTCATGCGAAGGCCTCCACCCGGACTCCGGAGGACTCCAGCCGCTCACGGACCCGGCGGGCCAGTTCCACCGCGCCGGGCGTGTCGCCGTGCAGGCACAGGGACCGGGCGCGCACCGGGATCCGCACCCCGGACTCGGACACGACCTCGCCGGAGGAGGCCAGGCCCAGGGACCGCTCGACGACGGCGTCCGGATCGGTGATCACCGCGCCCTGCCGGGAGCGGGGCACCAGGGTGCCCGCGTCGGTGTAGGCGCGGTCCGCGAACGCCTCCGTGACGACCGGCAGCCCCGCCTTCCCGGCCAGCTCCAGCAGGCGCGAGCCGGGCAGGCCGAGGACGGGCAGCGCGCCGTCCGCGAGGAGCACTCCGTCGACGACCGCGGCGGCCTGCTCCTCGTCGTGCACGACCCGGTTGTAGAGCGCGCCGTGCGGTTTGACGTAGGCCACCCGGGAGCCGGCCGCGCGTGCGAACACCTCAAGGGCGCCGATCTGGTAGGCGACCTCGGCCGCGAGTTCGGCGGGCGGCACGTCCATCGCGCGCCGCCCGAACCCGGCCAGGTCCCGGTAGGACACCTGGGCGCCGATGCGGACCCCGCGCTCGGCCGCCAGCGCGCACACCCGGCGCATGGTGACCGCGTCCCCGGCGTGGAAGCCGCAGGCCACGTTGGCGCTGGTGACGACGGACAGCAGGCGTTCGTCGTCGGTGAGGCGCCAGCGGCCGAAGCCCTCGCCGAGGTCGGCGTTCAGGTCGATGCAGGCCATGAATCCAGTGTCTCCTGTCAGGCCACGCGGTACTGCTCGTCGCGGGCGTCGGTGAGGAACATCTGCCCCGGGGCATGGGTGAGGGCGAACGGCGGACGCGAGGCCATGACGGCGGCCTGCGGGGTCACCCCGCACGCCCAGAAGACCGGGATGTCGTCCGGCTCGGCGTCCACCGGGTCGCCGAAGTCGGGGCGGCCGAGGTCGCCGATGCCGAGCCCGGCGGGGTCGCCGCAGTGCACCGGGCTGCCGTGCACCGCCGGCAGCAGGCTGCTCTCCCGGATCGCCGCCGACAGGTGCCGGGGCGGCACCGGCCGCATCGACACCACCAGCGGCCCGTGCAGCCGCCCCGCCGGACGGCACTGCCGGCTCGTCACGTACATCGGGACGTTGCGGCCCTGCTCGACGTGGCGGATCGGCACGCCCGCCTCGCCCAGCGCCCACTCGAAGGTGAAGCTGCACCCGATGAGGAACGTCACCAGGTCCTGCCGCCAGTAGCCGCGTACGTCGGTCGGCTCGTCCACCAGCTCGCCGTCCCGCCACACCCGGTAGCGCGGCAGGTCGGTGCGCAGGTCGGCGCCCTCGGCGAGCACGGTCGTCCAGGACCCGGCGTCCGTGACGTCCAGGACGGGGCACGGCTTGGGGTTGCGCTGGCAGAACAGCAGCATGTCGTAGGCCCAGTCGGCGGGCACCGAGATCAGGTTGACCTGGGTGTGGCCGCCCGCGACCCCGGCCGTGGGGCCGGTGAGGCCGTCGCGGAAGCGGGCCCGGGCCGTTTCCGGGCTCCACGCGCGCGCGTGCTCGTCGACCAGGACCACAGGACGGTCCCCGGCGCTCGTGCGGTTCACGTGAGCTCCTTCCCGCGCGTCTCGGGCAGCCCGAGCAGCGCCAGTGCCGCGATGCCGTAGCCGATCGCGCCGAAGACCAGCGCGCCGCCCACGCCCCAGCTGTCCGCCAGGAAACCGACCGTCGTCGGGAACACGGCACCCACCGCGCGCCCGGTGTTGTACGTGAAGCCCTGCCCCGTGCCGCGCACCGCCGTCGGGTACAGCTCGCTCAGGTACGAGCCGAAGCCGCTGAAGATCGCCGACATGCAGAACCCGAGCGGGAATCCGAGCACCAGCAGCAGGGTGTTGGCGCCGCTCGGGATGTTCGCGTACGCCAGGATGCACAGCGCCGACAGCAGGGCGAAGAGCCAGATGTTGCGCCGCCGGCCCAGCTTGTCGGTGAGGTAGCCGCCGGTGAGGTAGCCGATGAAGGCGCCCGAGATGAGGAACGTCAGATAGCCGCCGGTGCCGACGACCGACAGGTCGCGCTCGGACTTCAGATACGTCGGGACCCAGGTGGCCAGCGTGTAGTAGCCGCCCTGGACGCCGGTCGACAGCAGTCCGGCGAAGAGCGTCACCCGCAGCAGGCCGGGCCTGAAGATGGCCTTGAACGAGCCCTTCTCCGCGCTCCGTTCGCGTGCCGCGGTCGCCTCGGGCGCGTCGTGCACGCTGCGCCGCAGCCAGATGACCAGCAGCGCGGGCAGCGCCCCGGTCCAGAACATGATGCGCCAGGCCAGGTCGTCGCCGGCCAGCGAGAAGATGACGGTGTAGGCGATCACGGCCATGCCCCAGCCCACCGCCCAGGAGCTCTGGATCGCGCCGAGGGTGCGGCCCCGGTGCCGTGCGCTCGCGTACTCCGCGACCAGGATCGCCCCGACCGCCCACTCGCCGCCGAAACCGAGGCCCTGCAGGGCGCGGAAGACCAGCAGGGTCTCGTAGTTGGGCGCGAATCCGCAGGCGACGGTGAAGACCGCGTACGTGATCACCGTGATCATCAGGGCCTTGACCCGGCCGATGCGGTCCGCGAGGACGCCCGCGAGGGCGCCGCCGACCGCGGACACCACCAGGGTGACCGTCGTGAAGAGGCCCGTCTGGCCGCTGTTGAGGCCGAAGTAGGCCGACAGCGCGACCATGCTGAGCGGCAGCGTGAAGTAGTCGTAGGAGTCCAGGGCATAGCCGCCGAAGGCGCCGGTGAACGCGCGGCGGCCGCGCGGGCCCAGGGCCCGCAGCCAGCCGAACGCCCCGTCGTCCGGGGTGCGTTCGGCGGACGCGGGACGTGCCTCGTCGGTCAGGGCCTGCGGTGGAGGGGTCGTGCTCATGGGCACCTCGCAGAGGGAGGACGGAGGGTGCTTCGGGATGAGCGGGCGGCAGCGGTCGGCGCCGCGGTGGGGAAGCGGCGCCCTGCGTAGCACCGTAGAGGATTGTTCAACGATCCCTCAATACCCATGTTGGTTCGTTCTTGGGATCTGCGATTGAATTCCAGGCATGGCAGAGCAGCTGAAGGACCTCGCCGACGACCGGGCCCTCCTCGGGCGCACCAGCACCGCGGAACGGGTCTCGGACATCCTCAGGAGCCGCATCGCCGAGGGGTACTTCCCGCCCGGGACCCGCCTGTCGGAGGACAGCATCGGCGGCGCGCTCGGGGTCTCCCGCAACACGCTGCGCGAGGCGTTCCGGCTGCTCACCCACGAACGCCTGCTCGTCCACGAGCTGAACCGGGGTGTCTTCGTGCGGGTGCTGACCGTGGAGGACGTCGAGGACATCTACCGCACGCGGCGACTGGTCGAGTGCGCCGTGGTCCGGGGCCTGGGGGAGCCGCCGTACCGTCTCGACGGGCCGGCCGCCGCCGTGGCGGAGGGTCGGCGCGCGGCCCGCGAAGGTGACTGGAAGGGAGTGGGTACGGCGAACATCCACTTCCACCGGGAGCTGGTGGAGCTGGCCGGGAGCGCACGCACGGCCGAGCTGATGCGCAGCGTCTTCGCCGAACTGCGCCTGGCGTTCCACGTGGTGGACGAACCGCAGCGGCTGCACGAACCGTACATCGCGCGAAATGTCGCGATCCTTCAGGCCCTTGAGGCCGGGGACCGGGAACAGGCCGAGCGCCTGCTCGCCGGTTACCTCGACGACTCGCTGGAGCGGGTCGTGGAGGTGTACCGCCGCCGCGTCGGAGAGGACGGCTGAGCACCGGGCCGCGCGGAGGCCAACGCGTCGTTTGGGCCGATGTCAGACCCAGGACCTAGTCTGTGCACCGTGACTTCGCCTGCATCGACGGACAGCGCTCCGCCCCAGCTCAGCGCGGGGCCGCGCCCCGCACCGGGGCCGGCCGCCGACGAGGGCCTGGCGCGGCGCCTGCGCGCGCTCGCCTGCACCGCCCCGCTGCACGACCTCGACGCGCGCAAGGCCAACCTCGCCGGCGAGTACTCGGTGTACGGCATGGCGGAAATCGCCCTCGCGGCCATCGACCTCGTCACCCTGAACATGGACTTCGACACGGGCGCGGACCACGACCAGGTCGTCGCCCGCCTCATCCCGCGCGTCGCCGCCCAGGCCCCGCAGCGCCCCGCCGCCGAGCACGAGCGGGTGGCCCGCTGGGTCCTGGAGAACCTGATCAACGTCGGCAGCGTCGACCGCGGCTTCCGCGCCGTGTACGGCACGTTCGGGGCGGACGGCACGTACGTGCGCCGGGACTACGACTTCAAGCTGATCGAAGAGGTTCCCGGCCCGGGCGGCACGGTGTACCTCCGCACGACGGACGAGGCGGTCAACGTCCTCGTCGGCGCTCTCGACACGGACGTCACCAGCGCGCAGATCGCCGCCGAGGTCAAGCTGGAGGTGCTGATCAGCCGCGGCCGGCTCGCCGACGCCCAGCTCGCGGCCGAACAGGCCCGCTACCGGACCGTGCAGTACTCGGAAACGCTGCGCAAGGCCCTGGACGCGACCCGGCGCAACGTCCGCGCGGTCGACTGGCTCAGCGCGGTGCCCGACATGATCGCCGAGGCCCTTGAGCACGTGGCCGACCGCTACCGGCACGAGAACGCGATCCTCACCAACATCCGCAAGGCACGCGACGAGTCCGAGGACCCGGAGCACAAGCGCCGCGCCGCCGAGCTGGTCGACATCGTCAAGGACTGCATCCGGCGGCACACGCAGCTGCAGTCCCGGCTGCTGGAGGCCGGGCCGCTGTTCCGCGCCGAGCAGGACCGGCAGGCCTTCGCGACACCGATGACCACGTCGGGCATAGACCTGTACGGGCATCTCCTCTCGCCGGTGCTGCCGTTGCCCCTGGAACAGGCCGTGCGCGTCACGGACGCCTTCTTCGGGCGCGGCACGGGACTGCGCACCCCCGTCTCCGTCCGGATCGGTGACCTGGTCGACATACTGCTGACGCCGCCGGTGGAGCGGGAGCACCTCGGCGCCGAGATGCCCGAGCCGGACCTCATCGCCACGCCGGACGACAGCCGGTTCAGCGAGGAGCAGCTGGCGGCGGCGCAGGAGCTGCTGGACCTGCCGGCGGACGCGCCGCGCCGGTTGTCCGGGCTGCTGGCCGAGGCCCGGCGGCAGGACCCCGAGCTGCCGTACCTGGTGGCGCTGCTGGCGGTGCACGCCGCGAGTCCGCCGGTCGGTACGGCCTACCGGCAGGGGGAGCAGAGACTGCTGTTCGCCGTGGACGACGGGACGGAACTGGACGATCCGGAGTTCGGCGGGGCCGACCTGATCGTCGGCACCGCACTGCTGGACGCGGCGGGGATGGCCGCGGACCGGACGGAAGCGGCATGAGCCGGCACGGAAGCAGCACGAGTCAGTACGAGTGGCACGAGGAGTCCCGACCGTGAGCGAGCACGTCGAGTGGAGTGAGCCGGAGGGGACGGTCCCCGCGGCCACCGCCGCCGTCACCCCCGCCGACGCCGCCGACGCGGCCCGGCTCGTCTCCTTCGGGCTGCAGCCCAAGCTGCAGCCCGCCCGCGACCAGGAGTACGCGGACCTGCTGCGGCGCTACCGCGAGGACCCGCCGTTCGCGCGGCTCGCCGACGCGGTGGCGACCGGGCTCGGCCTGATCGTGCTGGAGGTGTCCCCGCGCGCGGGCATGGCCGTGACCGCCGCCGAGGACTCGGTGTTCGCCGTCCGCATGGGCGACTACGCGCGTCGCACGTCCGCCGACGGCGGCGACCGGTTCCTGCACGGACTGGCCCATCTCGCCGTCGCCGCCATGGCGTTCCCCCGCCCCGAGGACCTCGCCGACGACGGCTACATCGGCCGCGTCACGGTCAACGGCGTCGACGCCTTCGTGCGCCAGGCCTGCCGCCGCCTGGAGGAGCGCGCCGCCGAGCAGGGCGAGAACACCGACCCGGTCAGCGACGCGCCCGGCCTGGAGGCCGCCTGGCGGATCTGGGTGCGGCGCAGCGCCACCGGCGCCACCAAGGACGCCCGCCGGCTCGCCGGTTCGACCACCGGCATCGTCGCCAAGGCCGTCGCCTTCCTCACCGACTCCGGCTTCCTCCAGCGCACCGGCGACGACAACGGCGGCACGTACCGCACCACCGCCCGCTACCAGCTCCAGGTCCGCGACATGGCCGGCAGCGTCGCCCTGGGCGAGCTGCTGGACCTGGGCGTCGTCCCGGTCACCGACGGCACGCCCACGCTGCTGCCCCCCGAGGAGAGCGACGACCTGGATCTGGTCGCCGACGCCGGGCTGCCGTTCCACTCCTCCTGAACTCCCCCCACCTGTCGAAGACTTACGAGAGTCCGCCATGTACGAGCTGTCCCGCGTCCGCCTCTACTCCATCGGGCCCGCCGGTGCGCGCTACGCCGACACCGTGCTCGACCTGCGGGGCGTGGGCGACCTCGTGCCCGACCCCGCGCCCACCCAGGCGGAGTTCTTCGAGGACGAGCCGGTCGGCCCGCCCCGCCGTCCCGCGCCCGCGGGCGTGCTGTTCCTGGAGAACGGCGGCGGCAAGTCGGTGCTGCTCAAGCTGATCTTCTCGGTGATGCTGCCGGGCCACCGCAACACCCTGGGCGGCGCCAGCTCCGGCGTACTGCGCAAGTTCCTCCTCGCCGATGACTGCGGACACGTCGCGCTGGAGTGGCAGCACGTGCTGACCGGCGAGTGCGTCGTCGTCGGCAAGGTCAGCGAGTGGCGCGGGCGGCAGGTCTCCAACGACCCGCGCAAGTTCGCCGAGGCCTGGTACTCCTTCCGGCCCGGGCCCGGGCTGAGCCTCGACAACCTTCCCGTCGCCGAGTCCACCGCCGTAGGGCCCCCGATCGAGGGCCAGTCGGGGGCGCGCGGACGGCGCCGCACGATGAAGGGCTTCCGCGACGCCCTCACCGAGGCGGGCAGGACGTACCCGCACCTGGAGGTGCACTGGGAGGAGATCCACGACCGCTGGATCGAGCACCTGGGCGACCTCGGCCTCGACCCCGAACTCTTCCGCTACCAGCGCGAGATGAACGCCGACGAAGGCGAGGCCGCCGGCCTCTTCGCGGTCAAGAAGGACGCCGACTTCACCGACCTGCTGCTGCGCGCCGTCACCGACACGCGCGACACCGACGGGCTCGCCGACCTCGTCAGCGGCTTCGGCAACAAGCTGGGCCGGCGCGCCGAGCTGATCGCCGAACGCGACTTCACCGCCGGCTCCGTCGACCTGCTCGGACGGATCGTCGAATCCGCCGAGGCCCGCTCACGCGCGCGGGACATCCACGCGGCGGCCGAGCGCCGCACCCGCACCCTGGCCCGCAGGCTCTCCGCCCGCGGCGTGCAGGAGCGGGCCCGCGCCGCCGACCTCGCCCAGCGGGTCACCGCCGCCGCGTACGCCGTCACGCACGCCGAGGCGGCCCGCGAGCGCAGCGCGCTGATCTCCGCCGAACTCGCCTACCGGCACGCCTCCCTGGCGCTCGCGGCCGCGGAGAAGTCCGCCGCCGCGCAGAAGCGCGAACTGGCCGACGCCCGCACGCTGTACGCGGCCTGGCAGGCCGCCGAGGCGGTGCTGCGCCACCGTGCGGCCGCCGACCGCGTCGCCCGCGTGTCCGCCGCCATCCAGGAGGCCGAACGCGACGCCGCCCCGGCGCTGGCCGCCCGCGCCAAGGCCGCCGTCGACCTCGTCCGGGCCCTGCACGCGGCCGCCGAGAAGGCCGAGCACCACGCCAACGAGGAGGAGGAGCGCTCCGCCGCCCTCCAAGAGGTCAGCGACGCCGCCTACCGGGACTCCACCGCCGCCGCCACGCAGGCGCAGCGCGCCCGCAGCGAGATCGGGCACCTCAAGCAGCGCCTGGCCGAGGTCGAGCAGGAGACCGCCGAGGCCGTCCGGGCCGGCTGGCTCGACGACAGCGCGCCGGACGCCGACCCGGCCCGCGCGGCCCTCGCCGCCAGCGACGCCGAGAAGACCGCCGTCGCGGCCTGGGATTCCGCCCGCGAGGCCTCCCACCGCGCCACGGAGCACGCGCGCGAGGCCGCCGCCACCGAGACCCGGGCCGAACTGACCGCGGCCCGCGCGGCCGACGCGGCCACGGCCGCGGAGCGGGCCTACGAGGCCGAGCGCCGCACGGCCGAGGCGCTGGCGGGGGAGGAGCGCCTGGCGGAACTCCTCGGCCTGACCCCCGGGACCCGCCCGGGCATCCCGCAGCCCCGCCACGGCACGGACAGCGAGCCGACTGCCCGGCCCGCCGCCGGCGAGCAGGGGCTCAGCCCCGAGGAACTCGACCGCAGCGCCGACGACCTGCGCGTCCTCCTCGACGACGCCGTCTCCTCCGCCGAACGCCAGCTGTTCGACCTGCGGACGGCCGCCGCCGACGACGCCCGCATCCTCGGCGCGCTCGGCGACGGCGGGCTGCTGCCGCCCGGCCCGGACGTGCTGGCCACGGTCGAGTTCCTCGGCGAACACGGCATCCCCGCACTGCCCGGCTGGCGCTACCTCGCCCAGGCGGTCGACCCGGCCGACCACGCGCGCGTCCTGGCCGCCCGGCCCGAACTCGTCGACGGCGTGATCATCACCGACCCCGGCTCGCACGCCCGCGCCCGGGAGGCACTGGGCGACGCGGCGCTGCTGCCCCGCTCCGCCGTGGCCGTCGGCACCGCCGCCGCCCTGCTCGCCCCGACACCCGCCCCGGACACCGACGACGGCGAGGTGTTCCTCGTGCCGCCGAACCCGGCCATGCACGACGAACACGCCGCCGACGAGGAGCGGCAGGCGCTGCGCGCCCGGGCCACGGAGCGGGACGAGGAGATCCGCACGCTCGCCGCCCGGCTCGGCAAGGACCGCGAGCTGGCCGCCCGGCTCGCTTCCTGGCGCACCGGCTGCCCGGCCGGCCGGCTGACCGAACTGGCCCGGGCGGCGCACGACACCCGCGCGTTCGCCGAGGAGGCGGAGGCCGAACTGGCCGAGGCGCGCACCGTCCGGGCCGAGGCCGACGAAGCCGCCGCCGAGGCCGCCCGCGTCCGGGACGAGCGGCAGGAGGCCGCCCAGAAGGCACGCCGCTCCGCCGACGCCCTCG
Source organism: Streptomyces sp. NPDC094143 (assembly GCF_040303825.1). Taxonomy (NCBI): domain Bacteria; kingdom Bacillati; phylum Actinomycetota; class Actinomycetes; order Kitasatosporales; family Streptomycetaceae; genus Streptomyces; species Streptomyces sp. NPDC094143. The sequence continues at coordinate 91,874 of NZ_JBEOTZ010000027.1, forward strand.
CCGGGCTCGCCTTCCGGCTGCGCGAACGGGCCGGCTGGCAGGTCAAGCTACGCGAACTGGCCGACGAGGCGGCCGAGTCCGAGGCGGGCGCCCAGGCCTGCCTGGAGCGGGCCCGGGCCGCCGACGAGGACCGGCGTGCCGCCCAGCGCGCCGCCGACGACGCCCGCCGCACCGCCCGCGCCCTGCGCGCCGAGCGCGCCGAGATCGCCGGCGCTCCCGACGACGTGCCGCGGGACGACGCCGACGCCCCCAAGGCGTCCCTGCCCGCGCTGCGCGAGGCCTACCGGGCCGCCTCCCAGCTGTACGAGAAGGTCGGAGTGGGCGCCGACCTGCGTGCCGAGCAGGCCCGTGCGGAGAGCGACGAGAGCGCGGCGCGCGCGGAGCTGGACCGGCTCAGCAACAAGGTCCGCACACGCGCTGAGCAGCTCCTCGAATCCCCCGACGGCTCCGACGGACCCAGCCGCCAGGCCGCCGCCGCCCGGGCCGAAGAGCTGGTGCAGCTCCTGGAGACCCGCATGTCGACCGCGAGCGAGCAGCTCGGCCGGCTGCGCGGCGAGGCCGAACGGCTCGCGCCCGAGGACGGCGAGGCCCACACCGACCTGCCCGAGGAGCTCCGGCCGCGTGACGCCGAGCACGCCCAGACCCTCCTGCGCACCGCCACGGCCGAACTCGCCTCCCACACCGAGGCGCTGAACCAGGCCCGCGAGGCGCACGCCGAACTCCTCGACGCTCACCACGCCGCAGAGGACGCGGCGAGCGGCTTCGACGAGATCGCCGCGATGCTCCGCGACCTGCTGCGCGAGCACGGCACCGAGGAGGAGCAGGAGGAGACCGAGCCCTACCCCGGCAGCCCGGAGGAGGCCCGGCAGTCCGCCGCCGAGGCCCGCCGCTCGCTGCGCGGCTGCGCCGCCGACCTGTCCGCCGCCGAGGCCGCCGTTCGCGAGGCCAGTGACGTCCTCGTCCGGCACGCCAACTCCACCCGCTACGAGCAGGTCCGCACCCCGGCCCGGCAGCAGATCCGCGAACTGCCCGCCTCCGCGCTGCCCGAGCACGCCCAGAAGTGGGCGGACGCCTTCGCGCCCCGCTTGCGGGTCCTCACCGACGAACTGGCGCAACTGGAACGCAACCGCGACTCGATCGTGGACCGGCTGCGCGGCCTCGTCGAATCGGCCCTGGCCACCCTGCGCTCCGCCCAGCGGCTCTCCCGGCTGCCCGAGGGCCTCGGCGAGTGGTCGGGGCAGGAGTTCCTGCGCATCCGCTTCGAGGAGCCCGACCAGGCCACGCTCACCGAGCGGCTCGGCGAGGTCATCGACGAGGCGACCCGCGCCGCCGTGAAGAAGAACTCCGACCTGCGCCGCGACGGCATGTCGCTGCTGCTGCGAGGCGTCGCCGCCGCCCTCCAGCCGAAGGGCGTCGCCGTCGAGATCCTCAAGCCGGACGCGGTACTGCGCGCCGAGCGCGTCCCCGTCGGGCAGATGGGCGACGTCTTCTCCGGCGGCCAGCTGCTCACCGCCGCCATCGCCCTGTACTGCACGATGGCCGCGCTCCGCTCGAACGACCGGGGCCGCGACAAGCACCGCCACGCGGGCACGCTGTTCCTGGACAACCCCATCGGCCGCGCCAACGCGACCTACCTGCTGGAGCTCCAGCGGGCGGTGTCGGACGCCCTCGGCGTCCAGCTGCTGTACACCACGGGCCTGTTCGACACCACCGCGCTGGCCGAGTTCCCCCTGGTCATCCGGATGCGCAACGACGCCGACCTCAGGGCGGGCCTGAAGTACATCAGCGTCGAGGAGCACCTCCGCCCGGGTCTGCCGCAGCAGCCCCGGGCGGGGGAGGCGGTGCACAGCGAGATCACGGCGACCAGGATGTACAAGCGGCCCGTGTCCTGAGGGGGTCCTCCCGCACCTGCAGCCCGGGCGCCGGCTCCGCCCCCGCCCACCCGCTTCGTGGTCCTCCTCCGGTCCTCAGTCGGCCGCCGGTGCGGTCAGGGAAGCGGGAGCCGGGACCTCCGAGCGGTGCTCGGCGAGCACGCCGGTGCGGTGCCGCTGGACGAACCAGTAGTAGGCGAAACCGCCGCCCGCGATGACCGCGACGAACAGCACCGCGCCCCAGCGCAGGTACCAGTGGTAGGGCTCCGTGGCGTTGTAGACGGCGGCCCGCGGCCAGATCAGGTTCAGTGTCATGGCCCCGCCCCACAGCACGGCCAGCATGTTGACCGGCAGACCCCAGCGGCCCAGCGAGAAGCGGCCCTCGCCCGCGGGGTGCCACTTCCCGCGCAGCCGGGCGATCAGCAGGGGCACCGTGACGCCCAGGTAGGCGAGGTAGATCATGATGATGCCGATGCTGGTGACGACGGTGAAGATCTGCGGCTGACGGATGTTGACCACCAGGATCGCCAGCGCCAGGATCCCGATGATCACGGTCGGCAGGACCGGCGTCTGGAACCGCGGATGGCATCTGGCCAGCCTCACGGACGCGGGAAGGTTGTTGTCGCGGGCCATCGCGAACGCCAGCCGGACCGCCGCCGTGTGCACGGCCAGCGCGCACACCGTCACCGCGATCAGCACGCACCACAGCATCGCCTTGCCGGCCGTCGGGCCGAGCACGTCCAGCACGATGTACTGCAGTCCGTCCGTGGACAGCTTCTCGCCGTTCAGACTGGACACGCTCATCAACGCGAGCAACAGGATCAACCCGCCGAGGACGAAGGACGCGACGATCGCCCGGATGATCGCCCGGGGCGCGTTGCGGGTCGGGTCCAGGGACTCCTCGCCGAGTGAGGCGGCGGTGTCGAAGCCGTACATGACGTACGCCGAGGCCAGCGAGGCCACCAGGAAGGCCCCCAGGTACCCGTTGCCGTACCCCGCGCCGGTGCCGTGCGTCTCCATGACGACCTGGGGACCGCGGGTGATGTGGACGGCGAACAGGACGATCAGCACGACGGTGGCGATCAACTCGATGAACACGCCCGCCGTGTTGATCCGGGCCATCAGCTTGACGCCGAAGGCGTTCACGAGGGTCGTGAACAGGATCAACACCGCGGCCAGGATGACCGCGTTGGTCGCCACGTCGTACGTACCGGTGCCGTCCCCCACGAACTGGAAGAACGACGAGATCTGCGGCAGCGTCAACTGGTAGGCCAGCGCCACGGCCGATATGGACACGATCGAGGCGATCAGCATCATCCAGCCGGCGAGCCAGCCGAGGTGCGGATTGCCGATCTTCTTGGACCAGTTGTAGACGGAACCGGCCACGGGATAGCGGGCGGCGAGTTCCGCGAAGCACAGCGCGACCATGAACTGGCCAGCGAAGACCATGGGCCACGACCACCAGTAGGCGGGGCCGCCGCTGCCGTAGCCGAAGTAGAACAGCTGGAACGTTCCGGTCAGGATGGAGATGTAGCTGATGCCGGCGGCGAAGGTGTGGAAGGTGCCGAGGGTGCGTTTCAGCTCGGGTCTGTAGCCGAACTCGGTCAGTTCGGCGTCGTCGTTGCCGTGGGTGTCGGTGGACTGCGCGCCTTGTCTCATGGGCGGTTCCTCAAGGGGTGCTCCCTGGGGCCGGTTCGGTCGGTCGAACCAACCCTGGGGGGTGGGGCGGGTGTTGCGCCAGATGTACTGCGTCGCGCGGTACTCGGCGCACCCCGCGGGCCCGAGCTCGCGTCCGAAGCCGGACCGCTTGAATCCGCACCCCACTCCGCCTGCGGGACGCAGGGGTGGCAGTCGTTGAGCCAGACGGCGCCGAGCCGCAGCCGGGCCGCGACCCGTGCCGCGCGGGCCTCGCCGCTCGTCCACACCGCGCCGGCGAGGCCGTAGACCGTTGTCGTCGGCCAGGCGCAGGGCCTCGTCCTCACTCGTGAACCGCTCGACGGTGGGGACCGGTCCGAAGGGCTCCTCCCGGACCACCGACAGGCCGGCGGTGCCCTCGTCGAGCACGGTCGGCAGGTGGGAGAAGCCGCCCGCCCGGTCCGCCCGGTCCGGGCGCGTCCCGCCGCGGCGCAGCACCGGCCTCCGCGAGCCGCGGGCCACGTACTGCTCGCCCTTGGCGCGGTGTGCCGCCGAGATCAGCGGGTCCGGTCCGCGCCCGCTCGTCGAACGGCCCGCCCGGCCGGATGCCCCGCGGCGGACGAACCCGGGCCGGGGTCCACGGCCAGGGCCCCTCGTCGAAGGCCCGGCGGGCCGCGGTGATCGGCTCCGCCGTGTCCTTGTCGCCCGCCTCGTCCACGACCCCGGCCGGGCAGCGGTCGGCCGGGCGGCGGATCTCGCGGGTGCGCCCGTCGAGCGCGGTCCGCCCCTCACCGCCGATGAACAGGTCCGGCACGCTCGCTTCCCAGCCGTTCGAGGAGCCATGCGTGGAAGATCCGGATGTGGTGCTCGCTCGGGACCAGCACACCGCCCTCGCGGTACGCACGGGAAGACATCGCCGGCTGCGTCCGTTCACAGGCGGCGAAGTCCTGGGCGTTCACCCGGTGGAAGAGTTCGACGGACTTCGACACGTCCGCCCCCGACCGCACCACCTCCGGCGCGTACAGCCAGTCGCACTCGACGACCGTGCGGTCCTCGGCGAGCGGGAACACACGGTGCAGGATGACGTGGTCCGGGACGAGGTTGACGAACACGGCCGGCTTGACGGTGATGGCGTAGTAGCGGCGGTCCTGCTGGGCGCCGAGCGCGGGGAGCCTGCCGAAGCCCTCGCTGCCGTCGACCGTGAAGCCCTTGACCGCCTCGCCGAACTCGGCGCCGTGCCCCACGTAGTACTGGGCTGCGTAACCGTCGGCGAACTCGGGCAGCACCTCGGTCAGTTCGGGGTGGATCGTCGCGCAGTGGTAGCACTCCATGAAGTTCTCGACGATCAGTTTCCAGTTCGCCCTCACGTCATAGGTGACGCGTTTGCCGAGCGCGAGGTCGTCCGTGCCGTAGTGCTCGATCGCGGCGGCGTCGCCGAGCCGCTCTACGGCGGCGTGCACGACCGTGTCCTCGAACGACGGCGGTTCGTCCGCCAGGCACACCCAGGCATAACCGAGCCACTCGCGCAGCTCGACCTTGATCAACCCGTATGCGACACGGTCGACGTCCGGCATCTTGATCAAGTTGGGTGCGGCGATCAACGTGCCGTCGAGGTCGTACGTCCACGCGTGGTACGGGCATTGCAGCGTACGGCGGACCTCGCCGGACTCCTCCGTGCACAGCCGGGCCCCGCGGTGCCGGCAGACGTTGAGGAAGGCGCGCAGGCCGCCCTTGCGGGTCCGGGCGATGATGACGTTCTCGCGGCCGACCTGGACGGTACGGAACGCGCCTGGCCGGTCCAGGTCGGAGCTGCGGACCGCGCAGAACCACAGCGACTCGAAGACGTGCTCCTGCTCCTGGCGGAAGATGTCCGGGTCGGTGTAGTAGCGGCCGGGGAGGGTGGCGATCAGGCTCGGAGTGATCGGGGTGGTCGTCACGGGGGAAACGCCTCCTACCGGCGAATGCGGGTCATCTTCGGGTCGAACAGCGGCTCGTCGGCGACCGTGGCCGGGACCTTCTCGCCGAAGTACGCGATGTGCACCCCCGTGCCGGTGGTGAGCCCGGCGGGCAGCCAGGCGTAGGCGACGCACCGGCCGAGCGTGTAGCCGTACGACGCGCTGGTGACGTAACCGGCGGGCGTCCCGTCGACGTACACGGGCTCCTTGCCCAGGACGGCGGCGGCCGGGTCGTCCAGGAGCAGCGGCGTGAGCCGGCGGGTGGGCTCCGGGCGTTCCCGCAGCGCGGCCTGACCGGCGAAGCCCTCCTTGTCCATGCGCACGGCGAAGCCGACGCCCGCCTCGAACGGGTCGTGCTCGTCGGTCATGTCGATGCCCCACGCCCGGTAACCTTTCTCCAGGCGGAGGGAGTTGAACGCCGAGCGGCCCGCTGCGATCACGCCGAGTTCCCGGCCGGCCTCCCACAGCGTGTCCCAGAGCCGGAGTCCGAGGTCGGCCGTCGTGTACAGCTCCCAGCCCAGCTCTCCGACATAGCTCAGCCGCAGCGCGGTCACCGGGACGTGCCCGACGTACGTCTCCTTCGCCCGGAAGTAGCCGAACGCCTGGTGCGAGAAGTCGTCCGGGCTGAGCGGCTGGACGAGGTCCCGGGCGAGCGGGCCCCAGACGCCGACGCAGCACGTGCCGGAGGTGATGTCCCGGACCTGGACGTCGGCCGGGGCGTGGCGCAGGAGACGGTCGAGGTCGGCGGGGGAGTTGGCGCCCACCTGGAAGCGGTCGGGGGCGAGACGGGCCACGGTCAGGTCGGAGCGGATGCCGCCCGACTCGTCGAGCAGCAGGGTGTAGGTGACCGCGCCGGGCTTCTTGCGGAGGTTGTTGCTGGTCATGCGGTCGAGGAAGCCGAGGGCTGCCGGGCCGGTGACTTCCAGGCGGCGCAGGGGCGTCATGTCGTAGAGGGCGACGCCCTCGCGGGTCGCCTTCGCCTCGGCGGCCGCGATCGGGGACCAGTGGCGGGCCGACCAGGCGTCCCGCTCGGGGAGGGGGCCGAGGGCGTCCACGAGCGGGGCGTTCGCCTCGTACCAGTGCGGACGCTCCCAGCCGCCGCCCTCCAGGAAGTACGCCCCGAGCTGCTGCTGCCGGGCGTGGAAGGGGCTGACCCGCAGCGGACGCGGCCGTTCCATCGGCTGGAGGGGATGGATGACGTCGTACACCTCGACGAACTGCTGGGCGCCGCGCTCCAGGACGTACGCCGGCGAACGCTGCGCCTCCTCGAAGCGCGTGAGGTCGCACTCGTGCAGGTCGAGCGAGGGCCGCCCGTCCACCATCCACTCGGCGACGGCCCGGGCGACCCCCGCGGAGTGCGTGACCCAGACGGCCTCGGCCAGCCAGAAGCCGCGCAGGTGCCGCGACTCGCCGAGGACCGGCATGCCGTCCGGGGTGAAGGAGAAGACACCGTTGAAGCCGGCCTCGATCCCGGCGTCCCGCAGGGCGGGCATCAGACGCCGGCAGTCGTCCCAACCGGGGGCCCAGTCCTCCGCCGTGAAGGGGTACGAGGACGGCATGTCCATGTTCCGGGCCCGGGCCTCGTCGTACGGCAGGACCGCGAACGGGTCGACGGGAAGGGGACGGTGCGCGTAGGAGCCGATGCCGATGCGGTCGGTGTGCTCGCGGAAGTACAGGTCCCGGTCCTGGAAACGGAGGATCGGTTTCGAGGCTTCCGCGGTGGCACCGCTGAGCGCCGCCAGCGGCCCGGTCCTGGCGTACTGGTGGGCCAGCGGCTGCAACGGCACGTCGACCCCGGCCATGCGGCCGATCACCGGGCCCCAGAAGCCGGCCGCCGACACGACGTGGTCCGCCGGGAAGGTGCCCCGGTCGGTGACGACGGCGGTCACCCGGCCGTCCTGCCGTTCGATGCCGGTGACCGTGTGGCGTTCCAGGAACCGGGCGCCCCGCGCGGTGGCCCGGGCCATCTGGGCGCGGGCCGCGAGCAGGGCGCGGGCCAGACCGTCGTCCGGGGTGTGGAAGCCGCCGAGGACCACCGACTGGTCGATCAGCGGCCACAGTTCCTTGCAGCGCGCGGCGCCGACGACCTCGCCGCGCACACCCCAGGAGGCGGCGTACCCGGCCCTGCGGTGCAGCTCGGCGAGGCGCTCGGGGGTGGTGGCCAGCTCCAGACCGCCGACCTGCTGGAAGCAGGGGACGCCGTCGACGTCGAGGGAGCCGAACTTCTCGACCGTGTAGCGGGCGAAGGCGGTGAGGGTCCTGGACGGACTGGTCTGGAAGACGAGACCGGGCGCGTGCGAGGTGGAGCCACCCGGAGCGGGCAGCGGACCCTGTTCGAGGACGGTGATGTCGGTCCAGCCGCGGGCGGTCAGTTCGTCGGCGAGGGAACAGCCGACGATGCCGGCGCCGACGACGACCACGCGGGGGTTCTCGGGTGTGCTGGACATGCCCCTCCTTGCCGGGACGGTGTGAGGGCGGTGGGGGAGTGGGGCGGCCGGGGAAGTGGGTTCGTGGGCCCTGTGGGCCGGCGTCGGGTGGGTGCGGTCGCTCCGAGTGGAGGGGAGCCGATCAGGGCTCGGGGACGGGGCGGGTCCTGTGCGGAGGGCCCGGCTGCGGGAGCTGTCCGGGGCCGTCGTGGAGCAGGGTGTCGAAGGTGCCGGAGGTGACGACGCGCACGAGCACCTCCCCGGGGCACGGATCGGGAACCACGATCGTCCGTACCCCGACGGGTGCGCTCTGCTCGACGGCGACTACGGCACGGACCTCGTGTAGCACGACCAAGCTCCTCTGCTTGTTGCGCAGTGCACGATGGGTTGCGTGATGGGGAACATCGTGGAAGCGCCGTCGAGGGGCCGTCAAGAGGTACGGCCGCGGTTCAGGCCAACCTTGGGAAAACCGCTCGGCACTCACGAAACCCACCCGACACACAACAGCGCGGGACCGGGCGCTCCACCTGGTCCCGCGCTGTGCGTCGCACGCCGTGGGCCACCGGCCCGGGCTACTTCAGAAGCCGTAGCCCATACGACGGGACAGCTCGGCCGCCGCCGCCTCGGTCCGCTTCGCCACCTCCGGCAGACGCTCCGGGCTCAGCCGGTAGACCGGGCCCGAGACGCTGAGCGAGGCAATGACCTTGCCGTCGTGCGCCCGGACCGGGGAGGCCGCGGCCGCAAGCCCGATCTCCAGCTCCTCGACCGTGATCGCGTACCCCCGCTGCACCACGGTGTCCAACTCCCCGCGCAGCATGGACGCGGCGGTGACCGTGCGCTCCGTGAAGCGGTGCAGCGGACGGGCCAGCAGGCCCTCGCGCAGGGTGGGCGGCAGATGGGCGAGCAGCACCTTGCCGCTGGAGGTGGCGTGCAGCGGGGTGCGGCGGCCGAGCCAGTTCTGCGCCGTGACGGAGGCGGTGCCCCGGGCCTGCATGATGTTGACCGCCGCGTCGTCGTCCAGCACCGCGATGTTGACCGTCTCGCCCAGCTCGTCGGCGAGCTCCCGGCAGACCGGGACGCCCTCCTGGGACACGTCCAGGCGCACTGCCGCCGCCCCCGCGAGGCGTAGTACGCCGGCACCCAGGTAGTACTTGCCGCGGTCCTTCGCCTGGGCCACCAGGCCACGGTTCTCCAGGACGCCGAGCAGCCGGAACGCCGTCGACTTGTGCACGTCCAGCTCGTCGGCGATCTCGGTGACGCCCGCCTCGCCGTGCCGCGCGAGGATCTCCAGCACGCTCACGGCGCGGTCCACCGACTGGACGGCGCTCGCCGCGCCTCTGCCGCCCTGTCTCACCTCGTTGTCCGTCGAATGATCCTCGCGGGAGGACTGCTTCTGCGTGCGGGCCATGGCCAACTCTCACCACCTGGCGGCCCCCTTTGGGCCGCATCTGCGGGAACCCCTTGACGCGACGGTCGCCCCGCGCGGATTCTGTTGCGTATGGCGCGTGCTTATGCGCCATGTGAAACGTCATGTTACCGAAGCGTCCGTATCCCGGAAGGGGACGAGCACCCTCCCGGGGCTCGGCTCCGACGGCGGGGCCCGACGACGTGCAGCATCACCCTTTCGTGCCCGGAGCCGCCCCGGTCCGGCACTTCACACACTGTCTGCAGTCTGGCCGAACGGTCCGGCCCACGTGCCCGGACCACGTGCCCGACCGAGAGGGGGGCCCGTGATTCCCGTCTGCCGCCTCGAAGACCTCCCCATGGGCGAGTCCGTCCGTGTCGAGACGACGCCGCCCGTCGCCGTGTTCCACACCGACGACGGCGAACTCCACGCCATCGACGACACCTGCACCCACCAGGACGCCTCCCTCTCCGAAGGCTGGCTGGAGGGCTGCGTGGTCGAATGTCCGCTGCACGCCGCCGCGTTCGACCTGCGCACCGGCCTACCCACCTGCCTCCCGGCCCGCCGCGCCGTCCGCACCCACCGCGTCACCGTCGACGACGGCGTCATCCACGTCCACCTCGCGGCGGAGGAAGGGACAGCCGCGTGAGCGGTTGCCGCCGAGTGGCTGCCCGGCGTCCGCGCCCGGGCCCTGGACGGCGCACCGGCCGAGCGCGGATCCCTCGCCCGCTACGAGCGGAACGGCCGTACGACCGCGGTGCTCGCGGTGGACCGCCCTCGCCCCTTCATGCGGGCGAGACGCGAACTCGCCCGGCAGGCGGCCGTCACCGTCGCCGGGGAATAGCCGGGGGGCGGCCCCGACGACGACAGCGCAGCCCTACGAGTGGGACAACTGCCCGGCCCCGCTCCGTCGGCGTATCCGCTCCTGCGTCCGCGCCGTGACCCGCTCCTGACGCCGGGCCCGGCGCCGCTCGCGCCGCAGCGCCCGGGCCGTGCTGCTCGGCACGGACACCACGCCGTGGCGCTGGTTCCACACCTGGCGGGTCACCCACACGTCGAGGGCGCCCCAGGTGGCCGCGATCGTGCTGACCACACTGCTGATCACCATGGGGAACGCCAGCCAGGACCCGGCCATCGTGCACAGGAAGGCCACCATCGCCTGAATCAGCGTCACGGCTATGAGAAGCACCGCCCGCACGGCCGCCGTACGGACCGGATCCGGCAACCGGCGCCGCCGCGCCGGTTCCTCGACCCAGAGGGGCCGGTAGTACTGCTGCTCCTGCCTGTCCTGGTCCACCCCGCGAACCGAATCCACCGAGTCCACCGAACCCGCCGGATCAACCAGGTCCGCCGCATGAACGGCATCCGCCGCATGAACGGGGTCCGTCGCGGGAACCGGGTCCGCCGCGCGGGCCGGGTCCACCGCCCGGACCCGCTTCTCCGGCTCCTGTACCCGGGTCTTCGCCTCGTCCGCCGGATCGTCGCGAACGGCGGCCTCGGAGATCCGATGCCCCGTCACCCGCGTCCCGCCGGCCCTCGGCGCTTCGCGCCGTTCCGCCGTGCCCATCACCGTGTCACTCCCCACCGCCAGCAGACCGCTCGCTCGTTTCCGAAGACCCGTGCTCCCCAGTGGCTGCCCGGCTTGCGCTGTTTTACGCCGCCCGGGTGCAGGATGCGGCTCCTGTTGCCGATTCCGCCCCCGTTTCCCGTAGTGAAGTACGAACGACGCGTCACGAAGATTCCCGGGAAACGAAAAAATTCGGCCAACCGCCTTGGTCGGCCCCGATGGAGACCCGGCACTGTCACCATCGGTTTCGGGGAGACAACTCCCGCAATGCCCGGACAACTCGGCATGCCTCGTCGCTGGCGCGGAAGTTCGGCCTCAGGCCCGGTCTTCGAGTTCCCTGTGCGTCGGTAGTAGGCTCGCGCCGTTTGTTGACGCACACGTGTACCCCCGGTAGCCCCGGGGGGCCCGAGCTGGGGGAGGCCATGCGCTTTCGCGGGAAGTCCATCCGCCGGAAGATCGTGGCGCTGCTTCTCGTGCCGCTGGTTTCCCTGACCGCGATCTGGTCCTTCGCCACCGTGCTCACGGGGCGTGAGGCGGCCGACCTGTTCAACGTGTCGACCGTCGTGGAGAAGATCGGCTACCCGATCGAGGACACCGTCCGCGTCCTCCAGGAGGAACGCCGCCAGACCCTGGTCTACCTCGCCGACCCCCGCGCCTCCGACGGTCTCGCCGCGCTCCGGCGCAGCCGCACCGCCACCGACGAGGCCGTGGGCGGCATCCGCCGCAACGCCAGGAACCCGGATGTGCGCGACGCGATGGGCGAGGCCACCGACGAGCGGCTGACCGCCGTCCTGGACGCCTTCGAGGGCATAGAGTCGCTGCGCCGCAGCGTCGAGGACGGCACCGTCAACCGCTCCCAGGCCCTCGACCTCTACAACCGGCTCGTCGACCCGTGCTACGTGCTCCTCGCCAACCTGCACGTGGTCGACAACGTCGAGCTCGACAAGCAGTACCGCGCGCTGGTCAACCTCGCCCGCGCCCGTGAACTGCTCTCCCGCGAGGACGCCCTCCTCGGCTCCGCTCTGATCGTCGGCCGGATCACCCACTCCGAAGAGCGCGACATCTCCGACCTCGTGGCCCAGCGCACGCTGATGTACGACGTCAACCTGCAACTGCTGCCCGTCGCCGAGCGCGACCGCTACCAGACCTTCTGGAAGAACGCCTCCTCCGCACCGCTGCGCGTGGCCGAGGAAGCGGCCCTCGACTCGGGGGCCGGGACGCCCCGCGGCGTCACCGCCAAGAGCTGGGACAGCGCGGCAGGCAACGTGCTCGACGAACTCGGCACCCTCAACGACCAGGCCAACGACCGCTACCAGGACCGCGTCCACCCCGTGGCCGTGGGCGTCATCGCCAAGGCCGTCATCGCCGGCGCCCTCGGCCTGATCGCCCTGCTGGTCTCCCTCTTCCTGTCCGTGCGCGTGGGCCGCACCCTCATCCGGGACCTGAGGCAACTGCGCCTGGAGGCCCACGAGGCGTCCGGGGTGCGGCTGCCCAGCGTGATGCGCCGCCTGTCCGCAGGCGAACAGGTCGACGTCGAGACCGAGGTGCCGCGCCTGGAGTACGACAAGAACGAGATGGGCGAGGTCGGCCAGGCACTCAACACCCTGCAGCGCGCCGCCGTCGAGGCCGCCGTCAAACAGGCCGAACTGCGCGCCGGCGTCTCCGAGGTCTTCGTCAACCTCGCGCGCCGCAGCCAGGTCCTGCTGCACAAGCAGCTCACCCTGCTCGACGCCATGGAGCGCAGGACCGAGGACACCGAGGAACTCGCCGACCTGTTCCGCCTCGACCACCTGACCACCCGTATGCGCCGGCACGCCGAAGGCCTCGTGATCCTCTCCGGCGCCGCGCCCTCCCGCCAGTGGCGCAAGCCCGTCCAGCTCATGGACGTGGTCCGCGCCGCCGTCGCCGAGGTCGAGGACTACGAGCGCATCGAGGTCCGCCGCCTTCCGCGGATCGCCGTGACCGGCCCGGCCGTCGCCGACCTCACGCACCTCGTGGCCGAACTGCTGGAGAACGCCACGGTCTTCTCCCCGCCGCACACCGCTGTCCAGGTCCTGGGCGAGCGCGTCGCCAACGGCTTCACCCTGGAGATCCACGACCGCGGTCTGGGCATGGCGGCCGAGGCGCTGCTCGACGCCAACCTCCGGCTCGCCGAGACGCCGGACTTCGAACTGTCCGACACCGACCGCCTCGGCCTGTTCGTGGTCAGCCGCCTCGCCCAGCGGCAGAACGTCCGGGTCTCCCTGCAGCCCTCCCCGTACGGCGGCACGACCGCCGTCGTGTTCATCCCCGACGCCCTGCTCACGGACGACGCGCCCGACACGAACGGCATCGGCTTCCGGCTCGACCGCCCGCAGCTGACGGCTCACGACACCGGGCCGCAGGAGGGCCGCCGCACCGCCCTGTCCAAGGCGCCCGCAGCACGTCCCGGCCTGCCCGCCTCGCTGCTGGACGGACCGGTCGAGCTGGAGGCCCCCGTCGACCTGGACGCCATCGACGACTTCCCGGACGCCATCGAGGGCGAGGACAGCGAACACGGCGGCCTCTTCCGCCCCCGTCACTCCCTCACCCGCGCCCAGGACGAGACCGCCGGCCGCCGCACCGATGCGCACCAGCAGGCAGCCGACGCGCCCGGCGCCGCGCAGCGCGCCGACGCCGGGGACGGGCTGAGCGCCCCGGTCCCGCTGCCCCGCCGCCACACCCCCAAGCTGGTCAGCTCGCACGGCCGCCCGGTCACCGAGCACCGCCCCCGGCGGGGCAGGGCCGACGAGGAGAGCACGGGCACCGGCCGAGCCGAAACCGGGCCCACGGCCGCACTCCCGGCGCGCCGCCGCGGCGAGGACGCCGCCGGTGGCCGTCCCACGGGCCGGACCGGGCCTGAGCCCGCGTCCGCGCTCCCGGCCCGGCGCCGCACCGAGGGTTCCCCGGCCGGCAGCCGGCGCGACGAGACCCAGCCGGGCACGCCCCCACCGCTCCCGGCTCGCCGTCGGGGGACCGAGTCCCCCGCCCGGGGCATCGGTGCGGCCGGCCGGGACGAGGACCGCGGGCAGTCGCCGGGCTCGTCCGGCGGCGCCTTCGGCAGTCCCGGGGAGTCGTCCGCCCTGTCCCGTAGGACCCGCCGCGCGGAGATCGCCTCCAGTGGCCCCGACGGTCCCGACGGATCCGACCGCCACTCCGGCCCGCCGCCGGAGGGCACCGGCGGACCCACGCGCCCCGCAGCGGGCACCGGCGCCCTGCCCGGCGAGTCCGGCACCCCGTCGCAGGCCGCCGGACGCGGCACCGCACGGCGGGGCGACGGCACCGCACGGCCGGGAGACGGCGTCGCACGGCCGGCAGACACAGCACGGCCGGGCGACACCGCACGGCTGGGCGAGGAGGGCGCCGGCACCGCGCCGCTGCCCCGGCGTGTCCGGCAGGCCAATCTGGCCCCCCAGCTCAAGCGGGGACCCGATCCACGTACCGAGGACCGGACCGAGCCCGCCGAGCGGGACGCCGAGGAAGTACGCAGCCGCATGGCTTCGCTCCAGCGCGGCTGGCAGCGCGGCCGTAGGGAGAACGCCGCGGGCGATGCCGCCCACAGCGGCACAGCACCACAAGGAACGACAGAGGGGGACGGTCGATGACCGCACCGAAGGCGACCGGCCACACCGCGGACAGCAAGGGGGAGCTGAACTGGCTCCTCGACGACCTGGTGGACCGCGTCGCGAGCATCCGCAAGGCCCTCGTGCTCTCCGGCGACGGCTTGCCGACGGGCGTGTCCAGGGACCTGACCAGAGAGGACAGCGAGCACCTCGCCGCCGTCGCCTCAGGGTTCCACAGTCTCGCCAAGGGCGTGGGGCGCCACTTCGAAGCCGGCAACGTCCGCCAGACGGTCGTCGAACTCGACGACGCCTTCCTGTTCGTGACCGCCGCTGGCGACGGCAGCTGCCTCGCGGTCCTCTCGGACGCCGACTCCGACGTCGGCCAGGTCGCCTACGAGATGACGCTCCTCGTCAAGCGGGTCGGTGTGCATCTGGCCGCCGCTCCGCGCACCGACCTGCCCGCAGGCGGGTAGTGGGATGGCATGAGCGCTGACGGTCAGGGAAGAAGCCACTGGTTCGACGACGAGGCCGGGCCGGTCGTCCGTCCGTACGCCATGACGCGCGGCCGCACCAGCAGCCAGGGCCAGCACCGCCTGGACCTGATCGCGGTCGTGGTCGCCGAACCGCACGCGGACGACGCCGAGGCGGACCACATGCTCTCCCCGGAGCACGTGCACATCGTCGAACTGTGCCGTGAAGACCCGCAGTCGGTCGCCGAACTCGCAGCGGAACTCGATCTGCCGATCGGGGTGGTACGGGTCCTCGTCGGAGATCTCGTGGACGCCGAGTTCGTCCACGTGAACCGGCCCGTGCCCCCTGCCGAGCTGCCGGACGAGAGTATTCTGCGCGACGTCATCAACGGCCTCCGGGCGCTGTGATCAGCGTGAAGGCGGGGTACTGACGTGACTGGCCGGCAGCTCCGGGCCGATCGAGGCGGCACCTTCACCGGCGTCGTCGCGCGGCGCCCGGACGGCCGGCCCCTGCCGCACGAGCCCTCACCGGACCATCCGGCACGCTGCGCCCGCGGCGGTCCGGGACGTCCGCACACGCACGGCCGGCCCCCTCGGCCCCACGCGTCATCGCAACCCCGGCGGCGGAGGCTACGGACCGCCGTCGCCCGACCCCCATCAAGCAGGAGAAGAGACCGATGATCTTCGGGCGTTCTGAGCGCGGCAAGCCTCCGGTCGAGCCCGTCACGCTCAAGATCCTGGTGGCCGGCGGCTTCGGCGTGGGCAAGACCACGCTCGTCGGCGCGGTCAGCGAGATCAGGCCGCTGCGCACCGAGGAACTGCTCACCGAGGCCGGGCGCCCGGTCGACGACCTCAGCGGCGTGGAGAGCAAGCACACCACGACCGTGGCCATGGACTTCGGCCGCATCACCCTGCGCGAGGACCTGGTGCTCTACCTCTTCGGCACACCCGGGCAGGAACGGTTCTGGTTCATGTGGGACGAGCTCTCCGAGGGCGCGCTCGGAGCCGTCGTGCTGGCCGACACCCGCCGCCTGGAGGACTGCTTCGCCGCCGTCGACTACTTCGAACGACGCTCGATACCCTTCCTCGTCGGCGTCAACTGCTTCGAGGGAGCCCCGCGTTACCCCGTCGAGGACGTCCGCCAGGCTCTCGACCTCGACGCCGGCGTACCGCTCCTGATGTGTGACGCCCGTGACCGCGAGTCGGTCAAGGAGGCCCTCATCGGCGTCGTGGAGCACGCGATGGCCTACGCGGCCGACCGCCGCCAGACGGTGACCAACTGACGTCCCCGGGGACGCGGGCGCGGCCCGTACCCCCGCCGACAGGGGTACGGGCCGCGGTACGAGGAGCCGCTCCACGCGCGCGTGGTCAGCTGTCGCCCTCCTCCCAGCCGAAGCTCTTCTCCACGGCCTTGCGCCAGTTGTGGTACTCGCGGTCCCGCACCGACGCCTCCATGGACGGTGTCCACTCGACGTCCTTCTGCCAGTGGGCCTTGAGTTCGTCCAGGTCGTTCCAGACGCCGGTGGCCAGTCCGGCCGCGTAGGCGGCGCCCAGACAGGTCGTCTCGGAGACCTTCGGCCGCACCACGGGAACGTCGAGCACGTCCGCCTGGTGCTGCATGAGCAGGTTGTTCTTCGTCATGCCGCCGTCGACCTTCAGGGTGGTGATCCGTACCCCGGAGTCCTGGTACATGGCGTCCACTACCTCGCGCGTCTGCCAGCTCGTAGCCTCCAGCACCGCGCGCGCGAGGTGCGCCTTGGTGACGTACCGGGTGAGGCCGGTGACCACACCGCGCGCGTCGGAGCGCCAGTACGGCGCGAACAGACCCGAGAACGCCGGCACGATGTAGGCGCCGCCGTTGTCCTCCACGCTCGCCGCCAGGGGCTCGATCTCGTCGGCGGTGCGGATGATGCCGAGCTGGTCGCGGAACCACTGCACCAGCGCGCCGGTGATCGCTATCGAACCCTCCAGGCAGTAGACCGGCGCCTCACCGCCGATCTTGTATCCCATCGTCGTCAGCAGACCGCTCTTGGACGTCACCGGCCGGTCGCCCGTGTTGAGCAGCAGGAAGCTTCCCGTGCCGTAGGTGTTCTTCGCGGTGCCCACGTCGTAGCAGGCCTGACCGAACACGGCGGCCTGCTGGTCGCCCAGCGCCGAGGCCACGGGCACGCCGGAGAGCTGACCGACGGCGGTGCCGTACACCTCCGCCGAGGACTTGATCTCGGGCAGCATGGCCTCGGGGATGTTCATCGCCGAGCAGATCGACGAGTCCCACTGGAGGGTCTCCAGGTTCATCAGCATGGTGCGCCCGGCGTTGGTCACGTCCGTGACGTGCTGCCCGCCGTCCGTACCGCCGGTGAGGTTCCAGATGAGCCAGGAGTCCATCGTGCCGAAGGCGATCTCACCGCGTTCGGCCCGCGCGCGCAGATCGGGCACGTTGTCGAGCAGCCAGGCCGCCTTGGGCCCGGAGAAGTACGTGGCCAGCGGCAGCCCCGTCTGTTCGCGGAAACGGTCCTGCCCGTCCGAGCCGCCCAGCTGGTTGCACAGCGACGCCGTCCGTGTGTCCTGCCAGACGATGGCGTTGTGCACCGGCTTGCCCGTCGCACGGTCCCACAGCAGCGTCGTCTCGCGCTGGTTGGTGATGCCCATCGCGCTCAGCTGGTCGGCCCGCAGACCGGCCTTGGCCAGCGCGCCGGCCACGACCGCCTGCGTCTTGGACCAGATCTCGGTGGCGTCGTGCTCCACCCAGCCCGGCTTGGGAAAGATCTGGCGGTGCTCGCGCTGGTCGACGGCGACGATCGCGCCGTCCTGGTTGAAAACGATGCAGCGGCTCGACGTGGTGCCCTGGTCGATGGCCGCGACGTACTTCTCGGCGTTGTCCGTCATGACTACCCCTCGGGCTCGTTCAGAAGGCTGCGTTGTAGATGACGCCACCCAGCAATCCGCCGATCAACGGTCCGACGACGGGGATCCACGAGTAGCCCCAGTCGGACGCGCCCTTGTTCGGGATCGGCAGGACGGAGTGGATGATGCGCGGTCCGAGGTCACGTGCCGGGTTGATGGCGTAGCCGGTGGGACCACCCAGGGACAGACCGATGCCGACGACCAGGAGCGCGACCAGCAGGATCACGATGCCGGATCCGTAGATGCCTTCCCCCTGACCCGCGATCTGCCCGATGCCGATGCCCTCCACGTGCCGGTTGTTGCCGACCAGGGCCAGCAGGGGCAGCACCAGCGCGATGGTCGCGAGGATCTCGGTGATCAGGTTGGCGACCGGGTTCCGGATCTCGGGGATCGTGGAGAAGATGCCCAGCGTCGGGACCGGTTCGTCGAGCGTTCCCTCGGTCGTGCCGCCCTTGCGCGTGTTGGCCTGGAACTGGGCGAAGTACACCAGGTAGGCCAGCACGGCCCCGAGCATGGCACCGGCCATCTGCCCCAGGATGTACACCCAGACCTTGTCCCACACCCCGGTGTCGACGGCGAGGCCCAACGTGACGGCCGGGTTGAGGTGTCCCCCGGAGAGGGGAGCGGCGGTGTAAGCGCCGGCCAGCACCGCGAAACCCCAGCCGAACGCGATCACGATCCATCCGGAGGCCTGCGCCTTCGAGAACCTGAGGGTGACGGCGGCGCACACTCCGGCGCCGAACAGGATCAGGATCGCCGTGCCGATCAACTCGCCGAAGAATATGTCTCCGTTACTCATGGCGGCTCCTAGGCCGTGGCCCGGGGCGGTCCGCCCCGGGCCTCACGTGCAGGGTGCGTTTCCCATGGCTACTTCAGCCGAAGGCAGGGAGGGCCGCGCCCCGCCCGGCATCCGTGACGAGCGTGCCGTCGCAGCCGACTCGCCTGTGGGGAAGGGGCCTTGACGCAGGCGCGCCCGCGCGCCGCAGTGCCGGAATACGCCGATTATGTACGGCGATGTCGACTGACACCGGAAGTGTTCACCGGCACCCCAAAGGCGTCAAGGTCGCCGACCGCAACGGTTGACGGCCATGTGACGGTCGCCGGGCTCCTGCCGGGCCGGGGCCGGTTGCACGGCCGTGGCGGCGCCCGGTGGGTCGTTGTTCAGATCTGGTCGGACCCGCGCGCACCGGTGAGTCGCGCGAGGCCTGGCGGATGGTGTCCGGCCTCCACCGGGTGCCCGGTTCGTACCGAACCTCGCCGTCGGCGATCGTTCAGCCGTCCCCGACACCCGGTTTCCTAGTGTCCAGGATCTACCTGACCTGCCAACTTCTCAACCGGACGAACCGATTCCCGTCGCGGGCCGCGATACGAGGGCCTGAGCGGGAGGCTCACCGGCCCACGGGGGCACGGTCTCGGGGCGGGTTTGGCCGATCGCGGTCTCGGGGCGGGCGCTTGGATGAGGGCGGCCACGGGGTGGGCCTGGACGAGCCCCGTCTCGGGGCGGGTGCTTGGATGAGGGCGTCACCGTGGGCCTGGATGTGCGTGATCACGGGGGGCCTGGATGTGCGTGGTCACGGGGGGCCTGGATGAGCGCGGTCACGGGGGTGGGCCTGGACGAGCGCCGCCGCAGGGCCGGCCTGCATGAGCGCGGTGACGGGGCGGGCCCGAATGTCGCAGTCGCAGGGCGAGCCCGGCAGGTCAGGCGGGATACGGACCGACTGGCGCCACGGGGGCGTCCCCCGCTCCGTCGGGAGGCCCGCGCTGCCCTGCCTCGCGCAGCCGTGCGCAGATCTGTGCAGCCCTGCGCCGCCTTGCCCTGCCCGGCCTCGCACCGACACCCGGCCCGCCGCGGCGCTGACCGGACACCCGGCCGGCCACGGCGCTGACCCGGCACGGCCTCGGCCGGGGAACGGGCCGCTGTGGATGAGCCGTGCCTCCGGCCGGACCCATCCCGCACGTCACGCTCCACCCCGCGCACCCCGCAGCTCCGCTGACGCCCTCCCGGCTCCGCCCCGACACACTCCGCCGGCGCCACCCCCCGGCGGGCCTCATGGTCGGCACCCCCGCCCGGCCCAGGACCCAGCTCGCCCCGCCCAACGCCTTCGCCGCCTTCTTCAGCGGTGCCAGATACGCCGCCGCCTCCCGGTGGTCCGTCACGCTGCCCGGCGCGCACAGCACCGGAGCGAGCGACAGCGTGAGCGACCGGCCCCCCCGCCGACCACGGCGCGTCCAGCACGGTGGCGGCCGGCGGATCAAGGCTCTCCGCGTCCGCGAGGACCAGGAAGTCGTCCCCGCCGATGTGCCCCACGCGCTTGCTACCCGTCGCGGCCTGCTGCAGCGCCCGCCCCACCGCCCGGATCAGTTCCTCTCCGGCGGCGAACCCCGCTCCGTCGTCGACCCGCTTGAAGTGGTCGACGTCCAGCCAGCTCAGGGCGAACGGCCGCCCCGCCGCGATGCGCCGGTCCACCTCGCCGGTGATCGCGTCCGAGCCGGGCGGCCGCGTCAGCGGGTTCAGCCCGGCCGCTTCCTCCACCCGCGTCTCCGCCAGGGCGCGCACGAGATCCGCGAGCCGGACGACGCCCACACACCGCCCGTACGCGTCCACCACGGCCACGTCGTCCGAGGTACGGTCCCGCCCGCCGACCGCCACCACGTCCAGCACCTCCCAGGCCGTGGCGTCGACGCCCACCGTCCGGGGCGCGTCCCCCGAGCCTGGCCGCGGGCCGGTCGGCGTACAGGGCACGTCGCGCGATGTCGAGCAGGCGCAGCGGATCGGCGACGACGGCCGAGGCCGCGACCTTGTTCCGCCGTCACAGGGTCGCAGTAGCGGGCACGGGGGTTCAGCGCCTCGCTCCCCGTGCAGCACGCCCGGGACGACCTCCACCACCTCCACCTCCATGCCCACCGCCAGGTCCGCGACGGCGACAACGGGAGCGGCCTGACAGAGCACCACCATCCACTCGGCCGCCGGCTCCACAGCGATCAACGCGCACGTTTCACACGGAAGTTCCGGATCGGTCGGTCGGTTGCCGCACCGCGCTTCCCCGGTGCGGCCCAGTCCTGATAGACGCAGGAGGCATGACACGACTCACCACCGTGGCACGCGGCCTGCTCACCACGCTCGCCGCGTTGCTGACGGCGACCGTCCCCACCGCGTCCGCCCAGGCGAAGACCGAGCCCAAAGCGCCTCAGGACTTCGTGGCGTTGAGCAGCGTGGACCCGACGATCCTCCAGGAGATGCGCTACTTCACGCCGCACAACTTCGTCGGCGAGCGCATCGACGGCTACGTCCAGCCCACCTGCATCCTCACCCGCCCCGCGGCCGACGCCCTCCACCGGGCGCAACGGAAGCTCCTCCGCCAGGGCCACACACTCAAGGTGTACGACTGCTACCGGCCGCAGCGCGCGGTGAACCACTTCGTCCGCTGGGCGGAGGACCTCGACGACCAGGCGATGAAGGGCGAGTTCTACCCGAACGTCGACAAGACCCGGCTGTTCACCGACGGCTACATCGCCGAGAAGTCCGGTCACAGCCGTGGATCCACCCTCGACGTCACCCTCGTCCGCCTGCCGGCGAAGCCGACCCGGCCCTACCGTCCCGGAGAACCTCTCGTGCCGTGCTTCGCACCGCAGGGCGAGCGATTCCCCGACAACTCGGTCGACATGGGGACCGGCTTCGACTGCTTCGACACCCTCTCGCACACCCTCGACCCGCGCGTCCAGGGCGTCCAGCGCGCCAACCGGCTGCTTCTCAAGAACACCCTCGAACGCCAGGGGTTCGTGAACCTCGCGGAGGAGTGGTGGCACTACACCTTCAAGCCCGAGCCCTACCCGGACACCTACTTCGACTTCCCGGTGTCCAGGAAGTCGCTCACGCGCCCGAACTGAGCCCGCCCGCGACGCCCTCTCCGTGATCGGCTACAGTCCGCGCGTGTCCGAAACTCAAGCCTCCACTACCAACTCCGCGCCGGACTCCCACTGTTCGAGCTGCGGCGCGCCCTACGGAGAGGGCGTCTCCGGCCGGCCCCGCACCTGCCCGGCGTGCGGCGCCGTGGCCTACCGCAACCCCCTCCCGGTCGCGGTGGCCCTCCAGCCCGTGTACGACACCAAGGGCACCGCCCTTGTGGTCATCACCCGAACCGTGGCTCCCGCGCGCGGGGGCATCGCCCTGCCCGGCGGCTACATCGACGACCGTGAGGACTGGCGGCAGGCCGTCGTACGGGAGCTCAAGGAGGAAACCGGCATCGACGCGGCCGGCCGCGACGTCCGCCTCGCCGACGCCATGAGCTCACCCGACGGGCACCTGCTGCTCTTCGGTCTCCTCCCGGAACGCCCGGCCGAGGGCCTGCCGCCCTCCGCCGCCACGGACGAGACGGAGGGCTGGCACCTCCTGCGCAGGCCCGAGGAACTCGCCTTCCCCCTGCACACCGTGGCCGTACGAGCCTGGTTCGAAGGCCGCTACTAGGCCCGGCGCTCCCCGGCCCCGCGGACGCGCACGGGGTGAGGCGGCTCGCTCCCGCCGTCCTCACCCTCGCGTTCGACGACCACCCGCGCGCCCATCCACCGAGCGGTGTAGCGCTCGATCTCCGGCTCGTCCCAGCCCTCGCCCCCGTCCGGCACGACCAGCCCGCTCCCGGTCCGTCCCCGGGCGGGCGCCCACACCTCCAGCTCAAGGCCGCCGTCCTCCCCACGGACGGGAAGAACGGCACCCGCGCGCGCGAACACCGGGATCCGCGACAGCGGCGCGTCGACGAGCACCTGTGCCGGCCCTTCGTACGCCCGCTCCGTCATCGTGTCGTACCAGCGCCCCCGGGGCAGCCGCACCACGCGCCGGTCCGCGCCCGGGTCCAGCACCGGCGCCACCAGCAGGCAGTCGCCCAGCAGGAAGGCGTCCCCGCAGTCGCGCAGCGCCCGGTCCTCCGGCGCCGTCCACCACACCGGCCGCACATAGGGCGCTCCGGTACGGCGCGCCAGATGCGCCAGCGTCACGAAGTACGGCAGCAGCCGGCGGCGCTGCATGAGCGCCACGCGCGCGTGCTCCAGCACTTCGGGACCGAACTCCCAGGGCTCGCGCCGCCCCGCCCGCGCAGTCGCGTGCGTGCGGAACAGCGGCAGCAGGGAGCCCAGCTGGAACCACCGCAGATACAGCTCGGGCGACGGATCCCCGTCGCACCCCCCGATGTCCGGACCCGAGTACGGGACGCCGCACAACCCGAGCCCCAGCACCAGCGCCAGGGACGCCCGCAGACCGGGCCAGCCGGTGGCCACGTCCCCCGACCACGTCCCGCCGTAGCGCTGCATCCCGGCCCACCCGGAGCGCGAGAACAGAAACGGCCGTTCCTCGGGGGCGAGTCTCCGCACCCCCTCGAACCCCGCCCTGGCCATGCACAACGCGTACACGTTGTGCGCCTCACGGTGGTCTCCGCCCCGCCCCTCCAGGGCGTGCCGTGCGGACCGGGGCAGAGTCGACTCCCCGAAGGCCGTGAAGGACGTGGGCTCGTTCATGTCGTGCCAGAAGCCCGCGAATCCCTGCGCGAGCCGCTCCTCGTAGAGACCGCCCCACCACTCACGCACGCGCGCGTGCGTGAAATCCGGGAACACCGCCTCCCCGGGCCACACGACCCCCTCCACGACCTGCCCGGAGGCGTCCCGCACGAACGCGTCCTCAGCCGTCCCGCCGTCGTACACGGCGTTCCCGGGGACGGCCTTGACGGCGGGGTCGACGATCGAAACCAGCCGGATCCCGTCCCGCCGCAGTTCCTCCGCCAGAACGCTGAGCTTCGGGAAACGCTCCTGGTCGACCGTGAACACCTGATGCGCGTCCAGGTGATCGATGTCGAGGTGCAACGCGTCGAGCGGCAGACCGTGCTCCACATAGCCCGCGACGATCCGGCGCACCTCCTGCTCACAGCCGAACCCCCACCCCGCGTGGTGATGACCCAGCGCCCACCCGGGCGGCAGTGCGGGAGCCCCCGTGAGCGACGCCCAGGCGAGCAGCACGCGCGCGGGGGTGCCCACCATCACCCAGCAGCGCAGGGGACCGCCGTCCATCCGCAGCTCGCTCGTCCCGGCCCGGTCGTGCCCGGACCCCGCGCCCTCCTCGCCCTCGCGCAGGATCACCGTGCCGTCCCACGTGCTGTCGTGGAACACCAGATGCGTACCGCCGTCGGCCACCACCAGCTGCACCGGCATCGTGATGTACAGCGGGTCGTCACCGGGCCCGAAGGCATGACCGGGGTCGGTGTTCCACAGCCGGTACGCGCCGTCCGGCAGCCGCGGCCCCGACGCCCGCCCGCCCAGCCCGAAGAACCGCGCGTCGGCGGCCACCTCCGACCGCTGCATCCACCGCGCCGGTCCGCCGTCGACCGGTTCCCACCACCGCGGCGGCAGATCACGCCGCAGCGTCACACCGCCGGGCGTGCACACCTCGACGGCGCCGAGCCGCGAGACCACGACCGTCACCCGCTCCGCCACCACACGCCAGCCGCCGTCCTTGTCCGGCTCTAGCACCGCCCGGGGATCCGGCTCGGGACAGCGGCCGGCCAGCGCGTACGACGGCTCGGGCTCCGCGCCGTCCCAGCCCAAGAAGACGGCACCGTTCACCGCGACGAGGATCCGCAGGTCGGACCGGCTGAACCGGACGACACCGCCCCCCGGCCCCGGCTCCACCTCCCGCACCGGCCCGGGCACCCGCGCCCGCTCCGCTCCCCGCGCCGCCAGCCCGGTGGCGTCGGCCCGCCGCCTGCGCCACGCTGCTCGTACGGTACGCACACCCTGCGCCGCCCCCACCGAAGCCACCGCTTTCACCGAACGCACCAGGTCACGACCGTCCATGCTGCTCACCCTGCCACTGAACGCCGCCCGAGAGCGTGTCGTTCAACTGCCGTTCACCCGTGCCAAGACCACATCTTCACGACACGGACTATGTGGGGCGCGCCCTGGTGTGGAAGTCGATCACATGGCATTGTCCGTCCCAGCCGCGTCACGCGCACACCCCAGCCCGTGCGCGGAGGACGCACACGACGCGCACAGTCCGGGAGCCGACCATGTCGACCGAAAGTCCTCAGCCGCTCTGGCAGCCTGACCCCGAGCGCATCGCACGGGCACGGATCACCAGGTTCCAGGTCTGGGCCGCCGAGCACCACGGCGCCCCCGCCGACGGAGGGTACGCGGCCCTGCAACGCTGGTCCGTCGACGACCTGGACGCCTTCTGGACGGCCGTCACCGAGTGGTTCGACGTACGCTTCTCGACCCCCTACGCGCGCGTGCTCGGCGACCGCGCGATGCCGGGCGCCCAGTGGTTCCCCGGTGCGACCCTCAACTACGCCGAACACGCCCTGCGCGCCGCCGACACCCGCGCCGGTGAACCCGCCCTCCTCCACGTCGACGAGACGCACGAACCACGCCCCGTCACCTGGGCGGAACTGCGCCGCCAGGTCGGCTCCCTGGCCGCCGAACTGCGCACCCTGGGCGTGCGCCCCGGCGACCGCGTCAGCGGCTACCTCCCCAACATCCCGCAGGCCGTGGTCGCCCTCCTCGCCACAGCCGCCGTCGGCGGCGTCTGGACCTCCTGCGCCCCCGACTTCGGAGCGCGCAGCGTCCTCGACCGCTTCCAGCAGGTCGAACCCGTCGTGCTCTTCACCGTCGACGGCTACCGCTACGGCGGCAAGGAACACGACCGCCGCGAGATCGTCGCCGAACTGCGCCGCGAACTGCCCACCCTGCGCGCCGTCGTGCACATCCCCCTCCTCGGCACCGACGCGCCCGAGGGCGCCCTGGACTGGTCGGCCCTGACCTCCGCGGACACGGACCCCGTCTTCGAGCAGGTGCCCTTCGACCACCCCCTGTGGGTGCTCTACTCCTCCGGCACGACCGGCCTGCCCAAGGCCATCGTCCAGTCCCAGGGCGGCATCCTCGTCGAGCACCTCAAACAACTCGGCCTGCACTGCGACCTGGGCCCCGACGACCGCTTCTTCTGGTACACCTCGACCGGCTGGATGATGTGGAACTTCCTCGTCTCCGGCCTCCTCACCGGCACCACGATCGTCCTCTACGACGGCAGCCCCGGTTACCCGGACACCGGCGCCCAGTGGCGGATCGCCGAACGCACGAAGGCCACCCTCTACGGCACCTCCGCCGCCTACGTCATGGCGTGCCGCAAGGCCGGCGTGCACCCGTCCCGCGACTTCGACCTCTCCTCCGTCCAGTGCGTCGCCACCACCGGCTCGCCCCTGCCGCCCGACGGCTTCCGCTGGCTCCACGACGAGGTCCGCGACGACCTCTGGATCGCCTCCGTCAGCGGCGGCACCGACGTCTGCTCCTGCTTCGCCGGAGCCGTACCGACCCTGCCCGTCCACGTCGGCGAACTCCAGGCCCCCTGCCTCGGCACCGACCTGCAGTCCTGGGACCCGAGCGGCCGGCCCCTGATCGACGAGGTCGGGGAACTCGTGGTCACCAACCCCATGCCCTCGATGCCCATCCACTTCTGGAACGACCCGGACGGCAGCCGCTACCACGACAGCTACTTCGACACCTACCCCGGCGTATGGCGCCACGGCGACTGGATCACCGTCACCTCACGCGGTTCCGTCGTCATCCACGGCCGCTCCGACTCCACGCTCAACCGCCAGGGCGTCCGCATGGGATCCGCCGACATCTACGAAGCCGTCGAGCGCCTCCCCGAGATCAAGGAATCCCTCGTCATCGGCATCGAGCAGCCCGACGGCGGTTACTGGATGCCCCTCTTCGTGCACCTGGCCCCTGGCGCCACCCTCGACGAAGACCTGCTCGACCGCATCAAGCGCACCATCCGCGAACAACTGTCACCGCGCCATCTCCCCGACGAGATCATCGAAGTACCCGGCATCCCGCACACCCTCACCGGCAAGCGCATCGAGGTCCCCGTCAAGCGCCTTCTCCAAGGCACCCCCTTGGAGAAGGCGGTCAACCCGGGCTCCATCGACAACCTCGACCTGCTGGGCTTCTACGAGGACCTGGCCCGCAAACGGGCCTGACCCGTACTCCCCGTCACCGACGCTGCAGGCGCAGGTCACCGCGGATGCGGCCGTGACCTGCGCCTTCGTTCATCTCCCGACCGTGCGATCACTCGCCTCACCTGATTGTCAGTGCGGCCGGTTACTGTGAGTGAGCATTGATCGACCGTGCACAGGGGGAAACACATGGCGCACACCGACAGCCGGACCATGCGACGCGTCCTGCGCCGCGAAATCGCCGGCACCATCGGCCTGCTCACCGACGAGCACGACTTCAGGGCCATGCGGCGCTACCGCACCTTCGCCTTCGACGACCACGAGACCTACCTCAAACAGGTCGAGGGCCTCCTCAGGACACGCGCCCTGCAAGGCAGCCACACCGCCGTCGCCCTCTTCGACCCCGAGGACTACGCGGACTTCTGCCGCCGCGAAAGCCTGGACCCCGACCTCCCGTCCAGCCGCACGCGCTTCACGGCACACCTCGCGCTGACCGGCCCGACCCTGCCGTACGAGGGCCAACCGCTCGCCGACCTCCTCGCGGCCCTGGTCGACGAGGCCGTCCGGCAAGCCACCTGGGAGTACGCGACCACACTCCTCGCCCGCCTGGGCCCCTGCGCCACCTGCGGCGAGGACATCGGACGAGCCGCCTTCACGCGAGCCTCCCACCTCCTCGCCCGCATCCTCGACACAGCACCACCCGGCAATCGGCACCTCGTCTGCAGCGTCACCGGAGAACCCGAAACCCTCATCGCCGTCCTCCACGCCACCGACACCGGCGAGGCCCCGGAACTCGACGAGGCCGAAGCCCTCGAATTCACCACCGTCCTGGCCCTCGGCCTGGCCACCGAAAGCCCCGGCGGACTCGTCATCCGCACCAGCGCCCCGGGCACCCCCGACCGCGTCTACGGCTGGCGGCTCCGCTCCTACGGACTCGTCCCCCTCACCGCCGGAGAGGTCTTCGACGCCTACTGCACCGACATCGAATCCGGAGACCTCATCTCCCCGGAATCCAACGTCGACTACTGCCGGCCGCCCGACCTCGGGGAGGAGAAACCCGCACAGGGTCACAACCACTGAAACGCCGGAGGGGCGCCCCACCGCAGTGGAGCGCCCCTCCCTGGCAGCCGTCAGCCGGCCCAACTACTCACCCGAGAGCACCGCCTGTGCCGCACTCCGCGCCTCCTCGGCGCTGTCCGTCGCACGCGCAGCCGCAGCGGCCCGCTCGCACTGCGCCAGCGTGTACTTCGCGAGCGTCGCCCGCACGTACGGGATCGACGCCGCGCCCATGGAGAGAGAGGTGACGCCCAGACCGGTCAGCACACACGCGAGCAGCGGATCGGACGCGGCCTCACCGCAGACACCACAGCTCTTGCCCTCGGCCTTCGCCGCCTCGGCGGACAGCGCCACCAGGTCGAGCAGCGCCGGCTGCCACGGATCCTGCAGCCGGGAGACCGCACCCACCTGACGGTCGGCGGCGAAGGTGTACTGCGCGAGGTCGTTCGTCCCCAGCGACAGGAACTCGACCTCCTGCAGAATTGACCGCGCCCGCAGCGCGGCCGACGGGATCTCGACCATCGCCCCGAACTTCGCCCGCAGCCCCGCCTCACGACACGCGTCCGCGAAGGCCCGGGCATCGGTACGGTCCGCAACCATCGGGGCCATGACCTCGAGGTAGACCGGCAGCCCCTCCGCGGCCCTGGCGAGCGCCGTCAGCTGGGTGCGCAGCACCTCCGGGTGATCGAGCAGGGTCCGCAGACCGCGCACGCCCAGCGCCGGGTTCGGCTCGTCGGACGGTGTCAGGAAGTCGAGCGGCTTGTCGGCACCCGCGTCCAGCACCCGCACCACGACACGCCCCTCGGGGAACGCCTCCAGCACCTGCCGGTACGCGGCGACCTGCTTCTCCTCGGACGGCGCCTGCTTGCTGTCGTCCAAGAAGAGGAACTCGGTACGGAAGAGGCCGACACCCTCGGCACCGGCCTCGACAGCGGCCGGCACATCGGCAGGGCCGCCGACGTTCGCCAGCAGCGGCACCTTGTGCCCGTCCGCCGTGGCACCGGGCCCCGTCGAAGCCGCGAGCGCCGCCCGTCGCTCAGCCGCCGCGGCCTCCAGCTGAGCCTTCTTTTCGTCGCTCGGCTCCACGAAGATCTCACCCGTGCTGCCGTCAACGGCGATCATCGTGCCCTCCGCGAGCTCACCGGCACCCGGCAGCGCCACCACGGCCGGCACACCGAGCGCCCGCGCCAGGATTGCGCTATGGCTGGTGGGACCGCCCTCCTCGGTGACGAAGCCGAGCACCAGAGTCGGGTCGAGCAAGGCCGTGTCGGCGGGCGCGAGGTCACGGGCGACCAGAACGTAGGGCTCGTCGCTGTCGGGAACGCCCGGCATGGGGACCCCCAGCAGACGGGCGACGATGCGATTCCGCACGTCGTCGAGGTCGGCCACGCGGCCCGCGAGGTACTCACCGGCGTTCGCCAGCAGCTCGCGGTACGAGGCGAAGGCGTCGTACACGCCACGCTCGGCCGTGCTGCCGACGGCGATCCGGCGGTCCACGTCGGCCATCAGCTCGGGATCCTGAGCCATCATGGCCTGCGCCTCGAGCACCGCCTGAGCTTCGCCCCCCGCGAGATTGCCGCGCGCTATCAGGTCGGCGGCCACAGCCTCCACGGCCTTGCGGGCGCGCCCCTGTTCACGCTCCGCCTCTTCCGCGGGAATCTGCTTCGCGGGCGGCTCGAGCACCGCCGTTCCCATGTGCCGAACCTCGCCGATCGCCACACCGTGGCTGACACCGACGCCTCGCAGCGTTGTCTCCATCTCA
Organism: Streptomyces sp. NPDC094143; assembly: GCF_040303825.1. Taxonomy (NCBI): domain Bacteria; kingdom Bacillati; phylum Actinomycetota; class Actinomycetes; order Kitasatosporales; family Streptomycetaceae; genus Streptomyces; species Streptomyces sp. NPDC094143. Next base: position 121,496 of record NZ_JBEOTZ010000027.1, read on the forward strand.
CCCGTCTCCGATAGTGCGGCGGGCCCCGCCGCCACGTTGGTTGTGGTACTCGCCGTCATACGACGGCACTGACGTCACTTCCAGAGGAAGAGACTGTCACCGGCCTTCACATCGCCGTTGTCGCGAAGATCGGAGAGGGCCTCGGCCGTGGCCTCCAGCGCCACGACCGGGCAGACCGCGGACTTGCCGGCGGCCTCGACGGCGGCAGGGTTCCAGCGCACGATGCCCTGACCGCGGCGGACGGTGTCCCCTTTGTTCACCAGCAGCTCGAAGCCCTCGCCGTTGAGTTGCACGGTGTCGATGCCGAGATGGGTGAGCACACCGTGTCCGCTCTCGTCGACCACGACGAACGCGTGCGGGTGCAGGGAGACGATGACGCCGTCCACGGGAGAGACGGCCTCGGAGGGCTCACGTACGGGGTCGATGGCTGTGCCCGGGCCGACCATGGCCTGGGAGAAGACCGGATCCGGCACGGCTGCCAGTCCGATGGCGCGTCCGGCGAGCGGGGACGTCACGGTGGTCATGGGAAGCCTCCCAGGGGTGGAGATCGATAGGGCCGTCCCTGTAGGTAACGGACGGCACACTGTTCAGCAGCGTATGTCACCTGAAGTGCCGGTTCCGTGTGGGCACTCCGAAGTGGTCTAGACCATACCGCATAGGGATTTGCACCCGCTCCGCGGCCGCGTGTACAGTCGTACTCCTGCTTGGGGCTGACCGACGCGAGTTCGCGTCCTGGCCCGGCAGCATCCAACCTGTCAGATCCTATCTCTGGGTTCCCTTCTGCATGCCTGCAGGACGGTGGTCAGAGGGCCGGAAAAACACTGATAGAGTTTGGAACACGAAGGGAAGCGCCCGGAGGAAAGCCCGAGAGGGTGAGTACAAAGGAAGCGACCGTTCCTTGAGAACTCAACAGCGTGCCAAAAGTCAACGCCAG